>NZ_CM002692.1:159632-467577 GCF_000632515.1 Parageobacillus genomosp. 1
CCCATCCCGAACACGGAAGTTAAGCTCTCCAGCGCCGATGGTAGTTGGGGCCAGCGCCCCTGCAAGAGTAGGTCGTCGCTAGGCAGGCAAAAATTAGAGAGCTGAATGGGTTCTCTAATTTTTTTGCCTATCTCTGATTAGGTCATTAAAGTTTTAATGACGCCATTTAAATCCTCTCCCCCAAAACTAGAAGCGTTATCATCGTTTCCTAGACCCCCTTTTTGATTTAGTATAGGAAACGGAACATTGGAACAGGGTGTCCCAATTTGGGACATCCTCTTTTTTTGCTTATTCCCCTTTTTTAATTTCGATTTTCTTTTTTTGCTCATCCGGAATCAGACGGTGCAGATGAATGAACAGCAAACCGTTATGGTACGTTGCTTCAATGCGGTCTTCCTTTATTGCAAATGGAAGGGGAATCGTTTTTTCCCATGTGCCTTGAAAGATTCCTTCCTCCACTAACTCGAATCCTTTAAAGTTTAAGTTAATATTAGCCTTGATTTCTAATGTTTTATAGTATATATAAAGTTCTGCGTCTTCCACTTTTTCTAATCCGGGCAAACTGACAACGATCAGCAGTTCGTTGTCTTTTTTATATATATTAATGCCAGATTGTTGTTTATTTGTCGCTGGCAAAAATGATTGGAAATTCCCCCAAAAGTCTCCTTGGAAAAATTGCTGCCAATGTTTTGTCCAATCGGAAAACGGATCAAATGGGTTCCCTTTCACAATGTCTCCCTCCTCCGCTATTTCATCATATGTTTGCTCTATCGTTTGGTGAGGAAGAAAACACGAACATTTAGATTATATATAAATTAAATGTTCGATTTTTATTGACAGTCCATGAAAAAGATTGATAAGATAATAGTAGCTTTATAGTGTGGATGAACCCTCATATAATTTTGGGAATATGGCCCAAAAGTCTCTACCCAATAACCGTAAATTATTGGACTATGAGGGAAAGGATCGGTTTGGCTTTTTTACGGCAAGATGGTCGAAGTGTGCCCAGAGCGATACTTTCCCTTATAAAGAAATGGGAACGTACGTTCTGGGTTTTGTTATAAATGATGAAGGAGTGAATATCGTATGCCGCCGCTTGTTGGAGTGGTCATGGGCAGTCATTCAGACTGGGAAACGATGAAGCATGCTTGCGATATATTAGAGGAACTGCAAATTCCATATGAGAAAAAGGTCGTTTCGGCCCATCGAACGCCTGATTACATGTTTGAATATGCCGAAACAGCGGAGGAAAGAGGAATTAAGGTGATTATCGCTGGGGCGGGAGGAGCGGCCCATTTGCCGGGAATGATAGCGGCGAAAACGACCATCCCTGTTATTGGGGTGCCGGTGCAGTCAAAAGCGTTAAACGGGTTAGATTCCCTTTTATCGATTGTGCAAATGCCAGGCGGGGTGCCAGTCGCCACCGTTGCCATTGGAAAGGCAGGAGCGACAAATGCGGGGCTTTTAGCGGCTGCCATATTAGGCATTCATGATCCGCAATACATGGAGGCATTAAAGGAGCGAAGAGAGCAAATACGAAAACAAGTGATGGAAAGTAGTGATCAACTTGGATAAGCAGCAAATTCTTCCCGGACAGACGATCGGAATTATTGGCGGCGGACAGCTTGGGCGGATGATGGCACTTTCGGCAAAAGCGATGGGATTTCGTGTCGCCGTGCTCGACCCAACACCTGATTCTCCTTGTGGCCAAGTGGCTGATATCGAAATTACTGCCGAATATAGCGACCGCGGGGCGATTGCAGAGCTGGCGAAAGTAAGCGATGTGATTACGTATGAATTTGAAAATATTGATGCTGATGCTTTACATTGGCTCGTTGAACACGCTTATGTACCGCAGGGAAGCAAGTTGCTCGCCGTCACGCAAGATCGCGCGACCGAGAAGCAGGCAATCGTCGCTGCAGGTCTTCCCGTCGCTCCGTATGCGGAAGTACAAACGAAAGAAGAGCTTGCTTTGGCAGTTGAAAAAATCGGCATTCCGTGTGTGCTGAAAACGTGCCGCGGCGGCTACGATGGAAAAGGGCAACACGTGATTCGCTGCCAAGAAGATGTCGAAGCGGCGCTTTCTTTGTTAGAAGTTGGTCCTTGCGTATTGGAAAGCTGGATTTCGTTTGACAAAGAAATTTCCGTGATCGTCGCAAGAAACGGATTCGGTGAGATGGCGGCATTTCCGGTTGCTGAAAACATTCATATCGATAATATTTTGCATCAAACAATTGCCCCAGCGCGTATCGCTGCGGATGTCGCAAAAAAAGCGGTGCGCTATGCGGAAACGCTCGCCGATTACTTTTCTTTAGTCGGAACGCTGGCAGTCGAAATGTTTTTGACAAAAGAAGGGGATATTTATATTAATGAGCTTGCCCCTAGACCGCACAACTCGGGTCATTATACAATTAATGCTTGTGCGACGTCCCAATTTGAGCAGCATGTCCGCGCCATCTGCAATTGGCCGTTAGGCAGCACCGCCTTGCTAAAGCCGGCAGTCATGGTCAATATTTTAGGGGAATATGTCGAGCCGATACGGCAAAGCATTGGAAAACTTGGTGCGGCGCATTTGCACCTATACGGCAAAAAAGAGGCAAAACCGAAACGAAAAATGGGGCATGTCACAGTGCTTGCCGAACATGTGGATGACGCGCTGGAAATGGTGAATTCATGGCAAATTTGGAAGGATCGGAGGCAAGAATACGTATGATCGAACGTTACACAAGACCGGAAATGGGAGCGATTTGGACGGAAGAAAACCGCTTTAAAGCATGGCTCGAAGTGGAAATTTTAGCTTGCGAGGCGTGGGCCGAGCTTGGCGTTATTCCAAAAGAAGATGTCGAGCGCATCCGCCAAAACGCTTCGTTTGATATCGCGCGCATTAAAGAAATTGAAGAAGAAACGCGCCATGATGTCGTGGCGTTTACGCGCGCTGTTTCAGAAACGTTAGGCGAAGAACGGAAGTGGGTGCACTACGGGCTGACATCGACAGACGTCGTAGACACCGCTCTATCTTATTTACTAAAACAAGCGAACGAAATTTTATTAAAGGATTTAGAAAATTTCATTCAAGTATTGAAAGAGAAAGCGTTGGAGCATAAATATACGGTCATGATGGGACGCACGCACGGCGTTCACGCGGAACCGACAACATTTGGGTTGAAAATGGCATTATGGTATGCGGAAATGCAGCGCAATTTAGAACGGTTTAAACAAGCGGCGGAAATGGTGCGCGTCGGCAAAATTTCCGGCGCGGTCGGGACGTATGCGAACATTGATCCGTTTGTGGAGCAATATGTTTGCGAAAAATTAGGATTGAAACCAGCGCCGATTTCCACACAAACGCTGCAGCGCGACCGCCATGCGTATTATATGGCGACGCTGGCACTGATTGCGACATCAATTGAAAAATTTGCCGTCGAAATTCGCGGTCTGCAAAAAAGCGAAGTGCGGGAAGTGGAAGAGTTTTTTGCGAAAGGACAAAAAGGTTCGTCGGCGATGCCGCACAAGCGCAATCCGATTGGTTCGGAAAACATGACGGGAATGGCACGCGTCATCCGCGGATATATGCTGACGGCGTACGAAAATGTTCCGCTTTGGCATGAACGCGATATTTCCCATTCTTCTGCCGAACGCATTATTTTGCCAGATGCAACGATCGCCTTAAACTATATGCTCAACCGCTTTACGAACATTGTCAAGAACTTGACAGTCTACCCGGAAAACATGAAGAAAAACATGGACCGTACGTTAGGATTGATTTATTCGCAACGCGTCCTGCTCGCCCTTATTGATACGGGAATGACGCGGGAAGAAGCGTACGATTTAGTGCAGCCGAAAGCGATGGAAGCATGGGAAAAACAAGTGCCGTTCCGTTCCTTGATTGAAGCGGACGAGCGGATTACAAACCGTTTGACAAAAGAACAGCTCGACGATTGCTTCGATTATCGTTACCACTTAAAGCATGTCGATACGATTTTTGCACGGTTAGGGTTAGCGTAACGACAGATCGGCAAGTAGCTTCTTGCCGATCTGCACTAAAGAAAATTGCCAATATTCTGTATCGGGGGCTTTGGAAATGGTGAAAAAACTAGAATTGCTGTATGAAGGAAAGGCAAAAAAAGTGTATACGACGGATGAGGCGAATACGTTATGGGTGGAATATAAAGACAGCGCGACGGCGTTCAACGGAGAGAAAAAAGCGACGATTGCTGGCAAAGGACGTTTAAATAACGAAATTACTAGTTTGCTCTTTTCTAAGCTTTGTGAGGCGGGAATTCCGAATCATTTTCTGCAAAAAATATCTGCTACCGAGCAACTTGTCAAAAAAGTGACGATCATCCCGCTTGAAGTAGTTGTCCGCAACGTGGTGGCCGGGAGTCTGGCGAAGCGGCTTGGCATCGCAGAAGGCACCCCTTTGGAAACGCCTCTTATCGAATTTTATTACAAAAATGATGACCTTGGCGACCCTCTCTTATTAGAAGACCACATCGCCATATTAAAGCTGGCCACTTCCGAGCAAATTGCCGTTTTGAAGGAAATGGCTTTCAAGGTCAATGAAGTATTAACGCAGCACTTTGCCGCGCGGCGGGTGCGATTGGTTGACTTTAAACTGGAATTTGGCATCGATGCAAAAGGAGACATATTGCTTGCTGATGAGATTTCGCCGGATACGTGTCGCCTGTGGGATATGGAAACGAACGAAAAGTTGGATAAAGACGTGTTCCGCCGCGATTTAGGAAGCTTAACGGATGCATACGAAGCGATTTTACAACGATTAGGGGGAGAATCAGCATGTATAAAGTAAAAGTTTATGTAACGTTGCGTGAAAGTGTGCTTGATCCACAAGGAACGGCGGTCAAAGGAGCGCTTCATAGCTTATCGTATACGGAAGTGCAGGACGTCCGGATCGGAAAATTTATGGAGCTTGTCATCGAGAAAAGCGACCGCGATATCGACAAACTGGTACGGGAAATGTGCGAAAAGCTGTTGGCCAATACGGTTATTGAAGACTACCGTTATGAAATTGAGGAGGTAGTCGTGCAGTGAAATTTGCTGTGATCGTGTTTCCAGGGTCCAATTGTGACGTTGATATGTATCATGCGATTGCCGATGAGTTGCAAGAAGAAGTCGAATACGTATGGCATGATGAGGAAAGTCTTGACCATTTTGACGCGATTTTGTTGCCGGGAGGATTTTCATACGGCGATTACCTTCGCTCCGGAGCGATCGCCCGCTTCTCCAACGTCATGAAAGCGGTCCAAAAAGCGGCGGAGGATGGAAAGCCGATATTAGGCGTATGCAACGGGTTTCAAATTTTGCTCGAAGCAGGGCTGCTTCCGGGGGCAATGCGCCGCAACAACAGTTTGAAATTTATTTGCCGCCCGGTGTCGTTAAAAGTAGAAAACAACGAAACGATGTTTACGTCTTCGTACGAACAAGGCGAAATCATTACGATCCCGATCGCCCATGGCGAAGGCAATTATTATTGTGATGAACCAACACTAAAGCGGCTGATCGAAAATCGGCAAATCGTTTTTCGCTATCACGGTGAAAATCCAAATGGAAGCTTAGCCGATATTGCTGGAATTGTCAATGAAAAAGGCAATGTACTTGGCATGATGCCGCATCCGGAGCGGGCGGTGGACGTGCTGCTTGGCAGCGCTGACGGGTTGAAGCTGTTCCAATCGATCGTGAAATACTGGAGGGAAACACATGTCATTACTACTTGAGCCAGGTCCAACAGTGATTAAAGACGAAAAATTATATCGGGAAATGGGATTGACGGACGAAGAATTTGCGATGATCGAAAAGATTTTGGGCCGTTTGCCGAACTACACGGAAACAGGAATTTTTTCCGTTATGTGGTCTGAGCATTGCAGCTACAAAAACTCGAAGCCGGTATTAAAAAAGTTTCCGACGGAAGGAAAGCATGTGCTTCAAGGCCCGGGCGAAGGAGCGGGCATCGTGGATATCGGCGACGGCTTGGCGGTGGCATTTAAAATTGAAAGCCATAACCACCCATCGGCAATTGAGCCGTATCAAGGGGCGGCGACCGGTGTCGGTGGCATCATCCGTGACGTCTTTTCGATGGGGGCGCGCCCAATTGCGCTATTAAATTCGCTTCGCTTCGGGGAATTAACGTCCCCGCGTGTCAAGTATTTATTTGAAAATGTAGTGGCTGGGATCGCTGGTTACGGCAATTGCGTCGGCATTCCGACCGTCGGCGGTGAAGTGCAGTTTGATCCTTCGTATGAAGGCAACCCGCTTGTCAATGCGATGTGCGTCGGTATTATTCGCCATGAAGACATTCAACGCGGCGTGGCAACCGGGGTAGGAAACACCGTCATGTATGTAGGGGCGAAAACAGGGCGTGACGGCATCCATGGCGCGACGTTTGCTTCGGAGGAGTTGACGGAACAATCGGAGGCGAAACGTCCAGCCGTTCAGGTCGGCGATCCGTTTATGGAAAAATTATTGCTCGAAGCCTGTTTGGAAGTAGTAAAATCCGATGCGCTTGTCGGCATTCAAGATATGGGCGCGGCTGGATTGACCAGCTCTTCGGCGGAGATGGCGAGCAAAGGCGGGTTTGGCATTGAAATGAATTTGGATCTTGTGCCGCAGCGTGAGGCGGGCATGACGCCGTATGAAATGATGCTCTCGGAATCGCAGGAGCGGATGCTGCTTGTCGTCAAACAAGGACGTGAACAAGAAATTTACGATTTGTTCGCCAAATACGGCTTGGAAGCAAAAGCGATCGGCAAAGTGACAGATGATAAAATGCTCCGTCTCTATTTCCGCGGTGAGGTCGTCGCTGAAATTCCAGTAGACGCCTTGGCAAAGGATGCGCCGGTCTATCATAAACCAGCAAAAGAACCCGCTTATTATCGCGAGTTCCAAGCGATGGAGCCATACGTTCCTGCTGTCACCGACTATGCAAAAACGTTGCTGGCGTTGCTAGCGCAGCCGACGATCGCCAGCAAAGAATGGGTATATGATCAATACGATTACATGGTGCGAACCAATACGGTAGTTGCGCCGGGATCAGATGCGGCCGTCGTGCGCATTCGCGGCACAAATAAGGCGCTGGCGATGACAACGGACTGCAACTCGCGCTACCTTTATTTAGATCCGGAAACCGGTGGGAAAATTGCTGTAGCCGAGGCGGCGAGAAATGTAGTTTGTTCCGGTGCCAAACCGCTGGCATTGACGGACTGCTTAAATTTCGGGAACCCGGAAAAACCGGAAATCTTCTGGCAGCTCGAAAAAGCGGTCGATGGAATGAGCGCCGCTTGCCGTGCGTTGGAAACACCGGTCATCAGCGGGAACGTTTCCTTATATAACGAAACGAACGGAGAAGCGATTTATCCAACTCCGATTGTCGGAATGGTCGGTCTTATTGAAGACATTCGTCATATTACGACGCAATCATTTAAACGTGCGGGCGATCTCATTTATGTCATCGGCGAAGCGCAGCCGGAGTTTGGCGGAAGCGAGCTGCAAAAATGGCTTGAAGGCCGCATTTTTGGCCAGGCGCCAGCCATTGATTTAACGGTGGAAGCGAAGCGGCAAAAACAACTGTTAACGGCGATCCAGGCAGGGGTGATCGCATCGGCGCATGATATCGCGGAAGGCGGCTTTGCTGTTGCCTTGGCGGAATGTTTGATGGGTGCGGATGGACTTGGCGCGAAAGTCAAGATCGCTGGGGATACGATTAGTGAACTATTTAGCGAAACACAATCGCGGTTTATCGTTTCCGTGAAAAAAGAACATCGCGAAACGTTTGAGCAATTGGTCGAAGCAAAGCAAATCGGTGAGGTAACCGACGACGATACGCTTCTTATTGAAGGCGCAAACGGAGAAACGGTCATCCAACTTTCCGTCGCGGAAATGAGAAGCGTGTGGAAAGGGGCTATTCCATGCTTGCTGAAATCAAAGGATTAAATGAAGAGTGCGGCATTTTCGGCATTTGGGGACATGAAAACGCGGCGCAGCTCACATATTACGGCTTGCATAGCCTTCAACACCGCGGCCAGGAAGGAGCGGGGATCGTCGTTGCCCATCAAGGAACGCTGCAAGGCCATAAAGGGTTGGGGCTTGTCACCGAAGTGTTTCACAACGATACGCTTCAAGCGCTAAACGGAGCGGCAGCGATCGGCCACGTCCGTTACTCAACGGCAGGGGGAGGCGGCTATGAAAACGTTCAGCCGCTTCTGTTCCGCTCGCAAACGGGAAGCATTGCCCTTGCCCATAACGGCAATCTCACGAATGCGATCGATTTAAAACTGCAGCTTGAGGCACAGGGGAGCATTTTCCAAACGACTTCTGATACGGAAGTGTTGGCCCATCTCATTCGCCGCAGCCAGGCGCCGACGTTCAATGAGCAGGTAAAAGAGGCGCTCTCTTATGTGGAAGGAGCGTTTGCATTCCTGTTATTGACGGAAAAGGAGCTATACATCGCTCTTGATCCACACGGATTTCGTCCGCTTTCGATCGGAAGGCTTGGCGATGCTTATGTCGTTGCTTCCGAGACGTGCGCCTTTGATGTGATCGGTGCCACGTACGAAAGAGAAGTCGAGCCGGGAGAGTTAATTATCATTAGTGGCGAAGGAATGCGTTCAGAGCGGTTCGCCCCGACGCGGCCACGTTCGATTTGCAGCATGGAATACATTTATTTCGCCCGTCCGGACAGCAATGTGGATGGCATTAACATTCATACGGCAAGAAAAAATTTAGGGAAACGCCTGGCGCTAGAGGCACCGGTAGAAGCGGATATTGTCACCGGCGTGCCTGATTCAAGCATTTCTGCTGCAATCGGCTACGCGGAGGCGACCGGCATTCCGTATGAGCTGGGGCTGATTAAAAACCGTTACGTCGGCCGTACGTTTATTCAGCCGTCCCAGTCATTGCGGGAGCAAGGGGTAAAAATGAAATTATCGCCGGTGCGCGGCGTGGTCGCCGGAAAACGCGTTGTGATGGTCGATGATTCGATTGTGCGCGGCACGACAAGCAGACGGATTGTGACGATGCTTCGCGAGGCGGGAGCGACGGAAGTGCACGTCCGCATTAGCGCGCCACCGATTACGCATCCATGTTTTTACGGAATTGACACATCGACGCGCGAAGAGCTGATTGCGTCCAAGCATACGGTCGAGGAAATTAGGCAAATCATTGGCGCCGATTCGTTGGCATTTTTAAGTCAAGAAGGGCTGTTAGAGGCGATTGGTCGGCCAGATCATCTGCCATTACGAGGGCAATGCCTGGCTTGTTTTACCGGAAGCTACCCGACCAATGTCAGCAGAACGTGTTTGCCGTTTATGACGGTGAAATAAAAAGGGGGACTTGACGTGGCAAAAGCATATAAACAAGCGGGCGTGGACATTGAAGCAGGATATCGAGCTGTCTCTTTGATGAAGCCCCACGTGCAAAAAACGATGCGTCCGGAAGTGCTTGGCGGGTTAGGTGGATTTGGCGGCTTGTTTGATTTATCGACGCTTGGATATAAGGAACCGGTGCTCGTTTCCGGGACAGATGGCGTGGGAACAAAGCTGAAGATTGCGTTTATGATGGACCGGCATGATACCATTGGCATCGATTGTGTGGCGATGTGCGTCAATGATATTGTCGTCCAAGGAGCAGAGCCGCTCTTTTTTCTTGACTATATTGCGTGCGGCAAAGCGGTGCCGGAAAAAATCGCGGATATTGTCAAAGGGATCGCCGATGGCTGCGCCGAGGCAGGCTGTGCACTGATCGGCGGGGAAACGGCGGAAATGCCGGGGATGTATGAAGAAGAGGAATATGATGTCGCTGGATTTGCCGTCGGGATTGTGGAAAAATCAAAGCTTGTGACGGGGAGCAATATTCAAGAAGGAGACGTGCTCATCGGACTGGCCTCTAACGGCCTTCACAGCAACGGCTATTCGCTCGTGCGTCGCGTCCTGCTAGAAGAGGCGAAACTGGAGCTGGACCGCATCTATGAACCGCTGACGGTTCCGCTCGGCGAAGAGCTATTAAAGCCGACGCGCATTTACGTCAAGCCGCTTCTTCAAGTGATGAAACAATTTGATATTAAAGGAATGGCACATATTACGGGCGGCGGCTTTATCGAAAACATCCCGCGCATGCTTCCGGAAGGGCTGGGTGCGGAAATCGACGACGGCTCATGGCCGGTGCCGCCGATTTTTGAGCTGCTGCGGGAGAAAGGAAACCTAGAGCGCGGCGAAATGTTTTCTATTTTCAATATGGGAATTGGCATGGTGCTGGCAGTAGACCGCGAAGTGGCAGATCGTGTGGCTGATCTTTTCAAAGAGATGGGAGAAAAAGCGTATGTTATCGGCCGCGTGAAACAAGGAAAAGGCGTTTCATTTGTTGGAGGGGCGATGGCATGAAACAACTTGCTGTTTTTGCCTCCGGCAGTGGCACGAATTTTCAGGCGATTGTCGATGCGGCCAAAAATGGGATGCTGCCGGCGCGCATCGCACTATTAGTATGCGACAAGCCGGGAGCGAAAGTCATTGAGCGGGCGGCGCGCGAGCATATTCCCGCGTTCGTTTTTTCGCCGAAAGATTATGCTTCTAAAGCGGAATTTGAACAGGCGATTTTAGCCCAGCTGCGAAAACATCACATTGATTTCATCGCGCTTGCCGGTTATATGCGTCTCATCGGTCCGACGCTGCTTGACGCCTATGAAGGAAAAATCGTCAATATCCATCCATCGCTGTTGCCCGCGTTTCCGGGCAAAGACGCGATTGGGCAGGCGTACCGGGCGGGGGTAAAAGTAACTGGCGTAACGATTCATTATGTCGATGAAGGAATGGATACCGGACCGATCATCGCACAGCGCGCTGTCCCGATTCACGACGGAGAGCCGCTGGAACAGCTCGAGGAGCGGATTCACGAAGTGGAGCATGAGCTATATCCCGCTGTATTAAAAACATTACTCGAACATCAATAGAAAGGATCGAGAGAGTCATGGCAGTGAAACGGGCGTTGCTAAGTGTATCGAACAAGGAAGGAATTGTATCGCTGGCGAAACAATTGGTGGAACTAGGTGTGGAAATTATCTCCACAGGCGGAACGAAAAAAACGTTGGAAGAAGCGGGAGTTCCCGTCATTGGCATTTCCGAAGTGACGGGGTTTCCGGAAATTTTAGACGGGCGCGTCAAAACACTGCATCCGGCGATTCATGGCGGGCTGCTGGCGATCCGCGACAATGAGCGCCATCAAGCTGAACTTCATGAGCATCATATTACTCCGATTGATTTAGTGGTTGTCAATTTATATCCGTTTCAACAAACGATTGCCAAAAGCGATGTGACATTTGCTGAGGCGATCGAAAATATTGATATCGGTGGACCGACGATGCTGAGAGCGGCGGCGAAAAATCACGCCTATGTAACGGTCGTCGTAGACCCGGCCGACTATGATACGGTCATACAGGAGCTAAAAGAACATGGCGATGTATCCGCAGAAACGAAACTGAAACTGGCAGCAAAAGTATTCCGCCATACGGCCGCATACGACGCGATGATTGCCGAATATTTAACCAACAAAACAGGAGAAGAATATCCGGAAACATTAACGGTCACTTTCGAGAAAAAACAAGCATTGCGCTATGGGGAAAATCCGCATCAAACAGCGGCGTTTTATAAAAAACCGCTCGGTGCCTCTTTCTCGATTGCGCAAGCAACACAGCTGCACGGAAAAGAGTTATCGTACAACAACATTAATGATGCGAACGCCGCACTACAACTAGTAAAAGAATTTACCGAACCGGTAGCAGTGGCGGTGAAGCATATGAATCCGTGCGGCGTCGGCACAGGCGCGACGATTTATGAAGCGTTCCTAAAGGCGTACGAGGCTGATCCGACTTCGATTTTTGGCGGCATTATCGCTTTAAACCGCGAAGTCGATAAAGCGACGGCCGAAAAAATGCACGAAATCTTTTTAGAAATCGTCATCGCTCCATCTTTTAGCGATGAGGCGCTCGCGATTTTAACGCAAAAGAAAAACATTCGTCTCTTGACAGTGGATTTCGCGGCTACAAAGACGAAAGAAAAAATGTTTGTTTCCGTGCAAGGCGGGCTGCTTGTACAAGAAACGGATACGCACACGCTTGATGACGCTGATTTGAAAGTCGTGACGAAGCGAGAACCGACAGAAGAGGAATGGAAACAGTTGCAATTCGCCTGGAAGGTGGTCAAACACGTCAAATCGAACGCCATCGTGTTGGCGAGAGACGGGATGACGATCGGCGTCGGCGCCGGACAAATGAATCGTGTCGGCGCGGCGAAAATCGCGATTGAACAGGCGGGAGAGAAAGCAAACGGGGCAGTGCTTGCCTCCGATGCGTTTTTCCCGATGGACGATACTGTTGAAGCGGCGGCCAAAGCCGGCATTACCGCCATCATCCAGCCGGGCGGCTCAATTCGTGACGCCGATTCCATTCGCAAAGCGGATGAATACGGAATTGCCATGGTCTTTACGGGAATCCGCCATTTTAAACATTAAGTTGGAGGGAGCGCCATGAAAGTATTGATTGTCGGCCGCGGCGGCAGGGAACATGCGATTGCCTGGAAGGCCGCGCAAAGCCGTCTTGTTACTAAGCTATACGCCGCCCCGGGCAATCCGGGCATCGCGCAAGTAGCGGAGCTTGTTCCGATTGACGAACACGACATCGACGCGCTTGTTCGCTTTGCCAAGCAGGAGGGTATCGATCTTACGATTGTCGGTCCGGAAGCGCCGTTGCTTGCCGGTATTGTCGACCGTTTCGAGGCGGAAGGATTGCCTATTTTCGGCCCGCGTAAAAATGCGGCGTTAATTGAAGGAAGCAAAGCATTTGCCAAAGAGTTGATGAAAAAATATGGCATTCCGACGGCTGAACATGCGACCTTTACTTCGTATGAGGAAGCAAAAGCATATGTCGAGAAAAAAGGCGCGCCGATCGTCATTAAAGCGGACGGATTGGCAGCAGGAAAAGGCGTGATTGTCGCTGCGACGCTTTCTGAGGCCATCGAGGCGCTAGAGGTGATGATGATCGAAAATCAGTTTGGCGATGCGAGCAAAAAAGTGGTCGTGGAAGAATACTTAGAAGGCGAAGAGTTTTCGTTTATGGCGTTTGTCCATGGCGAACGTGTTTATCCACTCGCGATTGCTCAGGACCATAAGCGCGCATATGACAATGATGAAGGGCCAAACACGGGCGGAATGGGAGCATACTCCCCAGTGCCGCAAATTTCCCAGCAAACGGTGGAAACCGCGCTGTCCACGATCCTTCAGCCGATGGCAAAAGCATTGGCGGCGGAAGGACGACCGTTTACCGGAGTATTGTACGCAGGATTAATGGAAACAAGCCAAGGCCCGAAAGTGATCGAGTTTAATGCTCGCTTTGGCGATCCGGAAGCGCAGGTGGTGCTGCCGCGGTTAGAAAATGACCTTATTGAAGTGATCACCGCCGTTATGGAAGGACGGAACATCGAACTTCGTTGGTCGGATGAGGCCGTCATCGGCGTGGTGCTAGCAGCGAAAGGATATCCAGGGGCATATGAACGCGGAGCGGTTATTAGCGGCTGGGATCAGCTAGAGGAAAAAACATTAGTATTTCACGCAGGAACGAAGATGGAAAATAACACTTTATATACAAACGGTGGCCGCGTGCTGCTTGTGGCGGCGAAAGGGGAGACGCTCGAGCAGGCAAGGAAGGCGGTATATGCGCAAATTACCCATATCGCTTGCGACCAGCTGTTTTATCGCCGTGACATCGGCAAAAGGGCTATCGAACGCGCTTCCGGCGCACATAGACAAACACAAGGGCGATAATGCCGCCAACCAAAGTAGCAAGTACAAACGACATATCTGTCATGTATTCGAGCAACATGTTTATTTCACTCCTTTGAACGGACTGGCGTTATGCAAACGCCAGTCTTTTTACGTAGGATTGATTGTAGCATTCTCTTTTATGCGAATCGCCTGCTCATGGTGATAATTTTCAAATAAAGCAGTCATTGGACAAAAACGGGTGATTCCTTCGCCTACTTTCATGGCAGCGAGCAACGCGACAATAAGATAAGAGGTGCACCAAGGACGTCTTACCATTTTTGCCGTTGCCCATGCAAGCATCGTTAGCCCGAACGTGATGCGAATAAGCGCATTTACAATACCGATATTTGCCATTGGTATTTTTTCCTCCTTATTTTTCATTGTGAAAATGACTTTAATGCGGTAAAATGATTATATGGCATGATTAGGAAAAAAAGGGGACGGGGTGTATATGAGCGAACAACGTTATCGTTGGAAAAGTTATGAACTACGTGAACATGCCGCGATTATTGACGGAAAAAAATCGCCGACAATAGTGTTAACGAATGCCACGTATTTACATTCATATTTTCGTGAATGGTTAAAAGGAAATATTTGGATATATCATGATCGAATTGTGTACGTCGGGGAACGGTTTCCCGATCGGGTCGATGATCAATGCGAAATCATTGATTGCAGCGGTTATGTGTTAGTTCCTGGCTATATTGAACCGCATGCACATCCATTTCAGTTATATAATCCCCATACGTTTGCGCACTATGCATCGAAATATGGAACGACAACATTGATTAACGATAATTTATTCTTTATTTTGCAATTGTCAGATAACAAGGCGTTTTCTTTGTTGGAGAAAATGAATACGCTTCCATCATCGATGTACTGGTGGTGCCGATTTGATGGACAGACGGAGCTGGAGAGAGAAGAAGAACAGTTATCCAACGCCAGAATAAAACGGTGGCTCGAACAAGAAACGGTATTGCAAGGCGGGGAGTTAACAGGATGGCCGAAGCTTCTCGCTGGAGACGATCTTATGCTCCATTGGATTCAAGAAGCAAAGCGGATGAAACGAAAAATTGAAGGCCATTTTCCTGGTGCTTCTGAGAAAACGCTTACAAAAATGGTGCTGCTTGGCGCTGATTGCGATCATGAAGCGATGACAGGGAAAGAAGTATATACGCGGCTCTTGCACGGATATACCGTGTCATTGCGCCATTCATCCATTCGCCCGGATTTACCGGTACTTCTCCAAGAAATAAAGGAACTTGGCATTCATCAGTATGATAAGTTGATTCTTACGACGGACGGTTCGCCGCCAGCGTTTTATGAGGATGGAGTTATCGACCGTTTGATTCGTATTGCGTTGGATCATGGTGTTCCTGTCATTGACGCCTACAACATGGCTACGGTGAACGTCGCGCGTCATTACGGAATCGAGCATCTCCATGGCAGCATTACGACAGGAAGAATAGCAAACATTAACTTTTTACGTGCGAAAGAAGACCCTACTCCTGTGCAAGTACTTGCAAAAGGACAGTGGGTAAAGCGGGAGGGAGACGGCTCGATAACATGGCCATCGATATCGTGGAACGACTACGGAATTGAACCGCTTCGTCTATCTTGGAATTTATCGATGGACGACTTGCATTTTTCAATGCCGATGGGAATGCATATGCAAAACTCGGTTATTATGAAACCATATTCTATTTCGATTGACACCTCACGCGATGCACTGTCTACCGATCATGATGAAAGCTTTTTGGTGCTTATCGACCGTCATGGAAAATGGCGTGTCAATACGATATTAAAAGGATTTGCTACTCGTGTTCACGGACTTGTTAGCTCCTATTCGACTACAGGGGATATTATTTTAATCGGAAAAAGCAAGCAGGATATGTTTCTTGCTTTCCAACGAATGGGTGAAATCGGCGGCGGAATTGTGCTGGTGGAAAATGGCGAAATCATTCATGAAATTCCGCTATCCCTCAGTGGCATGACATCGGAACAAAGCGTAGAACAACTGATTGATGAGGAGAAAAAGTTCGTTGAACTATTAAAGCAGCGCGGATATCGTTTTGTTGACCCAGTTTATTCGCTATTCTTTTTGCAATCGACACATTTACCGTATGTGCGTATAACACAACGAGGAATTTATGATGTAATGAACAAAACAGTACTCTTTCCGTCGATAATGCGTTAAAATAGAAAAGAAAAAGGTTGTGTGACTGGTGAAAAAACGTTGGTTGGTTGCGTTTAGTGCGCTGTACCTTTTCATGGGCGGTTGTATGCATGAAGAAAAACAACAAGCCTCTCAGCCGAAACCGGCACCCGTGGAAACACCAAAACAACAGGACATTTCCAAACAGCAAGTGTTTCCACTAACCGGGCTGCCAGCGGAAGGTGCGGTGAACCATCGCGTTGTTGCGGTAATGGTAAACAATCATCCAAAAGCGCGGCCGCAGTCAGGACTGCAAAAAGCAGATATCGTTTATGAGGTGCTGGCAGAAGGGGATATTACGCGCTTTTTAGCATTATATCAGAGCGAATTTCCAGAAAAAGTAGGTCCAATACGCAGTGCGCGCGACTACTATATTGATTTGAGCAATGGCTATCATGCGATCTATGTTTGCCATGGCTGGAGTCCGGAGGCAAAAGCCTTGTTGGAAGATGGAACGACGGATTATTTAAACGGCTTGTTTTATGACGGAACATTGTTTAAACGCGCTTCGTTCCGTAAAGCGCCGCATAATTCCTATATTACATTTGCCAATATTGAAAAAGGGGCAGCCGAAAACGGCTATGCGCTGCAAGACGATGTCCAGCCGCTTTCATTTCGCCAAGATACTGCGACAGGGGAGAAGGCGGAAACCATTACGATTACGTATTCGCATCGCAGCTATGCGCAAGTGCAGTACAAGTATGTCCCCGCTCAAAAAAGCTATTATCGCTATAGCGCAGGGGAGCAAACAGTCGATTATGATACGCATGACCCGATCGCCATGCAAAATATCATGGTCATTGCCGCCAAGCACCGGGTGATGGATGCGGCCGGGCGGCGCAGTATTGATCTCGATTCCGGGGGAGACGGGTACTTATTCCAAAATGGCGTGGTACAAAAAATACAATGGAAAAATGTCGATGGCCGCATTTTGCCGTTTATAAATGGCAACCTAATCGGATTTGTACCGGGGAAAACATGGATCAACGTCGTTCCCGACTTAAATATAGTAAAATGGTAAAGGAGGGTCTCCATTTATGCAAATTGATAAATTACGCGGCAGAGAAGTAGATCAGCTGTTTAAAGCGATTCTTTCTTTGCGCGATTTAGAGGAGTGCTATCGCTTTTTTGATGACTTATGTACGGTTAACGAAATTCAGTCGTTAGCGCAGCGCCTCGAAGTGGCACGCATGCTTCGCGAAGGCTATACGTATCATAAAATTGAAACGGAAACAGGAGCAAGCACGGCAACGATTTCGCGCGTCAAACGCTGCTTAAACTATGGGAACGATGCGTATGCGATGGCATTAGACCGCATTAAAGAAGAAACAAAACAACCTTCCGAAGAAGCGCACAACGCCTAATGAAAGCAAGGAGATTCCTTCCAATGAAAAGGAACTCCTTTTCTTTTTGTCGATTTGTTATAATGAAGAAATGGATAAATCAATGGAGGGTTTTATCATATGTATGATATTCGCGAGTGGCGCCACGTATTTAAGCTAGACCCGAATAAAGAAATTAGCGATGAACATCTTGAACGCGTTTGTGAATCAGGGACCGACGCCATTATTGTCGGCGGAACGGACGGCGTTACATTAGAAAATGTACTAGAGCTGTTAGGGCGCATCCGTCGCTTTTCCGTTCCATGTGTTTTGGAAATCTCCAATCTAGAGTCTATCACCCCTGGTTTTGATTTTTATTTTATCCCGATGGTACTGAACAGCCGCGAAACAAAATGGATCATCGATCTGCATCACGAAGCGGTGAAACAGTTTGGCGACATCATGAATTGGGATGAAATATGGATGGAAGGGTATTGCATTTTACATAAACATTGTAAAGCGGCTATGCTTACCGCGGCGAACACGGAGCTTGGGGAAGAAGATGTGGTTGCGTATGCGCGTATCGCTGAGCATATGTACCACTTGCCGATTTTTTATTTGGAATATAGCGGTGTTTACGGAGATCCGCAGCTCGTCGAGCGCGTCAAACAAGTATTAATGAAAACACAGCTGTTTTACGGCGGGGGGATTAAAACAGCAAAACAAGCGAAAGAAATGGCGCAACACGCTGATACGGTCGTTGTGGGCAACATCGTTTACGAAGACATCGACCAAGCGCTGGCCACGGTCAAAGCGGTAAAGCAGTAAGCTGGTCAGGGCGCGAAAATTGGTGCAAAATAGAACATATGTTTCTTGGTGGTGATAAAAGTGAATTTTTTGTCGGAAAAATTACTGGCTAATTTAAATAAGGAGCAGCAGGCCGCTGTGAAAACGACGGAAGGACCGCTTCTCATTATGGCGGGGGCGGGAAGCGGAAAAACGCGCGTATTAACACACCGGATTGCCTATTTAATGGCAGAAAAGCATGTGGCCCCATGGAATATTTTAGCGATTACGTTTACGAACAAAGCGGCTCGGGAAATGAAAGAACGCGTGCAGGCGCTGTTAGGCGGCGCAGCGGAAGAGGTATGGATTTCCACGTTCCATTCGATGTGCGTTCGCATTTTACGCCGCGATATTGACCGCATCGGCATCAACCGCAATTTTTCCATTCTCGATACGACCGATCAGCTTTCGGTAATTAAAAACATTTTAAAAGAGAAAAACATCGATCCGAAAAAGTTTGAACCAAGAACCATACTCGGCACGATCAGCAGCGCGAAAAATGAATTGCTCACTCCAGAGAAATTTGCCAAACGAGCAGGCAGCTATTATGAAAAAGTCGTCAGCGAAGTGTATGAAGAATACCAACAGCGCCTTTTGCGCAACCATTCTCTTGATTTTGACGACTTAATTATGACGACGATTCAGCTGTTTGAACGTGTGCCGGAAGTATTGGAGTACTACCAATATAAATTCCAATATATTCACATTGATGAGTACCAAGACACCAACCGTGCGCAGTATACGCTTGTCAAAATGCTGGCGGCGCGCTTCCAAAATATATGCGTTGTCGGCGATGCGGATCAATCGATTTACCGCTGGCGCGGCGCCGATATTCAAAACATCTTATCGTTTGAACGGGACTATCCAAATGCGAAAGTAATTTTGCTTGAACAAAACTACCGCTCCACCAAGCGGATTTTGCAAGCGGCAAACGAAGTCATTGAAAACAATATCAACCGCAAGCCGAAAAGGCTTTGGACGGAAAATCCGGAAGGAAAGAAAATCGTTTATTATGAAGCGATGAATGAGGCAGATGAAGCGCAATTTGTCGCCGGCAAAATTAAAGAATATGTCGATGGCGGAAAACGCCGCTATTCCGATTTTGCTATTTTGTACCGCACGAATGCCCAGTCGCGGATCATTGAAGAGGTGTTCCTCAAGTCCAATATCCCGTATCAAATTGTCGGCGGTTTAAAGTTCTATGACCGTAAAGAGATTAAAGATATTTTGGCCTATTTGCGCGTCATTGCAAACCCGAATGATGATATTAGTTTGCTGCGCATCATTAATGTGCCAAAGCGCGGTATTGGCGTGTCTTCACTTGATAAAATCGTAAGCTATGCTTCCGAAAACGGATTATCGGTATTTGAAGCGCTCGGTGAACTGGAGCATATTGGACTCTCTGCCCGCATTGCCGCTTCCTTGCTGGAATTTCGCCGCCAGCTCGAACAATGGGCACAGCTGCAAGAATACGTTTCCGTCACCGAGCTGGTCGAAGAAGTGTTGGACAAGTCCGGTTACCGCGAGATGCTGAAGGCGGAAAAAACGCTGGAGGCGCAAAGCCGCTTGGAAAACATTGACGAGTTTTTATCGGTCACCAAACATTTTGAAAATGTGAGTGAGGACAAGTCGCTTATTGCGTTTTTAACGGATTTGGCGTTAATTTCGGATATTGACCAGCTCAATGAGACGAATGGTAATAACGAAGATTCCGTCGTGCTCATGACGCTTCATTCCGCAAAAGGATTGGAGTTCCCAGTTGTCTTTCTCATCGGAATGGAAGAAGGAATTTTTCCGCATAACCGTTCGCTTAACGATGAGGACGAGATGGAAGAGGAGCGCCGTCTCGCGTATGTCGGCATTACCCGCGCGGAAGAAGAGTTGTTTTTAACGAGCGCGCAAATGCGCACGCTGTTTGGAAATATCCATGTCAATCCGGTATCGCGCTTTATTGGCGAAATTCCGGAAGAATTAATCGAAACCGTCAACCGCCGGACATTGCACGCCGCTGCTTCCCCAACAAAACATACCGGTTTCCGTACGCCGGTCTTAGGATCGGCTGGCGGCGGGACGACGGTGTGGAAAGTTGGCGATAAAGCAGACCATAAAAAATGGGGAATCGGCACGGTGGTCAGCGTGCGCGGAGAAGGGGAAGACCAGGAATTGGACATTGCCTTCCCAAGCCCGATTGGCATTAAACGGCTGCTTGCCAAGTTTGCTCCGATTACAAAAGTGTAAAGAAAGGAGAACGGATATGGACCGACAAGCTGCGCAAACACGTATTGAAGAGCTGCGCGAACTGTTAAATAAATACAATTATGAATACCATGTTCTCGACCGCCCATCCGTGCCTGATGCGGAATACGATCGGCTCATGCAAGAGCTGATCGCGCTCGAAGAACAATATCCGGAATTCAAAACAAAAGATTCTCCTACGCAGCGGGTCGGCGGACAACCGTTAGATGCGTTTCAAAAAGTGGAGCATCGCACTCCGATGTTAAGCCTCGCCAATGCGTTTCATGAAGGCGATTTGCGCGACTTCGACCGCCGCGTGCGCCAGGAAGTCGGCGATGATGTCGCCTATGTGTGCGAGCTGAAAATCGATGGGCTGGCCGTTTCCGTCCGTTACGAAGACGGCTATTTTGTCCAAGGGGCGACGCGCGGCGACGGAGTGACCGGCGAGGATATTACGGAAAACTTAAAAACGATCCGCTCTTTGCCGCTTCGCCTGAAGGAAGCCGTGACACTGGAAGCCCGTGGCGAAGCGTATATGCCGAAAGCGTCGTTTGAGCGGCTGAATGAACAGCGAAAGCAGCGCGGCGAAGAGCTGTTTGCCAATCCGCGCAACGCCGCAGCCGGTTCGCTGCGCCAGCTCGATCCAAAAATCGCGGCGTCCCGCCATCTTGATTTATTCGTCTACGGTCTTGCCAATGCCGAAGAACTAGGGATCGATTCGCACAGCGCCGCCCTTGATTATTTACAAACGCTCGGATTTAAAGTCAATCCAGAACGGCGGAGATGCGCCAATATCGATGAAGTCATTCGCTTTGTCAACGAATGGCATGAAAAACGCCCGCAACTCCCATACGAAATCGATGGCATCGTCATCAAAGTGGATTCATTTGAACAGCAGGAACAGCTAGGCGCAACCGCAAAAAGCCCACGCTGGGCGATCGCGTATAAATTTCCGGCCGAGGAAGTGGTCACGAAGCTGATTGGCATTGAATTAAATGTCGGGCGCACGGGTGTTGTAACGCCGACTGCGATTCTTGAGCCGGTCCGTGTTGCGGGCACGACGGTGCAGCGCGCCACTCTCCATAATGAAGATTTCATTCGCGAAAAAGACATCCGCATCGGCGATTCCGTCGTGATTAAAAAGGCGGGCGATATTATTCCGGAAGTAGTCAATGTCGTGTTTGACCGGCGGACAGGAGAAGAAGTACCGTTTGTCATGCCGACGCATTGTCCGGAGTGCAGCAGTGAATTAGTCCGGCTCGAAGGCGAAGTAGCGCTTCGCTGCATTAATCCGAAATGTCTGGCGCAAATCCGCGAGGGACTCATTCATTTTGTTTCGCGCCAAGCGATGAACATTGAAGGGCTTGGCGAAAAGGTCATCTCCCAGCTGTTCCGCGAAGGGCTCATCCACGATGTTGCCGATATTTATCGTTTGACAAAAGAACAGTTAATTAACTTGGAACGGATGGGGGAAAAATCGGCAACTAATTTGCTCAGCGCCATTGAAGCATCGAAACAAAACTCGTTAGAGCGCCTTCTATTTGGGTTAGGCATCCGCCATGTCGGCGCGAAAGCGGCAAAAGTGCTGGCAGAACATTTTGAAACGATGGACCGTCTGCAAAATGCGACAAAAGAAGAATTGATGTCAATTCACGAAGTTGGCGAGAAAATGGCTGACTCTATTGTCACCTATTTTGCGAAACCGGAAGTAAAAGAGTTGTTAAATGAACTGCGCGTTTACGGTGTCAATATGGAATACAAAGGTCCAAAAACGCCGAAAGCTGGCGATGTCGATTCTTACTTTGCCGGCAAAACGGTTGTGCTGACCGGGAAGCTGGAATCGCTGTCGCGCAACGAAGCAAAAGAAAAAATTGAGCAGCTCGGCGGCAAAGTCACCGGCAGCGTCAGCAAAAATACCGATTTAGTCATCGCTGGCGCCGATGCTGGTTCGAAACTGACAAAGGCCCAGCAGCTAAATATCGAAATCTGGGATGAAATGAGATTTCTGCAAGAAATTGAGCAAAATAAGTAGGTGTGAAACATGAAAAAACAGTTCATGATCTGGTTGGCTCTGCTTCTGCTTCTTTCCGCTTGTGCGCCAAAATTCGGCGAGGAAGAGGTAGTGCAGAAAAAAAATAATAAAGAGCAAAAGGCTGTCATTCCAAAATACAATATTTCCGACTCCTATTACCGTGTTGTGCTACCGTTTAAACCATCAGGAGCGCGTGGCGAAGTAGTCGAAGATTTGAATACGCGCCTAGACGTCGATGAATTTGAAACCGGACTGATGCGCGTCGCGCAAGAACGTTTTTCTCCGGAAGATTATTTATTTCAGGAAGGCCAATATTTAGATAAAAAAACGGTGAAGAGCTGGCTGCAACGACAAAAGGAAAAGGAAAACGTTGGGTTAAATCCGCCTATTAGCGGCAAAGGAACGAATGAAGAGAAAAACAAAAAAAGTCCGATTTATTTGGCTGGCATTTTAGAACATGATTATTTAACGAAAATAAGCGACGATAAAGTGAAATTAGGGGGAGTTGTCATCGGGCTGGCGCTGAACTCGGTTCATTACTATGAAACGGAAGAAGGCTATCCGCGCGAAGTAAAAATAAAAGACGAGGACATCGAACGGGAAGGGAAACGCATCGCCGCGGAAGTGCTCTCCCGGCTCCGCAACATGAAAGGTTTGAAAGAAGTTCCGATTACGATTGCTTTATATAAACAGGCACCGAGATCTTCCGTGATTCCGGGACACTTTTTTGCCGTTACCCATGTCGACGAAGGAAGCAGTACCATTGATGATTGGGAGGCGATTAAAGAGGAATATTATTTATTCCCGTCAGATGAGGCGGAGGAAAATCACCGCGACGATTGGTTAAAATTTAATAACTTTAAATCCGATATTGAAGAATTTTTCCCGAATTATACTGGGGTTGTTGGAAAGGGATTATATGTAAATGACCAGCTGCAGCAATTAACAATTAATATTACAATGCCATTTTATGGAAAAGCAGAAGTAATCGGATTTACGCAATACGTGACCGGATTAGTGATGGAAAAGTTTCCAGATTATATTAATGTGAGCATTTATATCACTTCCACCGTTGGTCCGGAAAGCGTTATTGTTCGGAAAGCGAAGGCAGATCAGCCGTTTGTCCATATTTATCAATAGTTTTTTCGCTTTTCTAAAAAATTGAATCATACCGATTTATTCGTTAGAATGGTAGATAGAGGTTGTAAACGCTTTTTTGCAAATTCGGTAAAGGAGGAAATCACGGATGGTACAACCTTATAAGCATGAACCGTTCACAGATTTTACGGTTGAAGCGAATCAAAAAGCGTTTGAAGAAGCGCTGAAAAAAGTCGAAGCGGAGCTTGGCAAAGACTATCCTTTAATTATTGGCGGTGAACGGGTTACAACTGACGAGAAAATCGTTTCGATTAACCCTGCGAATAAGACAGAAGTAATCGGCCGTGTGTCGAAAGCGAATAAAGAACTTGCCGAAAAAGCAATGAAAGTTGCTGATGAAGCGTTTAAATGGTGGAGCAAAACAAAACCAGAAGCGCGTGCTGACATTCTGTTCCGCGCCGCTGCGATTGTGCGCCGCCGCAAACATGAGTTTTCGGCATTGCTGGTAAAAGAGGCAGGAAAACCGTGGAAAGAGGCGGATGCCGATACGGCAGAAGCGATTGACTTTATGGAATATTACGCGCGGCAAATGCTGAAATTAAAAGACGGCATTCCAGTTGAAAGCCGCCCGGGCGAAACGAACCGGTTCTTCTACATTCCGCTTGGCGTCGGCGTTGTCATTTCGCCGTGGAACTTCCCGTTTGCGATTATGGCCGGTACGACCGTCGCATCGCTTGTTACTGGCAATACGGTACTGTTAAAGCCTGCGAGCGCAACGCCAGTGGTTGCATATAAATTCGCGGAAGTGTTGGAAGAAGCTGGCCTTCCGGCGGGAGTATTAAACTACATTCCGGGAAGCGGCTCGGAAGTAGGGGACTACCTCGTTGATCACCCACGCACTCGCTTTATCAGCTTCACTGGTTCCCGCGATGTCGGCATCCGCATTTATGAACGTGCGGCGAAAGTGCATCCAGGCCAAATTTGGCTCAAACGCGTCATCGCGGAAATGGGCGGAAAAGATGCGATTGTCGTCGACAAAGAAGCCGATTTAGAATTAGCGGCACAATCGATTGTCGCATCGGCATTCGGCTTCTCCGGTCAAAAATGCTCGGCTTGCTCGCGCGCGATTGTGGTAGAAGATGTGTATGATCAAGTATTAAACCGCGTCGTTGAGCTGACAAAACAATTAAAAGTTGGCGATCCGGCAGAACAAAGCACGTTTATGGGCCCGGTCATCGACCAATCGGCGTATAACAAAATCATGGAATATATCGAAATTGGCAAACAAGAAGGCCGTCTCATGACCGGCGGTGAAGGAGACGACTCCAAAGGCTTCTTCATTCAGCCAACCGTAATTGCCGATGTGGATCCAAACGCACGCATCATGCAGGAAGAAATTTTTGGTCCAGTTGTGGCGTTTGCGAAAGCAAAAGATTTCGATCATGCGCTTGAAATTGCCAACAACACGGAATACGGCTTAACAGGCGCCGTGATTTCCCGCAACCGTGCCAACCTCGAAAAAGCGCGCGAAGAGTTCCATGTCGGAAACCTTTACTTCAACCGCGGCTGCACCGGCGCGATCGTCGGCTATCAGCCATTCGGCGGCTTCAACATGTCCGGCACCGACTCGAAAGCAGGCGGTCCTGACTACTTAATTCTTCATATGCAAGCAAAAACGGTATCGGAAATGTTTTAATGGAAAACCCTCTCTGCGTAGGCAGGGAGGGTTTTAGCTTTATGGAAACAGGTATAAATTCATTTTGAAAATCAGGCATGTCTAACTACTACTGCTCTCTTTGAATACTTCTCTTAGAAGCAGAAGCGGCCGCTGTATTTTACGGGTGTAGATGTTCAGCAAAAAAAGGAGAATTTGTTTTCGGAATTCCTCGAGTCTTATTTAACGGGTCCGACCAAACAGAAGTTTGTCGATTTTGAAAAGCGGGCGATCGAGGTTTTGATTGCAGTCGATAAACGGAAAATCAAGCGTTCGATGCGCCAAAATATAAAGGAAGAGATGGAAAGTAAGGGCATGGAATTGATTGAGGAACTCAAACAGCAGCGTTTCCCGAACAGCAAGATTTATAAAATTGTCCTCCGGACGATAGAAAATAGAGTAGATTACTTGAAAGCAACTTTAGAAAAAAGCTTCTCGAAACTTTTTGAGTATCGGGACGCATTAATGGCAAAAAACCTAGAATTTTTAGCACAGGAAATATACCCAAATGAAAAATTTATCATTTGGGCACATAACATGCATATTAGCAAAAACACTTCCGCCAAGTGCCTGTCTGCCTATAAATCGTTTGTGGAAAACCTCTCCCAAACGATTAAGGAGAAAAGTTTTATATTGGGGTTGTATGCAAAGGAAGGAAAAATGTTGGATTATACAGGTAAGGAATATTCAATAAAAAAACCGAACAAAAAACATTTGGAAAGCCTTCTTGACCATTCTTCTTATCAAAATAGTTTTATTCAATGCAATGGAAACTGGGCACAGAAAAAGTGGCGGGCCTATGAAGGCGGGGGAATGCCTTCTTCCTTTGTACCTGCACAACAATATGATGGGATTTTATTTTTTAAATATGTTTCCCCGGCTTACTTTGACGTTTCTGAGAAGAACAGAGAAAAGTAATTTGGGATAACAGGGTTTATTGCTTTAAGAAATTCAAATATGAATTTGAAAAAATAATCATCGACTAATATTATTTTTGGCTCTTCAGATTATGTAACGGAAAGATAATAAATATTACACAGTAGACACAAACTGTGACAAAAAAAGACATGGATTTTCCATGCCGATAGTTGTATTTGTTTATCTATTAGCCCCAATATTGCTGATACTGAGGAACGTAAGGGGTTTGTGGGTATTGCCGGAATATATTGTAGGTGTTGATTTGAATACTGATGAGGTATATTTTTCTTTGCTTTGTTGCAGTTTTTGTATGGACCGATATATGTTGTGGGTTTAACTGGTGCAATTGCTTATTTCCATTGATTTTCATCAAGACAATAGGTATGCGACATGATATTTGCAGGAGTAAATTTTAAGATGTCAGAACCTAAAATCACTTCTGGAGTTGGTGCATCAAAAATTGCCAAAAGATGAGTGTTATCAACTTCAGCTACTTCGTAATGCCACCAACCTCGTGGAACGTTTGCTACTTGTCCGGGTGTGATAGAATAACTGAGAATTTGTTTTGTAAATGGGTTCAGCATCGATACAGTAGCAGCACCAGAAATACAATAAACTAGCTCGGCTGCATTTGGGTGATAGTGCGGTTCTACGACATTATTAGCACTTAGGAAAATGTCAAGCAGAGACACATTTTCCAATGTATTCAACTGTTTCACACCTAATACGTTAATATAGTTGTTGTTGTCTTTTTTAAACAAGGGACTTTTATTTACGTCAAAAGTGTATTGAGAATCCATATATGAAACCATAAATTCTCTTCACCTCTTTACATTAGCTATAAAAACAAACTTTATATGCATGTTATGAGCTTAAAATTAGTTTGGTGTGCGTAGTTATTAAGAATTAATTAGTGTGCAGTTTGAAGAAAGTGTGACAAAACATGATTTGGATTATAACCAAACTTAAAGAATATCTCACTATATAATCCGAATATCCTTATTTTCTTAATCGTATCCAAAAATTATGATTTTCCCTTCATGTGATTGCAATATTCATTTTAGAAGCTATTCTATTTGATGAAACATTACACGGAAAAGTGATAGATGCCATTTTTTATATGGATAACTTTATTTTCCGGCATTCCGGTGATTCCGCATAAAAACGGACGGTTGATAAGAGCGCTGTCGATGGCGGCAGTGAGGCTTTTTGCCTCATACAAGCGGATCGCTATGTTTCCGATTGGAAGTTCGGAATAGGTGCCAAATTCATCGCTGCTTTCCGTTACAGATTGGCGAGGCACACCAAATAAGTGGCAATATTTTTGCAACGACTTGTCAAGATGGCTTACATTCATCCCAATATATGAAAGGAATGGGGTTCCGATGCTGTGCTGCATGAGAGGGGCCATTTCGTTAGCGCGGACCTCTTCAGGCTCTCCCCATTGGATAAAAAACGGATAGCGGCATGTGTTATCTTGCTCGTCGTTAATAAATAACATCGACCAGCTTAATACTTTACCATCCTCACGTTTTCGGCTTCCGGCAAACGGACCAATCGGCTTTAGTCCTTTTGCCTGGATGTGGGCGATGACAGCATCGATATCATCCGTGCGGAATGCCAATTGCGAAAAACCTTCTCCTTTGGAGGAGTCCGCGACGATTTGCTGGATCAATACGTTATCAGAGTTTTTCGCTTTATCAAAGTCCGTAAAGCCGATCCATTCAATGTACCGCAGCCCTGTAAAGTAGTTCAGACAGTTATACGTTCCCCAAGAAGGATGCTTTCCTCCATTTATAGCATGAAAGCCGATGAGCTGAAACGCGGTTTTCGCTTCTTCTGGTTTTTCCGTATAGTGAACGATATGATCAAATGTGACATTCATGTTTGCTTCTCCTTTTTAGCAAAAATTTTAAAGCAGCCTGTTTTTTATTTTATATAGCTCTCGCTCGTTCGCCGCCATTTTATGAACGGCAAAATCGACATCAAGCTGAATGTTGTCTAGCCGTTCGTTTAGCTGCTGGTAGTGGGAATCTCCTTTTTCCTTGAGTTTGTGAAGACTTTGTTTGAGAGAAGCGATTTCACCGTGGATGTTGTGTACGTCTGTTGTGAGGGTTTCGAGTTTGGCATCTGTTTCATCTTGCCGGTAAAGAAGTGCCGTCATTAATTCGTTCAGTTCTTTTAGTCCGGATTTCAAATAAGTTTGTTCTTCTTCTAATCGCTTTTGTCCTTGAAGCAGTATTTGCTGTTCCTGTCGGATCGTTTGCTGTTCTTTTCGGATAGCTCCTTGTTCTTTTCGAATGGCCTCTTGCTCTTTTCGGATAGCCAGCTGTTCTTCTTCTAATCGTTTTTGACCTTCGACAAGATAGTGCAGTGTGCCTTCGATATTGCCAAGCCTGTCAAGCACTTGCAGGAAAACCGCCTCGTTCATAAAAAGTCCCCATTTCACGCATGCTTTGGCTATTTGAAACAATCATAGCACATATGTTCGTTTTTATCAAGAATATAGCTGGAAGTCATTTTTATATTCTTGTACAGAACGCATGGCAAATGTTGCTTCATTCGATGAAAGTTTGGTATCATCATAGTATTGTGGTAGGTCGAACACGTTGGAGGTGAAAAGGATGTCAAGAATTTCGATCGAACAAGTAAAACATGTGGCGCATTTGGCGCGTTTGGCGATTACAGACGAAGAAGCAGAAATGTTTACAAAGCAGTTGGACGCGATTATTACATTCGCGGAGCAATTAAACGAGCTCGATACGGAAAACGTTCCGCCAACCTCGCACGTCTTGGATATGAAAAACGTGATGCGCGACGATGTCCCAACGCCGGGGCTTCCGCGCGAAGAAGTGCTGAAAAACGCGCCAGACCACCAAGACGGTCAGTTCCGCGTACCGGCGATTTTAGAGTAAGGAGGGGGAAGCAATGTCATTATTTGACCATAAAATTTCCGAATTACATCGTTTATTACATAAAAAAGAAATTTCCGTTTCCGATTTAGTCGATGAATCGTTTCGCCGCATTGGCGAAGTGGAAGAAAAAGTGCAAGCGTTTTTAACACTAAATGAAGAAAACGCGCGCGCGAAAGCGAAAGAGTTAGATGACAAACTAGCGAAAGAAGAAAACGATTTCGGTACGCTTTTTGGCATGCCGATTGGCATTAAAGATAATATTGTGACAAAAGGATTGCGCACAACATGCGCAAGCAAAATTTTATATAACTTTGACCCGATTTATGATGCAACGGTCATGGAGCGCTTGCACGAAGCTGGTGCGATTACGATTGGAAAATTAAATATGGACGAGTTTGCGATGGGGTCTTCCACGGAAAACTCCGGCTTTCAGCTGACGCGCAACCCGTGGGATTTAGAGCGCGTACCAGGCGGTTCAAGCGGCGGCTCGGCGGCGGCGGTGGCAGCTGGAGAAGTGCCGTTTGCGTTAGGCTCTGATACGGGCGGTTCGATTCGCCAGCCGGCAGCGTTTTGCGGAGTTGTCGGGCTGAAACCTACATACGGCCGTGTATCACGTTTTGGTCTTGTTGCGTTTGCCTCTTCGCTTGACCAAATCGGCCCGATTACGCGTACGGTCGAGGATAACGCCTACTTATTGCAAGTCATCGCTGGTTTAGATCCGATGGATTCGACCTCGGCAAACGTGGAAGTGCCAAATTATGTAGCGGCGCTTACTGGCGATATTCAAGGCTTGAAAATTGCCGTGCCGAAAGAATATTTAGGCGAAGGCGTCGCGGAAGAAGTGCGCCAGTCGGTGCTTAATGCGCTGAAAGTGCTCGAGAAATTGGGAGCGACATGGGAAGAAGTATCGCTGCCGCACTCGAAATACGCGCTAGCGACGTACTATTTGCTTGCGTCTTCGGAAGCATCGGCGAACTTGGCCCGTTTTGACGGCGTCCGTTACGGCTACCGCACGGACAATGCGAAAAACTTAATTGATATGTACAAACAAACAAGAAGCGAAGGCTTCGGCAATGAAGTGAAACGCCGCATTATGCTTGGCACATTCGCGTTAAGCTCCGGCTATTATGACGCGTATTACAAAAAAGCGCAAAAAGTGCGTACATTAATCAAACAAGATTTCGAAAAGGTATTTGAAAAATACGATGTCATTATCGGGCCAACGACGCCGACACCAGCATTCAAAATCGGTGAAAAAACAAGCGACCCGTTAACGATGTACGCAAACGACATTTTAACGATTCCAGTAAACCTTGCCGGTGTTCCTGGCATTTCTGTACCGTGCGGCTTTGTAAACGGTCTGCCGGTCGGTTTGCAAATCATCGGCAAACATTTTGATGAAAGCACGATTTACCGCGTTGCCCATGCGTTCGAGCAAGCAACCGACTACCATAAACAAAAACCAGCATTATAAGGGGGGAACGTGATGAATTTCGAAACGGTCATTGGTCTTGAAGTTCACGTCGAGCTGAAGACAAAATCGAAAATTTTCTCGAGCAGCCCAAACGCGTTCGGAGCGCCCCCAAACACGCAAACGAACGTCATTGATTTAGGCTATCCAGGGGTTCTTCCGGTCTTGAATAGACAAGCAGTAGAATTTGCGATGAAAGCGGCGATGGCGCTTAACTGCGAAATCGCGACGGAGACGAAATTTGACCGCAAAAACTACTTTTATCCGGACAATCCGAAAGCATACCAAATTTCGCAATATGACCAGCCGATTGGCAAAAACGGCTGGATTGAAATCGAAGTGAACGGCAAAAAGAAAAAAATCGGCATCACGCGCATTCATTTGGAAGAAGACGCTGGAAAACTAACGCACACCGGCGACGGCTATTCACTGGTCGATTTTAACCGCCAGGGCACGCCGCTCATTGAAATCGTGTCAGAGCCAGACATCCGTTCTCCGGAAGAAGCGTACGCCTACTTGGAAAAATTAAAGTCGATCATCCAATATACAGGCGTATCCGATTGCAAAATGGAAGAAGGTTCGCTTCGCTGCGACGCCAACATTTCATTGCGTCCGATCGGTTCGGACAAGTTCGGTACGAAAACAGAGTTGAAAAACTTAAACTCGTTTAACTTCGTGCGCATGGGGCTTGAATACGAAGCAAAACGCCAGGAGAAAATTTTGCTTTCCGGCGGCGTCATCCAGCAAGAAACGCGGCGCTTTGACGAAGCGACAAAAACAACGGTGCTCATGCGTGTGAAAGAAGGTTCGGAAGACTACCGCTACTTCCCAGAACCAGACCTTGTTATGCTATATATCGACGACGAGTGGAAAGAACGAGTTCGCGCGTCAATTCCAGAGCTTCCGGATGCCCGTAAAAAACGCTACATCGAAGAACTTGGCCTGCCGGAATACGACGCGAAAGTGCTGACGCTAACGAAAGAAATGGCCGATTTCTTCGAAGCGACGGTCGCAAACGGAGCCGATCCGAAACTGGCGTCCAACTGGCTCATGGTCGAAGTATCTGGCTATTTAAATGCCGAACAAAAAGAACTGCATGAGATCGCGCTGACGCCGGAAAGCTTGGCCGGCATGATTAAGCTCATTCAAAACGGCACGATTTCATCGAAAATCGCGAAAAAAGTGTTCAAAGAGCTCGTCGAAAAAGGCGGAGATCCAGAACAAATCGTCAAAGAAAAAGGACTCGTGCAAATTTCCGACGAAGCGACATTGCGCAAAATCGTCATCGAAGTGCTCGACGCCAATCCGCAATCGATCGAAGACTATAAAAACGGTAAAGACCGCGCGCTTGGCTTCTTAGTTGGACAAGTCATGAAAGCGACAAAAGGACAAGCCAACCCGCCGCTTGTCAATAAGTTGTTAATAGAAGAAATGAATAAACGATAAATAACCAAAAGCTGGCTGCATCAAGCCAGCTTTTACTTTATTCATGGATGTTTTTGATAATTTATATGCGTGAAAGAAACTAACTATTATTACCACAAAAGCGGAGGAAATAGGATTGTTTTCTTCCGTCGAAGAACAATCTGTTTCGTCTTGTTAACCATTGGATGAGGTCGAACTAATATTATCGTTTCTACCATGGTTATTTGGCTTTTTCATTTTCGGTTTTCTGATCGTTCTCTTCACCGTGATCGCTCCACGTATGGAAAAGTTTGTTCCGTAAACGGGTTGTTTTCGAAGGAACTTTGACCTGTTTAGCATGAGAGAATAATGGATGAGGAAAAAGTCCTAATAATCATCTGGAAAAATAGGGATATATCATGATTTATACTTATTTTCCTTGTGTTACCATTTAAATAAGTGTGTAATAGGGGGAGAGGAAATCAAGGTGTCGTCTTTATTGGAATCGGTCGAAAAAGAAGTGAAACGCAGGGCCTACGGGACGATCATCCATTGTCTCCATTCTTATCAGAGACAGGTCGAAGAAGCGATTAGAGAATTTTATCATGGCACTCGCGCATTTTATCGCGCAAATGCCGAGTATGTTCCACATTGGCAGGGAGAATCGATATACGGGGACTTGCGGCAAATCGAAGCGCATATTGATGCGACCACATACGATCTTCTTTATGAAATAAGCAGGGAAATCGCCGAAATTCGACGAAAGATAGAGGAGCTATAATGACTACGATTCGAGTCAAGCCGGAAGAGCTGGAAACGGTAGCGAAGCATGTCCCCGATGCGGAAGACGCCTGCTGTCGCGCACGGACCTCGCTTTCCTGGGAACTTCCTTCTTTAGTGATGGAGATTCCCGGCATCGGCTCTGCCGCTATCCATGAGCTTACAGACGAGCTGGTTCATTGGCTCCATCGCTATGAAGAAAAGCTAAATGAAGCCGAGGAACTGCTGTATCGAACAGCCGCGGCAATGCGCCAGGCGGACCAAACGCTTGCCGATAACATGAAAGAATTTGGGTTAGAGCTTCTTGGCTGGTATGATGTGCAGCGATTGTTTGGAGAATACGACCCGATCACCGGAGAACGGATTTCAGGATGGGACCGACTGCTTGCGGGAGGAATGTTATTGGCTTCTTTTCTTCCTCCGGTCAAAGGAGCAGGCATCGCTGGCAAAGCGGGGATCAAAGGAGCGAAAGCAGCAGCGGATGTTTCCAAATTAGTCTCGCAAACGAGACATGTTCTCCGCTATGATAAAATTATGCCTGCCCTTCAAGCGGTGTACCGCCAAGCCGTAAAAGCGCCGATTAGCAATACGATCCGCTCGTTCAAAAAGCAATGGGACGACCTTCTTGACAGCGTTCCATCTGTCCAATGGCGACCGGCATTTGCCGGGATAGGCCCAGTGTCAAGGGCAGGGATACAGGAGACCGCGGAAGAAGCCACCAGCTCCGTGCGCTTTTCGATGAGTAAAGCAGTGGATGGGATGGTAGATAACGGGAATGCTATAGGTGATAGATTAGTAAAAAATGAGGCAGATATCATAGCAGAAAGAGTAAAAAATCTTGATTTAACCCCAAGGGAAACACCGTATAAGATTATGGGTAGTAAGAAAATGAAGATATTAAATGAAAAGGTCAAAAATAGAACAATAACACGAGAGGAATGGAAACAATTAGAATGGAATAAGAGGTTTAAACGAAGAAGGGATAGGGGTGTAGATAATTTTTGGGAACAAGAAAAAGTTCGGGTAATGAACGGTAATTCAACTAGAAATTGGACACCAGAACAAATCAAAGACATTTTGAATGGAAATATACCAAAACACAATGGTAAGCCTATCATTGGTCATCATACATATAGTGCTTCTAAGTATCCACAAATAGCTGACAAAGGGGAAATTATTTACCCAGTTACTTTTAGAGAACACTTGTATCGTTGGCATGGTGGTAATTATCGAGATAGTCTTCCTGGGAGACCAATAAACGATTCAATTCCAAATGATTTTTAATCGTTGATATTGGAAGGAGGTTAATGAATTGTCAAAAATACTAGTATTACTAGACAAAAATACTGTTCAAACAAAGCATTTAGCAATGGTAAAAAAATATACTAATTTAGGTCTTGGTGATATAAAAAATAGAATAGAGAATAGTAGTCCCATTTTTGAATGTGACTTATTCAAAGATGAGGATGATGACGCTAAACTTGAGAAACTCATTACTGATTTAAAAAATAATGGAGTGAAGATAAAAATTTACGAAGAAGAAATATCGAGTGATAAGGAAGTTTCTATTAAGTATTTAATGAACAGGTTAAACAGATTTAAAGAAATTCAAGCTCAAAATGAGTTGTTAGATGACCTTATGTACGGCGATGATTGATACTCCTATAGATCACCCCAAACGAGTAATTACTCGTCTGGGGTTTTTATTTGCTTAACCGCTTTACAATGTAATAATAGTACACATTGAAGTAACGTGTGCGTCCATCTGCATATTTACACTATCGCGGATGATCCTTCTTATTAGCGAAGCAGGAAAATCCTCCAAATTGGCACAAGATAAGAGAAGTTGTAATGATTGCGATTCGAGTCAAGCCAGAAGAGCTGGAAGTAGTAGCAAAACATATCCCCGATGCGGAAGACGCCTGCTGTCGCGCACGGACCTCGCTTTCCTGGGAACTCCCCTCTTTAGTGATGGAGATTACCGGCATCGGTTCTGCCGCTATCCAGGAGCTTACAGACGAACTGCTTCATTGGCTTCGCCGCTATGAGGAAAAGCTGAATGAAGCGGAGGAACTGCTGTATCGAACAGCCGCGGCAATGCGCCAGGCGGACCAAACGCTTGCCGATAATATGAGAGAATTCGGTCTGGAGCTTCTTGGCTGGTATGATGTGCAGCGATTGTTTGGAGAATACGATCCAGTGACTGGAGAACGGATTTCAGGATGGGGCCGACTGCTTGCGGGAGGAATGTTATTGGCTTCTTTTCTTCCTCCGGTCAAAGGAGCAGGCATCGCCGGCAAAGCGGGGATCAAAGGAGTGAAAGCGGCGGGAACGGCAGCGGATGTTTCCAAATTAGTCTCACAAATGAAACATGTTCTCCGCTATGATAAAATCATGCCTGTCCTTCAAGCGGTATACCACGAAGTGATAAAAGCGCCGATTACCCAAACGATCCGCTCATTCAAGAAGCAATGGGACGACCTTCTTGATAGCGTTCCATCTGTTCAATGGCAGCCGGCATTTGCCGGGATAGGGCCAGTGTCAAGGACAGGAATACAGGAGACTGTGGAAGAAACCACCAGTTCCGTGCGCTTTTCGATGAGTCAAGTCGGGGATGGAGTGATTGAGAATGGAACGGGTGGTGTTGCCAAGGGTACGGGTAAACCTTTACAAAAACATCATTATGCTACTAATAAAAGTAAAAAATATACTCCACAAATAGAGGCTATAACGAAAAAATACGGACTAGATTTGGATGACGTTTGGAATATAGAATTACTACCACATCAGGGAAGACATCCAAATGCTTATCACGAGTATGTGTTAAGCAATATTAGAACTTTTGATAAAATAGCTAAGGGGGATAAAAGGAAATTTTTGAGATTATTCGAACAATTAAAACAGGAAATTAGAAAGAACCCGGAGATGCTTTATAAAGATTATTGGAGGAAGAAATAATGAGATTTTATAAGTTGCTAATGGATGATAGTGATGATAGAGATGTAGTAGCATACTGTATAGATACAAAGGGATTTGAACAATATGAATTATCGGAAGGGAAGTATATTCATAATTGGAATAGCGACATCACCTTTTACTTTGACCCTAAAGAAGGAGAAAGATTAACAGATTATTTAGCAAACAATTTAGGGTGGTTTATAGTTTCTGAAAGATTTAAAACGATTTTAGAGGAAGTAGATGATGGTATACAATATCTGCCTATAAATGTAGTGAATAAAGGTGAAAACAAAATTTTAAAAGGTTTTTCAGTAGCTAACATTTTGAATGTTGTTGATGCATTAAACTTAGAAAATTCAGATTATAGTGTATTTGAACTTGATGGTGAAAGTATATATAGTATAAAAAAATATGCTTTATGTAAGGAGGCGATACAATCAAAGCATATTATTAAACTCAAGGGTGATGAAATTCCAATATTCATATCAGAAGAACTTAGAGAATTAATAGAGGAAAATAATATAACAGGATGTGACTTTTTAGAAGTTAAAGTAATCTAAATATAGGTATTTTATACGGAAATAAGGCTCTGACTCATGGACGAACAGTGACAGGCACTGTTTGCTATGAAAAAGAGGAAGGAATACGGCCTTCCTCGTTTTTTGCTATGATTTTAAGCCTTTTGGTGTTACTTTATTTTCTAGCTTCCGCAATAAAAGATCAAATAAAATCGCTAAAATCGCTGCTGGGATGGCACCGGCCAAAATCAAATTTTTATCGGCGATCCGCAGTCCGCGGTCAATGAGATCGCCTAAGCCGCCGGCGCCGATAAAGGTTGCGAGCGCCGCCACGCCGATCGTCAAAACAGTAGCCGTTCGTACGCCTGCCATAATCACTGGCAAGGAAAGGGGGAGCTCGACCATCCATAAAATTTGCCGCGATGTCATTCCCATTCCTCGGCCGGCATCGACAAGCGTGGGATCGACGCCAAGGATGCCTGTATACGTATTGCGCAAAATCGGAAGCAGTGCATATAACGTTAACGCAATAATAGCCGGCAGTTTCCCGATTCCAAAGATTGGAAGCATAAATCCTAACAAAGCGAGGCTTGGAATCGTTTGAATAATAGCAGCGATGCCGATGATTGGTTCGGCCAGCTTTTTATACCTTGTCAGGACAATGCCAAGCGGAATGGCGAATAAAATCGCAATGATCATCGCGATTCCGGAAAGCAAAATATGTTCTTGGAAAGCGATCCAAATCTCTTGTTTTCGTTCTATCAGTGTGTTTAGTAAATCCATTTCTCATCCCACCCTCACGGTTGCTTTTGAAACTCCCATTCCGCCAGCCCGCGCATCATGCTCGATCTCGTGATGACGCCGACAAGACAATCCCCATCCAATACAGGGATGGCGCTGACGTTCCGTTGCTGGAAAATTTCCGCAACGTCCGTCACATCAGCATCCTTTGTTAGTGTCGTCACATCGAAATCAGTGATGTCGACTACAAGGAGATGTTCCTGCTGATAATGTTTTTCTAGTTCTTTTAATGTCACGACACCAAGAAAGGATTGCTTTTTATCCGTAACGATTAAGCTGTCTACTTTTTTCTCTTTCATGAACCGGAAGGCCTCGGCCAATCCGCGCTTCGGCGATACCGTGGCAATGGAATGGGACATTAAGTCTTCCGCTGTCGGCACGGCTGTCTTTCTTTGTGCCAGACGGTTCTCTCCAATAAAGCCGCGTACGAATGAGTTGGCAGGACGGCGCAAAATTTGATCCGGCGTAGCAAATTGCACGATTTCCCCGTCTTTCATAATCGCAATGCGGTTGGCAATTTTAATTGCTTCATCCATATCATGGGTGACAAACACAATTGTCTTTTGAATTTCTTCCTGCAATTTCAAAATATCCTCTTGCAGCTGTTCACGACTGATCGGATCGAGCGCGCTAAACGGCTCATCCATCAAAATGATGTCAGGCTCTGCGGCAAGGGCACGAATAACGCCGACCCGCTGCTGCTGGCCGCCGCTAAGTTCCGACGGGTAGCGATGTTTAAATGTCGCTGGATCTAATCCGACAAGATCGAGCAGTTCGTCAACCCGTTTTTGATAGGCGGACGGCTCCCATTTTTTCAGTTTCGGCACTAAAGCGATATTTTCTGCAATCGTCATATGAGGGAACAGCCCGATTTGCTGGATGACATAGCCAATGTTGCGTCGCAGTTCCACTGGATTCATTTTTGCAATGTCCTGCCCGTCAATGTATATCGTTCCAGACGTCGGTTCAATCAGGCGGTTAATCATCCGCATCGTCGTCGTTTTTCCGCATCCGCTTGGCCCGATTAAAGTGACCAATTCTCCTTTTTGAATTTCGAGATTAATATTTTTTAATGCGACAAAACCGTCGTCATATTGTTTCCATACGTTTTCAAAGCGAATCATCTTCATTCCACCTTTGCTATGAGAAAACATTAATCTATCAATCCTTCTGCTTTCAAAAAGTCAATGGCCACTTGTTTTGGACTTTTTCCTTCCATATTTACTTGCGCGTTGAGTTCCATCATTTTTTCATCGGTTAAAACACCTTCGAGTTTATTCAAAGCTTTCTCCAATCCGGGGTTGGCATCAAGCGCTTCTTGACGGATAATCGGCACAGCGTGATAAGGCGGGAAGTAGTGTTTGTCATCTTTCAGCACAACGAGGTTGTATTTTTTAATGCGTGCATCGGTCGTATAGGCGGTAATGACATCGATATCGCCGTTTTTTGCCGCTTCATACTGCAAGTCAGGATCGATGTTGGTAGTTTTCTTAAACTTAAAGCCATATGTCTCAACTAACCCGTCATACCCGTCGCTCCGCTCAAAAAATTCCGCATCGGAGCCGAATACAAGCTGATCAGATTTCTTGGCGAGGTCGGAGTACGTTTTTACCCCCAGTTTGTCGGCAAGTTCTTTGCGCATTGCGAGGGCGTAAGTGTTGTTAAAGCCGAGCGGCTTCAGCCATGCGATGTTAAACTTTTCTTTATACTGCTTTTTCGTTTCTTCATAAATTTCTTCCGGTGTTTTCGATGGGGCGTATTTGTTTTTTAAGATGTTTAAGTAACCAGTACCCGTGTATTCCACGTATAAATCGACATCTCCCTTTTCAATGGCTTGCTGCAGCATAAACGCGCCGCCCAAACTATCTTCCACTTCCACGTCTAAATCAGTGTTCGCCTTCAAATATTCAGCAAGCAAGTGGGTTAAAATCACCTGTTCGGTAAACTTTTTGCCCGCAACAACAATTTTCCCTTTCTCCGCTTTTTCGCCAGCTCCGCAGGCGGTTAAAGTGAATAGCATGGCAGCGGATAAAAATAGAAACAGGCATTTTCGCAATGAAATTCCTCCTTTATGTTATTGTGCATACGTTATTGATATAGATTGTGCTGAAGTGATGTGCAGTGGCAAGGAGAGGCCATAAAATGGGAATAACGGGTGAAAACAGTTGTAATAATATCGTATCGTCAATTGGATGTTGTTTACAAGTTTGGTATAGAGCTATATCTTTGCATATTTACGGATTTGCCATACTGACTCAGGATCAGATTCCGTATTCTTAGAAATGCTCCGATATACTCCCGTATCCTTAAAATTCGATAGGAATTATGGGGAAGAAAACAAACATAAAATAAGGGATGGCAGCACAAAATGTGAAAATGCCATCCCGAGTTTGTTGGCAACTTTTATCATTCTTGATCCATCAATCGTCGGCCATTCTTCGCCATACGTGTATGTAAAAATAAAGCGGCATGGCGCCTAGAAGCGTCATACCGCTTACAACGTTTACGGGCTAACTAACCGTTGCAACACGCTTTCGACTTTAAAAACGCGGTTGTTGAGAACTTGTATGCCGGATTCATGGTCATGGAGGAGAGGAAGAACTTTGTCTTCGAGCACGTTGGTGAGGTGGGTGACTTTTCCTTTCAGCTCGTGGACATCAAGAGAGAGTGCGTCATACTTTGCGGCGAGGACTTCCTGACCATGGCGGACAGCTTCGCTGATCGCTTTTGTTTCGCTGATTTTTTCGTCGAGAACAACGATGGAGTTTTCTACGTTTGTTAAGCGTTCTTTCACGACGGTCATGTCTTTTTCCAAGGCGGACAATCGTTCTTCTATGTTGGATACTCGACCTTCGAGATTAGACAATCGTTCTTCAACGGCAGACACTCGCCCTTCAACGGCGGTCAACCGTTCTTCAACAGCAGACACCCGCTCCTCAACGACAGTCAACCGCTCTTCGACACGACTCATCCGCTTTTCCAATTTGTCGACACGACTGCTTAACGTTTGGATGTCGTTGCGCGTGAGTTTTACCTCTTGGAGAATTTCTTGCAGCAGCGTCTCTACCATGTTTTCACCTGGTTACTAAAATCTATAAAAATCGACTCATCGCGATGGAACCAGGAAACATCGCTTGCCGCCCGGATTCTCACCGAGTTCCATCAGGAAGGGAATCCCCTTGTCATTCACCTGTTGTGAAAGACACCCCGTGGCTCGCTGTCAGCGACGGCATCTGTCGTGCACCATTCCTTCCATCGGTCAGTACACGACAACGATTTTAGCAACCGAGTCTACACCTCCTTTATCCCTCATTATACATCAAACATTCCGACAAACTCTATGTCGAATGGAATAGGTTTTTAGTATATTTATTGTAAATAATTGGATACAATAAAAGTTAAATGAATTGTTAAACTAAAGAGTTTCATCTTGCCTCGACGAAAGAGGATGTCAGAATTATCTAAAAAAAACGAAACGGATAGGTGGTTGTCCCTTAAAACTAACAGGAGGAATAAAGGGATGAGAAAAAAGATTCGGGAATTAGGTATCGAAATTGGATCGATGGAAACGGGAAAACACAATCAAATTACTGATGTTCCCGGAGTTAAGGTAGGACATGTAACATTAAAGAAAGAATTGGATGAAAAGACGGTCATTCGAACAGGAGTTACAGCTATTCTTCCTCATGGGGATAATATTTTTTTAAAAAAGGTGCCTGCTTCGTGTTTTGTTTTAAATGGATTTGGGAAAACAGCGGGATTAGTTCAAGTGGAAGAGCTAGGGGTTATAGAATCACCGATTATGCTTACGAATACGTTCAGTGTGGGCACAGTCTGGCAAGGGACATTGGAATATTTAATGGAACAAAATCCAGAAATAGGAGATACGACTAGTTCAGTGAATATCGTAGTAGGTGAATGCAATGACAGCTATCTAAACACGGTTCATTTTCCTGCCATCGAAAAAGAACATGCAAAACTAGCGATAGAGCGGGCTGTTTTTCATGTCGAAGAAGGTGCGGTAGGCGCAGGCACTGGTACGATGTGTTTCGGCTATAAAGGGGGAATTGGCAGTTCTTCGCGAATCATCTGTGGAGGGAATTACAGCGTTGGAGCATTGGTTCTCAGCAATTTTGGCAAAAGGGAAGAGTTGCGCATTGCACAATATCGAAAACCCTCATTTGATGAAACAGAAATTCCGGCTGGTTCTATTATGATTATTGTTGCGACAAATGCACCTTTGAGTGCTCGTCAGTTGAAGCGGCTGGCAAAACGGGCAGCCTTCGGGCTTGCTCGGACGGGAAGCCATATTCACCATGGAAGCGGAGATATCATCATCGCGTTTTCGAACGGATACACTATCCATCACTTTTCCGAGTCATCTTATTATCAGCTTCCGCCGCTCATCCGCGATGATGATCCATTGATGAATGAGCTGTTTCAAGCAGCCATCGAGTCAACGGAAGAAGCTATCTTAAATTCATTGACAATGGCAGAAACGACAACCGGGCGGAACGGGCGAATTGGCGAAGGCATTCCTTATGATATTTTCAAAAAAGGATATAAATAATGAAGTAGAATTTGCCGTCAGGTTATTGGAAACATACGTGGGCAGAGCATAAACTTGTTGAAGAGTGAAAAGAAATTAAGATATGAATACGTCCTTTTTCCTTTTATCATAAATGATATTTTATGAAAAGGTTTTGGGTGCTGCTTTAGAAAGAAACAGATGCCATTCTAATTTTTAGGGAAAGCAGGGAAACAATGCGATTGACGATTACAATGAGTGGACGTGATCATACGATTACACTTCCACTACATTATCAACAACAACTGCAAGGGTTATTGTATCGTTCTTTGCAAAATCCAACATTCGCTCATTTTTTGCATGAAATCGGATTCCATAAGGAGAAGCGGTCGTTTAAGCTCTTTACGTTTAGCCGCCTTTTCGGTTCCCATCAATTAGATCAAAAGCGTAAAACGATCACGTTTTACGATGAGTTTCATTGGCATATCGGCACCGTATTGCCGGAATTGACGCAAGAGCTTAGGGAATATTTATTACTCTGTTCGGATGTGCAACTTGGTGGGCAGGCGGTAGAGGTGAAACGAATTGATGTGGACAACCGTGAAATCAAAGGGAGAGAGATTGAAATAGAGATGTTGTCGCCTTTAACCGTTTACAGCACGTATGAAACAGTGGATAGAAGAAAAAGAACACAGTTTTTTGGCCCTGGTGATGAGGTATTTGCTCATTTAATCGAATTGAATTTTCGCCATAAATTCGAAGCATATTATGGGGTACCGCCACAAGAGCGGTTGTTTATTGAGCCGATTCATGTGACAAAAAAGCATAAAGTTGTCACTGTTTTTAAGGGATTTTACATTACGGCTTGGCTTGGACGTTACCGACTCCATTCGTCTACAGGCAACTTAACCTTTTTGTATCGCGTCGGTATTGGCGGACGAAACTCCCAAGGTTTTGGCATGTTTCGCCTTCTTTCTGAACGCTAATTACTTCGTTTGTTTGTCGTCGTCTCTAAATCGTGCAAAAATCTCAGGGGGATCGACGACGCTTTCTTGTTTGACTCTCTCCTTACAGCCATCAGTATCTCGTGTATTAACGGAATTTTCGAAATGAATTATACTGGATGTAGGTCATTTTCCAACATGTTGGTATATCAACGTTTTTGGGTTTTTATCGTACCTATAAGGAATTGAAACTGCCACGATGGACTGGCGATTCCTGGCCAGTCGTGTGGATCGATATGCGAATATGATATTCGAATCCTTGTCACAGTCGAACAAATTCGTGAACGAAGCGATCATTCGGCAAATGATCTAGGAAGGCCTGGAAGAAGGGATCAAACTTGGCCGGATGAACCGGGAAATCCGCTTGAGTTTACCGTTAGCGATGAATGAACTGGGGGTGAAAAAACATGAACATTTACGAAGTGATTCATCTGATTCAAAACAGGGACAACATAGACAAGCTGGACGAAATTTTTTGCCGATGGTACTTTCAAACGTCAGTGATCACGCCGGATGTGAAAGCAGAGGTCAAGAAAGCGGCCGTCGAAATGATGCAGATAGGCGAAACAAAACTTTATTCGTACATTTTAGACATCTATGGTGTGAAATCGTGAACATATGGACAGATTAAGTTTTTATCGTATCTATGAGGAATTGAAATCTGTTTGACCACAGATCATGAAATATTACAGATATGTTTAAGGAATACCCCTCTTTGTTCCTTCTCTCTATCACTGCTCATTATGCCCTTCTGTGGACTTGCATCCCTGTTTCTTCTAGTGCATCGCTAGTAAAGAAACGAGTTTTTTATTTGGAAAAATTTCGTTGCACTTTTCCCGCACGCGTGTTCTAATAATGGTGAATAGAAAATTAAGAAGAGTTTGTCTTTTGGAAAGAGCAGGAGAGGAAATTTTTATTTTGCGATGAGGAGTGACACAGATGGGAAAAGATGCGATCATCCGCTTTGAGCGGGTGACGAAATTATATGACGGGCAAGTCGTGTTAGATGATATCAGCTTTGATATCGAACGCGGAAAGTTCTATACGCTGCTTGGGCCGTCGGGATGCGGAAAAACGACGATCCTGCGTTTAATTGCGGGGTTTATCGAACCGACGGAGGGGACGATTTATTTTCATGGGAAACCGGTCAATCACGTTCCGGCCAATAAGCGGCAGGTCAATACGGTATTTCAAGATTACGCCTTGTTTCCGCACTTGAACGTATTTGAAAACGTGGCGTTCGGGTTGCGGATCAAAAAGAAAAAACAAACGGAGATTCGAGAAAAGGTGATGGAAGCGCTTCGGTTTGTCAATTTGGAAGGATACGAGAATCGAAGTGTGCAAGAAATGTCTGGCGGACAGCGGCAGCGGGTGGCGATTGCGCGCGCGATCGTCAACGAGCCGGAGGTGCTTCTGCTCGATGAGCCGTTGTCGGCGCTCGATTTGAAACTGCGCACAGAAATGCAGTATGAACTGCGTGAGCTGCAGCGCCGCTTAGGAATTACGTTCATTTTTGTCACGCACGATCAAGAAGAGGCATTGGCGATGTCCGATCAAATTTTTGTCCTGAACAAAGGGAAGATTCAGCAAAGCGGCACGCCGAAAGAAATTTATGATGAACCGGTCAACCGCTTTGTCGCTGATTTTATCGGGGAGTCCAACATTTTGCGCGGAGTCATGATCGAAGACTTTCTTGTCGAATTTGCCGGCAAGCGGTTTACGTGCGTGGATAAAGGATTTCGGCCGAATGAACCGGTCGATGTCGTCATCCGTCCGGAAGATTTGGAAATTACGACGCGCGGCCAAGGAAAGCTGCAAGTGCGCGTCGATTCGCAGTTGTTCCGCGGCGTACACTACGAGCTGTGCTGTTATGACGAGGATGGCAATGAGTGGCTTGTCCATTCGACGAAAAAAGCGGAAGTAGGGGAAGAAATCGGTCTCTACTTTGACCCGGAGGCGATTCACGTCATGCGCATCAGTGAAGATGATGGTGGGCGATCCGATGAAAACTAATGTGCGCAACGTTTATTTATTGCCGTATGTTGTTTGGATTGTGCTGTTTGTCATCGCGCCGATTCTGTTGATCGTGTATTACTCCTTTTTTGATATTGAAGGAAAGTGGACGTTTTCCAATTATAAAACGTTTTTTACGCCGATTTATTTAAAAATGGCGGCGAGTTCCGTTTGGTACGCGTTGTTGGTGACGTTCTTTTCCTTGTTGATTGCTTATCCGGCCGCGTACGCGCTGACAAAAACGAAGCATAAACAGCTTTGGCTGCTTCTTCTGATTTTGCCGACATGGGTGAACTTATTATTAAAAGTCTATGCGTTTCTCGGTATTTTCGGCACGTACGGATTGGCAAATGCCATATTGGCGGCGCTCGGCATTGGCGCTAAGCAAATTTTGTTTACCGATTTTAGCTTTGTGTTCGTATCGGTGTATATTTTTATTCCGTTTATGCTCTTGCCGATTTTTAATGCGCTTGAGGAATTGAACCCATCTTTGCTCGATGCGGCGCGCGACTTAGGCGCTTCGGCATGGACGACGTTTCGCCGCGTTGTGTTTCCGCTGACGCTCGATGGAGTTAAAGCAGGGTGTCAGGCGGTGTTTATCCCGTCGTTGTCCTTGTTTATGATCACAAGGCTTATTGCCGGAAACCGCGTGATTACGCTTGGCACGGCGATTGAAGAACATTTTCTTGTCACGCAAAATTGGGGTATGGGCTCGACGATTGCCGTGTTTTTGATTATCGCCATGGCAGTCGTTGTCGCTGTGACAGGAAACCGGAAGCGAGGATGAAGCGATGCGAAGCAATCACAAATGGGGAAAAGTATATTTAGCAGTGGTATTTGTCATTTTGTACATGCCGATTGTGTATTTAATTTACTATTCCTTTAACAGCGGCGGTACGATGCATGATTTTGAAGGCGTGACGCTAGATTGGTATAAAGAAGTTCTCCATGATACACGGCTATGGATTATTGTGCTGAATACGATCACCATCGCCCTTTTGTCATCGGCGATTTCCACGATTCTTGGCGTAATGGGGGCATTGGCAATTTATTACGTAAAAAGCCAGCAAATGAAGCAAGTATTATTGACGTTAAACAACGTGCTGATTGTCAGTCCCGATGTCATCATCGGTGCCTCGTTTTTAATTTTGTTTACGATTGTCGGCATTCAGCTTGGGTTTACCTCTGTCTTATTATCCCACATCGCGTTTAGCGTGCCGATTGTTGTACTCATGGTGCTGCCGAAACTGCAAGAAATGAGTCCGACGTTGATCGATGCGGCGCGCGATTTAGGGGCGAATCAATGGGATGTACTGACGAAAGTCGTCCTGCCGTATATTACTCCCGGGATTTTTGCCGGCTTTTTTATGGCGTTGACGTATTCGCTCGATGATTTTGCCGTCACTTTTTTTGTGACGGGAAACGGTTTTTCTACGCTGTCAGTAGAAATTTACTCGCGGGCGCGCCAAGGTATTTCGCTGTCGATTAACGCGCTGTCGGCGCTGTTGTTTTTACTGACGATTGCGCTTGTTATTGGCTATTACTTCATCAGCCAAAAAAGCGCTGTATCCGGAATGGGGGGACGGCGTAGATGAAAAAACTGACCATCTTTTTTGTCGCTGTATTTGGCGCCGCGCTTTTGCTTTATTATGCTTCGCTTGCATTGAATCGGTCGGAAGGCTATGCGGGCGGGAATACGCTGACCGTTTATAACTGGGGCGACTATATTGATCCGGCACTGATTAAAAAATTTGAAAAACAAACCGGTCTCAAAGTAATTTACCAAACGTTTGATTCCAATGAAGCAATGATGGCGAAAATCGCTCAAGGCGGCGCGACGTTTGATGTCGCCGTGCCGTCGGAATATGCGGTCAGCAAAATGAAAGAGGACGGTCTGCTTATTCCGCTCGATCATTCCAAGTTGCCAAACTTGAAATATATCAACCCGCGTTTTTTGAACTTGTCTTTCGATCCTGGAAACCGCTATTCCGTTCCGTATTTTTGGGGAACGGTCGGCATCGTCTATAATCCGAGCATGCTTGGCGGCAAAAAAATCACGAGTTGGAATGATTTGTGGGATCCAGATTTGCGCAATCAAATTTTATTAGTAGATGGAGCGCGTGAAGTCATCGGCATGGGGCTTAACAGCCTGCATTATTCGCTGAATGATACAAACAAAGAGCATCTCCAAGAAGCAAAAGAAAAATTGGACCGCCTTGTGCCGAATGTCAAAGCGATTGTCGGTGATGAAATTAAAATGCTTTTGGCCAATGAAGAGGCGGCCATTGGCGTCGTCTGGTCGGGGGACGCGGCGGAAATCATCGCGGAAAATGATAAGCTTGATTACGTCGTGCCGAAGGAAGGCTCGAATTTATGGTTTGACAATATGGTCATTCCAAAAACGGCAAAAAATATTGAAGGAGCGCACGCGTTCATTAACTTTATGCTCGATCCGAAAAACGCGGCGCAAAATGCCGAGTATGTCGGCTATTCGACACCGAATGAAAAAGCGCTGGATTATATGCCGAAGGAGATCACCGAAGATAAACGGTTTTATCCGGATTTTGACTCGATCGGAAATTTGGAAGTGTATGAGAATTTAGGGAAACGGATGCTGGCGTATTACAATGAGCTGTTTTTGCAGTTTAAAATGCATCGGAAATAAAGGAGATTTGGAGAATTGAAGCAGTTTAAAAAGACGTGGTTTATTGACGGCGTATGGGCAAGCGATGATGGGGTCATACCGTCCGCTGCTCTCCTAAATATATCCATCCCCCTTGCCAAAAGCGGCAAGGGGGTAATCTATATAAAAAGGGGGGTTACACGTTTTTCGTTTGCGCTTCTTTCCATTTGGCCAGTTCGTTTTCTACCTCTTCTTCCAAAGAGAAAGGAAAGGAGTGTTTAGAAGCCAAGAAGTGGCGGGCGGCGGCTGCTTCCGCTTCTAACGCGAGGACGCGCTCTTCCATGCGCGCGAACCCGCGCAGCGCATGATCGGGACGAAATGATGCGAGGGTGGCATCGATTTGTTTCAGCGCGTTAGCGGCGTTGGCGCGTGCGATCAATTCCAATTGTTTTGCCGAAAGCTCTTCGTGTTTTTCTTGCAGCTGTTTTAATTGTTCCACCATGTATGCGGTTTTTTCTTTCACCGTTTCGTATTGTTGCTCATAGGTGGATAATTTTTTCTCATACAATAGTTTTTCCCGCAGCGCGAGCTTCGCCATTGCTTCTTCGTTCCGTTCGAGCGCGAGCGTTGCTTGGCGGGATCTTTTTTCAACGATCGCTTTTGTCTGCGCGATCAACGTTTCATAGCGTTGCTCGGCGAGCAGTTGCTGGGCGAGCGCTTGCTGGCCTTGATGAATATGTTCCTCGAGCTCGCGCAAGTATTGTTTCGTCATGGTGGCCGGATCCTCCCATTGGTCAACCAGTTCGTGCATCTCGGCAAGTATGATGGTTTTCACGCGGTGAAAAAGCCCCATGTTACTGATCCTCCTTTTTTATGTTTTTTTCCCATTCGTCTAAAATATGTGCGGTTTGGATGTACGGCGCTGGCCATGTTCCGATCGGGCCTGTCTGCGTCTTTTGACGTTTTGCCAGGAGATAAGCGGCGCCAAACGCCAGCGGAACGAGCAGCCATTTCGGCAGCAAGCCAATCAGGCCCCATACCATTAACGCCAATCCTAGCCATTGAAGAGGCCCTTTTCCTTTCCACCATATCCAGCCGCTAAGAAGCAAAGCCAGGTGGAAAAGGAATGGAAAGATCCGAAACATCATCCATCCATTGAACATCATCATATGGTCTCGCGGACCTTGAAAGGCAAAATGATGATGCCCGGCAAACGGTCCGTAATGACGAGGCATGTCCATATCGAAGACGAATAGGGGCCTTCCAAACAGTAATGGCATCATATGCATCATCCCGTAGATTGCAATAAGCGATACGACAAGCAGGACGGCTGTCCTTTTTTTCATGCACATTGTCACCTCCTTTTTCCATATTGTGTGGGCGGTGTTGCGGCGCTTCGCTTGTCCGCGAATAACGTCAGCACTTAGAAAAGATCGCGGACACGGACGCCGAGGGAATTTCTCCTTTGTACAGTTTGCATTGTAAGAAACAAAAGAGAAAATTAGGTGAAAAAACAAAAGCAAAAAATTTTTTATAAAAAAAGCGCCTTCCATGATTGGAAGACGTTTAACACGGGATTTTGACGATGAACTCGCTTCCTTTGCCGACTTCGCTTTGCACGTCAATCGTGCCGCCGTGTGCATCGACGATCCATTTGGCGATCGACAGGCCGAGCCCATGGCCGCCTTGTTGGCGCGAGCGCGCTTTGTCGACGCGGTAGAAGCGGTCAAAAATGCGGCCGATGGCTTCAGGAGGAATGCCGATTCCCGTATCTTTTACGGAAATCGTCAGCCGTTTCTGCTGCTTCCAAGGCTCCAAGCGAAGAGATAAAGTGACTTCGCCGTGTTCAGGAGTGTATTTGATCGCGTTGTCTAGCAATATATATAAAAGCTGTGTCAGTTTGTCGGCATCGGCGGTAATAACGACCGCTTCCGGAGCGTGAAGGTGCATTTGGATTTGCTTTTTCGCCGCTAATTCGGATAATAGCTGAAGCGTGCGTTCGGCGTACGGGCGGAAATCAAACGTTTCTTTGACCAACTGCAAGGAGGCGTGTTTTGCATCGGCGCGCGCCAACGTCAATAAGTCATTGATGAGTTTTGTCATCCGTTTGAGTTCTTCGCGAAGCCGCGTCAACAGCTTGTGTGCCAGTTCGTTTTTTGTCACTTCTTCTTCCATCGCGAGCGCTTCGACAGAGGAGAAAATGACGCTAAGCGGCGTCCGCAGCTCGTGGGAGGCGTCGGCGACAAACTGCCGCTGGCGGTCATACGCTTCTTGGACAGGGATGAGTGCCCGCTTCGACATAAAATAACTTAATGCAACGGCGACGCCAATAAATAAAACAGCCAGACCGATCAATACGGCCAACAGCCAGCGAAAGACGCTAAAAAAGGAGGTGACGTCCATGCCGACATACAAGATGCCAATGACCTCTCCATGCAGAACAACGGGACGGGCGGCGGTCAACAGCCGCAATTCATGGGAATGAAGGCGGGCAAACGCGGGCATCTGTTCAGGCATATCCACCGTTACATAGGTTGGGGCATGTTCATTCACCCTTGATTCTTGCAAGGCTTTTAACAAAAACGGCCTCATGTATTTGTTGACCTCATCTCCGGCAATAAGCTGTCCATTCATATCGACGAGATAAAAAAAGAATTGATCTTCACTTAAGAAAATGATGCTTTCTTTATCAAAAACGTCAAAAACGTCGAAATCACTTTGTTTCCGCAGGAATTGTTCCACTGCTTTTTTTTCTTGATCGGCCAGGCTGGTGATCCGCCGTTCTTGATCATTGGTGGCAACTAGATAAAAAAGAAAAGCGGCAATTGCGATGAATAAGGCGAGAAACATCATAAAAATACCGCTGTATAATGCCGTCAAACGCCATTGTGTGCGGCGAAACAGGTCGATGTTTTCGATTTTCCGCAATTTATTTATCAATTTTATATCCCACCCCGCGCACCGTTTGAATGACCTCGCCTTTTAGTTTTTTTCGTAATAGTTTAATGGTGGCGTCAATCGTTTTCATCGAGACGTCTGCATCCCATCCCCATACGCGGTCGAGGATCGTTTCACGCGGCACGACATGGCCTCTGTTTTGCAAAAGGAGATCCAATACTTGAAATTCACGCGGGGTTAATAATATTTCCTCTTTGCCGTGGTAAAGGGTATGGCTCGTTCGATTCAACACGAAGCCATGGAAGTGCACGATGTCTTCCTGAAGCGGCACGAACGTGCGCCGCGCCAGCGCTTTGAGGCGGGCCATCAGTTCGTCGATTTCAAACGGTTTGACGAGATAATCATCGGCGCCAGCTTCTAAGCCTTCGACGCGGTCTTGCACCGCATCTTTTGCCGTCAGCATCAGAATGGCGCCGGTGTAGCCATTTTTCCGCAGCCGCTTGCAAATTTCCACCCCATCCCCGTTTGGCAGCATCCAGTCCAGCACCAATACGTCATAAAACGTAGCGAGCGCGTAATCGTATGCCTCTTCTCCTTCCTGCACCCAGTCGATGTGGTCGACACCTTTTTTCTTTAGCAGGTGAACGATTAATTCCCCTAGGTATAAATCATCTTCGGCAAGAAGAATTTTCATCGCCTTTCCTTCCTTTCTTCTTTCCGTTTCTCTTTATCAACATCATAGCAGATGTGAATGAAAAATAGATGAAAAGGAAAAACGTTGTAACAAAAATTGATTTTTCACCATATTTTCACTTTTCCTGCTTACACTGTTTGTCGACAAGGTTACAAGGAGGAATTGAATCGTGAAACGAATGAGGCAAGCGCATTTATGGATAGGATTAATTACGTCTATTTTCTTGTTAATGGAGGCGGTGACAGGGCTTTTGCTGGCAGAGCCGTGGCTGATTGGCCAGCAAGAAAGGGGAGCACATCGCGAATTCCTTTCCCCGAATTCATTGGCGCCAGAGCATTTCGACAATTTTCAAGAGGGCAGGCAGATGCGGGAAGCGGTCGGGCAAGCATTGTCGCTTGCTGGTATCATCCGCGGGCTGCATGAGGGAAGACTGGGCTCCTTCAACGTTAAATGGGCGATTGATATCGCCGCTGTGGCAATTATTTTATTAACGCTATCAGGAATTTATTTGTCGCTTCGATTGCTTGTGGCACAGCGCCATCGCAAAAGAAAACGGTCATTGCCTGTCGCTACGGAATAAAACAGATATAGCACGGAATAAAAAAGATATAGAAAGGAGAAAGGAACGATGGATATGAATATGATGCCATACGAACCACAAACCGTTCGATCACCGAAAAGAGGCCGTTTCTTTTCTTGGCTCGCCGCTTCGTTTGCTGGGGCGGTGCTTGGCAGCGCGATCACGTTATACGCTGCGCCGATGATCGGCATTTCGTCTCCTTCGTCATCTACAGGAGAAACGAAACAGTCCAGCACTTCTACAGAGGCGCTCCCGCTGCAGCCGACAAAAAGCGTGTCAACTAATATGGTTAATGCGATTGAAAACGTCACGGATGCCGTTGTTGGCATTGTGAACATTCAAAAGCAGGAAGATTTCTTTTCGAATCGTACAGAAGACCAGGAAGCGGGAACTGGCTCGGGAGTCATTTTCAAAAAGGATGGAAATACCGCGTATATTGTTACGAACAACCATGTGATTGAAGGGGCGAACAAAGTAGAAGTATCGATGGCCGATGGAAAAAAGGTGAAAGCGGAGATTGTAGGCGCCGATCCGTTAACCGATTTAGCAGTATTAAAAATTGACGGCAGCCGCGTCACCAAAGTAGCAAGCTTCGGCGACTCGTCCAAGTTACGGATCGGGGAGCCAGTCGCGGCGATCGGCAATCCGCTTGGTCTCGATTTGTCGCGGACCGTGACGGAAGGAATTGTGAGCGGCAAACGAACGATTTCCGTGTCTACTTCTGCTGGCGAATGGGAGCTAAACGTGATTCAAACCGACGCTGCGATTAACCCGGGTAACAGCGGCGGCGCGTTGATTAATAGTGCTGGGCAAGTGATAGGAATTAACAGTTTAAAAATTTCTGAAACAGGAGTAGAAGGATTGGGATTTGCCATTCCGAGCGAAGATGTCAAGCCAATTGTGGAACAGCTGATGCAATACGGGAAAATAAAGCGTCCGTATCTTGGCGTGCAGCTTGTGGATGTCGCCGACCTTTCCGATGAGGTGCGAAAAGAACAGTTGCAATTGCCAGACAGTGTAACGGCAGGAGCGGCGGTGGCAGCGGTAGAACCGTTCTCTCCAGCTGCGGATGCGGGACTTCACTCGAAAGATGTCATCGTCGAAATTGATGGGCAAAAGGTAGACAGCGTCAGCGCGTTGCGAAAATATTTATATACAAAAACGAAAATTGGGGAGAAAGTGACGGTTGTCTTTTATCGCAACGGCGAAAAGAAAACGGCTTCCATTACATTGCGCGCGAGAGGAGACAGCGAATCATAATGATATCCGCTTATGCCTGTTCGCATTGGACGAACAGGCTTTTTTTAGAAGCAAAAAAGACTGACATTAGCACCTTTCAATATGGGCGATTTGATGCCCTTTGTAAAAGGAACCATCCAACGGTTCTATTCCTTTGGACTGATTGTTGCCGTTCCTTTATAGTTAAAGGGATTGGTGAAAATGAAAAGAGAAGGCACCGTTTGCTTGCGGCAAACGGTGCTTTTCTTTTTGTGAAAAGGGGAGGAAATATGAGGAAAGTTGTCGAAATTATGTATAAAAAAACAATGAAACTAAAGTAAGGTGCCTTTCGTATGATAAGGTAAATGATGAGGGAAGGAGGAAACGGGGGTGTTCGGCTATCCGTTGGAAACGGTGTATCTCGCTGTCTTGGTTGTGAGCGGGAGCTTGACGCTTTTGTATATTTTCTTCAGCGATGTGATCGATGGCGTTTTCGAGCTACCCGACCATCCGTTGTTTAGCCCGCAGCTCGTTTTATCATTTTTCACAGTTGGCAGCGCATCCGGTTTTTTGTTAGAAAGATATACGGAGCTATCTGCTTGGTTGATTGCGGCCATGAGCGGGGGAATTGCACTCATTATTGTATTGCTTTTGCATTTTTTCGTTTTTATTCCGCTTCGGTCGGCAGAGACATCGCTAAACTATTCCGATACGGACTTAGAAGGTGCGCTTGCTAAAGTAATCGTCACCGTTCCGCGCGATGGATTTGGCGAAATTTTATTGCCGCGTAAAAGCGGCGCGATTTCGAAAGCAGCCAAAAGCATGAACAACGAGGAAATTGCCTCCGGAACGGAAGTGATCATTGTGAAAATGGAAAACGGCGTCGCCGTGGTGGCGAAGCACGATCCATATGATATTTCATCATTACATAAAGGGGGATATATGGAATGACGCCTTTGTTAGTGGTCATTGGAGTGGTTGTGCTGCTTCTTATCGGATTGATCGCTATTTTTGTCACCCGTTACCGTACGGTTGGGCCGGATGAGGCGCTCATTGTAACAGGCAGTTATTTAGGAAGCAAAAATGTGCATGTCGATGAATCCGGCAATAAAATTAAAATTGTCCGCGGCGGCGGCACGTTTGTCCTGCCGATTTTCCAGCAGGCGGAACCGCTCAGCTTGCTTTCTATTAAACTAGATGTGCAAACGCCGGAAGTGTATACGGAACAAGGCGTGCCTGTCATGGCGGACGGCGTGGCCATCATTAAAGTCGGCAGTTCGATCGGCGAGATTGCTACAGCGGCGGAACAATTTTTAGGAAAAACACGCCAGGATATGGAAAATGAAGCGAAAGAAGTGTTAGAAGGGCATCTTCGCTCCATTCTCGGTTCGATGACGGTTGAGGAAATTTATAAAAACCGCGATAAATTTTCGCAAGAAGTGCAGCGCGTCGCTTCGCAAGACTTGGCGAAAATGGGGCTTGTCATCGTTTCGTTTACAATTAAAGATGTGCGCGATAAAAACGGCTATTTAGATGCGCTCGGAAAACCGCGCATCGCCCAAGTGAAGCGCGACGCCGATATCGCGACGGCGGAAGCGGAAAAAGAAACGCGCATTAAACGCGCGGAAGCGGATAAAGAAGCGCGCAAGGCGGAGCTTGAGCGCCTAACGGAAATCGCCGAGGCGGAAAAAATTAATCAATTGAAGCTTGCCGAATTCCGCCGTGAACAAGATATTGCCAAAGCGCGCGCCGATCAGGCGTACCATTTGGAAGAAGCAAAAGCGAAACAGGAAGTCACCGAGCAGCAAATGCAAATTAAAATTATCGAGCGGCAAAAACAAATCGAGCTCGAAGAAAAAGAAATTCTGCGCCGCGAACGGCAATATGACTCGGAAGTGAAGAAAAAGGCGGACGCCGAACGCTATGCGATCGAACAGGCCGCAGCGGCAGAAAAAGCGAAGTTAATGGCCGAAGCGGACGCGCAAAAATACCGGATCGAAGCGATGGCGAAAGCGGAAGCGGAGCGCATCCGCCTCGATGGGTTGGCAAAAGCGGAAGCGGAAAAAGCCAAAGGGGAAGCCGAAGCAGAAATTATCCGCCTGAAAGGTTTGGCGGAAGCCGAGGCAAAACAAAAAATCGCCGAAGCGTTCGAACGTTATGGTCAAGCGGCGATTCTCGACATGATTATCAAAATGCTTCCAGAATACGCGAAACAAGTGGCGAGCCCGCTTGCCAACATCGATAAAATTACGATTGTGGATACGGGTTCTAATAGCACAAACGGCGGTGCGAACCGCATTACCGGCTATGCGACCAATTTAATGGCCAGCCTGCAGGAAACATTGAAAGCTTCCACGGGGATCGATGTGAAACAATTGCTAGAAAACTTTGCGGCGAAAGGAAATGTGGAACCGCCAAGTGCCCAAGCGAGTGAAGACGCGGCGGAGCAACGGAAAACAGCAGGGCAATAATTGAAAAGGGCTGAGAGATCAGCCCTTTCTTGATGGAAAGACGTCATCGTTGCAACTACTGGGCAATTCGGCTATTATGTTAAATAGTGGAATTGACATTAATAAAGTAGGATGATGAAACGATGAAGCGTGCAAGGATCATTTACAATCCAACGTCAGGTCGGGAATTATTTAAACGGCATTTGCCGGAAGTATTAGTACAATTGGAAAAAGCGGGATATGAAACATCATGCCATGCGACGACAGGGGCGGGAGACGCGACGGAAGCGGCCCGCAAAGCGGTCGAGCGCGAATTTGACTTAGTGGTGGCTGCTGGCGGGGACGGAACGATCAACGAAGTCGTCAACGGGATTGCCGATCAAGATTATCGTCCAAAACTTGGCATTATTCCGGTCGGCACGACGAACGATTTCGCCCGCGCGATCGGCGTGCCGCGTTCGATTGAAGGGGCATGCGACATTATCGCCAACGGAGAAGCTGTTCCGATCGATATCGGCTGCGTCATGAATGAAGGAAAAACCCGCTATTTTATTAATATTGCCGGCGGCGGCCGTTTAACCGAACTAACCTATGAAGTGCCAAGCAAATTAAAAACAATGCTCGGTCAGCTTGCTTACTATTTAAAAGGAATTGAAATGCTTCCGTCGATCAAGGCGACAGAAGCGCGCATTGAATATGACGGCAAAGTGTTTGAAGGCGAAATTATGCTCTTTTTAGTGTCGCTGACGAACTCGGTCGGCGGTTTTGAAAAGCTGGCGCCGGATTCGTCTTTAAATGACGGCATGTTTGATTTAATTATTTTAAAGAAAACGAATTTGGCCGAGTTTATCCGGCTTGTAACGCTCGCGGCGCGCGGCGAACATATTAATGATCCAAATCTCATTTATACGAAAGCAAACCGCATTAAAGTGATGTCGCCGATGCAGTTAAATTTAGACGGCGAGTTCGGCGGCATGCTTCCGGGGGAATTCGTCAATTTGTACCGGCACTTGGAAGTATTTGTATCTAAAGAAAAAGCAGAACAAATGAGGACAGGGTACTAACCCCTGTTCTCTTTTTGTGTCGCACAGAATTGTGTGTTACAATCGTGACAGCAGTTTTCGTGAAAGGTGAAGGATGATGGCCAAAGTCGAAGTTCCAGTAGCTAAAAATGAATATTATGATGTAACATTTGAAGATTTAACACATGACGGTTTAGGAGTGGCTAAAATTGACGGGTTTCCCGTTTTTGTCAAAAACGGGCTGCCGGGCGAGAAGGCGAAAATCAAAGTTATCAAAGTGAAAAAAGGATATGGCTACGGACGCCTTATGGAGTTGCATGAGCAAAGCCCGGATCGCGTCGCGCCTCTGTGCCCGATTTACAAGCAGTGCGGCGGCTGCCAGCTGCAGCACTTAAGCTACGAAGGGCAGCTCAAAGCGAAACAGAAACATGTGAAAGAAGTGATGGCGCGCATCGGCAAATTGGAAAATGTCATCGTTCATCCTGTCATCGGCATGAACGACCCGTGGCGCTATCGCAACAAAGCGCAAGTGCCTGTCGGCGAGCGCGAAGGCGGGCTAGTCGCGGGGTTTTACCAAGAGCGCAGCCACGAAATTATCGATATGGATGCTTGTCTCATCCAGCAAGAGATGAACGACATTGTCGTACAGACCGTGAAAAAGATTTGTGAAAAATACAAGGTGCCTGCCTATAACGAAGTGACGCATAAAGGGGTGCTCCGCCATATTATGGCGCGTTACGGGGCAGTGACAAAAGAAGTGATGGTCGTCCTCATTACGCGCACGGAAGAGTTGCCACATAAAAAGAAAATTGTGCAAGAAATTATTGACTCCGTGCCAAATGTAAAATCGATTATCCAAAACATTAACCCAAAAAAGACGAATGTGATTATGGGTGACGAGACGAAAGTATTGTGGGGAGCCGAATGCATTTACGATTACATCGGTGACATTAAATTCGCGATCTCGGCTCGTTCTTTCTATCAAGTCAATCCCGAGCAGACGAAAGTGTTGTATGAAAAAGCGTTGGAGTATGCGCAATTAACGGGAGAAGAAACGGTCGTGGACGCCTACTGCGGCATCGGCACCATTTCCTTGTTTTTAGCGAAAAAAGCGAAAAAAGTATACGGGGTGGAAGTCGTACCGGAAGCGATTGAAGATGCCAAGCGCAACGCGCAATTAAACGGCATCACCAACGTTGAATTTGCCGTCGGCGAGGCGGAAGCGGTCATTCCGAAATGGTACGAACAAGGTATCCACGCCGATTGCATCGTCGTCGATCCGCCACGCAAAGGCTGTGACGAAGCCTTGTTGCAAACGATCATCGCCATGAAGCCAGCGCGCGTTGTGTACGTTTCCTGCAACCCGGCGACATTGGCAAGGGATTTACGAATCCTCGAAGACGGCGGGTATCAAACGATCGAAGTGCAGCCGGTTGACATGTTTCCGCATACCGCGCATGTGGAGTGTGTTTCACGGCTAGTGTTAAAAAATGATTGAGCGTGTTTAAACTTTTACACGCTCAATCAGCGCAAACTTGTAGTAAATTTTAACTTTTTGGTTGTTATCTACTTCTATCCGTTCAATAAACCGTAAAACCATTTCAGTGGTAAGCGTTTTGAAGGATAGAAATTCATCTAATTGTTTTCTGATGGTTGATAGATCGGCGATGGACTGACTGTCAACCATCGCTTTTTTTATTTCTGCTTTTTCACTCTCTAGTTGTTGTAACTTGTCTTGTACCATGCAAACAAAGTCGTGATAATCTTCCTTTGAAATGTCCCCGCCGATGAATTTCTGCAAGGCCCCTTTTTTGTAACATATGGATTAAAGACTCCACTTCTATGAACTGAAAAAATCTACAAGAGAAAGAGGCAATACCTCCTTTTGGTTATCTTATTCTCCGAATATTAAATCGCCTAATTTTGATATATAAACACTTAACCTATAACTTGTCTAATCAAACTTATTATCCTGCTCATATACTGAAGTATCCTAGTGAAAAGAGGTGAAACATATTGTCAAAACATGGGAAAGAAAATTGTAATGGTAACAATAAGCCAAGGGTAAGATGTGATTGTACTAATGGGCAAGCGGTGATAGTGCATGGACCTGGATCAGCAGGACCTCCAGGACCTCCGGGACCTCCGGGACCTCCGGGACCACCAGGTCCAGGTGGATTATCCGAATACGCCTATATTTACAACTTAACTCCTCAAACGGTAGCTGTAGAGGCTCCTGTCATTTTTGATTCAAATGGAATAATTACACCTGGAATTACGCATGTCCCAGGAACCGCTCCAATTATAGTTAACACTCCGGGAGACTACGAGGTTACTTTCTCCGTGTCGGGTACAGAATCCAACCAATTCGCACTATTTTTAAATGGCGTGCCGGTTCCGGAAACAGTCTACGGTTCAGGTGCCGGCACTCAGCAAAACAACGGTCAGGCTATAATCGCCATAGCAGCCGGCGATGTTCTTACCCTTCATAATCATTCTTCTGCTGCAGCGGTTGGCCTTGCGTCTGTGGTAGGAGGCACACAAGCAAACGTAAACGCTTCTATTGTTATAAAAAAATTAAATTAGTATGGGTATGGAAGGAAAAAGGCTTGAGGGAAAAAAATATTATCCCTCAAGCCTTTGCCTTTAACCTTTTATCTTTGATCCGAAATGGTTGCGTTATTATTAAGCGCACTTAATAGAGCAAGATTATCATATGGAGGACCAAATGTTGTACCTGCAAGCAAAACAATATCAAATTCATTCGGTGGGGTTCCCCATGAGTTTCCTAAGAAGGTTGTGAATGCACCGTCTACTAAAAATCCCCCTTTTGTATTGTAAACCACATTATTGTTAATAGGACCTGTCACATTCGGATTAATATACATTCCTGTCCTTAAAGAATAGAAAGTATTATTCATCACCGAAATAGCAAGGCCGCCTTGTGGTACAATCGCTCTGTTAACAACCCAGCTGCTCATAGGCAATGCTTGAGGTGGCCCGTAAATGGTATTATTGATGATCGTCGTGTTATTCCCGCCAATTTGGATAAATTCTTTTTGATAAGGAATATCGCTTGTCATCGTTAAACCATCGATTGTCGTATTCGGAGCAGTAATTAGCATTGCAATAGTGTCTGCTTGCAAGAATAGAAGGGTACCTGGTTCTCCTTTTAAAGTAATTCCAGGCTTATTGACTACAATTGTCGATGTAATTGGATACGTTCCACTTAGAATATGAACAGTTCCACCTGGATTCACCGCAGCAATTCCTTGAGGAATCGTTCCAAAAGGATTTGCTCTACTACCATTTCCACCAACGGCACCAGCTTGAACATAAATATTATCCAAATCAACGACCTGATTTACGGCTTGATCAAGAGCAGCTTGGACACTAGCAACGGAAGGGTAACCTAAAGCAGGTCGATCATCGAGCAATTGCTGGGCAACATCGTTTTTAGCTGTTTCTGATAACGCATTATATTCTGTAAGATCCAATCCAAGCAAAGGATTTTCGATGGCGGCTCTCATTTCCGGAACAGTTGTTGCGGCATTGACAGCAGCTAAACCGACAACTTGATTTACGGCTTGGTCAAGAGCAGCTTGGACACTAGCAACGGAAGGGTAACCTAAAGCAGGCCGATTATCGAGCAATTGCTGGGCAACATCATTTTTAGCTGCTTCTGATAACGCGTTATATTCTGTAAGATCCAATCCAAGCAGAGGATTTTCGATGGCGGCTCTCATCTCCGGAACAGTTGTTGCGGCATTGACAGCAGCTAATGCAATGTCTGCTGGTGTAGGTTCATGCACTTGCACGATTTGCGTATTGGTACAACCACATGTCACCCTCACCTGCTGCACATTTTTTCTTTTTTTATGTTCTAGCAATGTGTTTCACCTACTTTCAACTTTTATTAAGCTATTTCAGTATATGAGTAGAATCATAAAATGCTGTAGACTAAAGTTTTATATTATCAAAATTAAGCGATTTAACCATTTTTCCCGAATCATCTCCTTCCTCTACACGAAGGAAGGAGGGATATGATTCGGAAATTTTTTGATCCATAAAAACAAACGTATGTTTTATGACCAAACTATCCAATCAGGAAAGGAAAGAACGGAATCTATTGAGAAGACTTCCGACGCAGGCATCGAGTGGAAGAAGGCCGCCTTCTTCTTAGCAGCAGCTTCTTCGATGGAGATGGTAACCGCCTCTTCATAGAATGAGGGTGGGAGAGGTTCGTACGGTTTTACGAAGCCTCAATGAAAATAGGCACTTCAATCAGTAAAATAGGCACTTCAATCAGTAACAACCACCCAACAGAGCACATAGCTTGTTGATGAGAGTACTCGAAGTAGTCGGGGATGTATCTGAATTACAGATATCTTTCTGATTACTTTCGTTCTACTCTCACCCCTGTCTCTGGTTGAGTCGCCAGAAACCAAAAAATTTATAACGATAAGGATGGTGTAAAATGTATAATTTTCAAAATGAACTTCAAATGTTAGGTTTGGATGATTTCGTGGCGGATGAGGTGATGGTTTGGGATCCTCAAACTCAGTCCTATATTATTGAGGATGCTCGTCAATTTGGCGGGCGTTGTGGTGGACGTTGCGGAGGACGCTGTGGTGGACAGTGTTTTGGCCGTTGTGGAGGACAGTGCTTTGGTCGTTGTGGAGGACAGTGCTTTGGCCGTTGTGGAGGACAGTGCTTTGGCCGTTGCGGTGGACAGTGTTTTGGCCGTTGTTTCAACTGCTTTAGCTGCTTCCATTGCTGGGGGGGCGGTTTTGGGGGAGGTTTTGGCGGAACTTTCTAGTCCCTTAGCGCAAAAAGGTGATTACCTAAGAGGAATGGACTGCCCCTGCATAATTCTCTGCAGGGGTCCCTCTTTATGAAATAAACATAAAGGACAAATAGAAGTACATAAAATGATACTACGCATTTAGAACAACTTACGGATACGGAGGGGTAGAATGAAAAATCTGAACGCTTCCTCGCGTCTGAAGGTGAAAAGAGACACGTTTTTTCTCCCTGATCCAAACGGTGGTGTGTATTTTAGGAATAACTTCAGCTCATTTCGTATGAAAGGCAATACAATCTACCAGTGGATTGAAAAACTGATGCCCATGTTCAACGGAGAGCACACATTGGGAGAATTGACAGAAGGATTATCGGCCCCATATCGGAACAGGGTATATGAAATTGCAGAAATTCTGTACAAAAACGGCTTTGTTCGGGATGTGAGCCAAGACCGTCCGCATCAATTGGACAGCAAGATCCTCCAAAAGTATGCTTCACAAATTGAATTTATAGAAAGTTTCGTTGATTCCGGTGCGTTTCGTTTTCAAGTATATCGTCAATCTAAAGTATTGGCAATCGGCTCTGGCCCATTTTTGGTCTCATTGGTTTCTGCGTTGATCGAATCTGGATTGCCTAAGTTCCATGTTCTGATTACAGATTCGATGCCTACTAATCGGATGCGGTTGAAGGAACTGGCGGAGAATGCCCGTAAAACGGACTCCGAAGTAGCAATAGAGGAGATAACTCTACAGAAGGGAGCGGGTGGGAGTTCTTGGCGAGAAGTGGTGCAGCCATTTGAGTGGATTTTATATGTCTCGCAGGAAGGCAATGTAGGGGAACTACGGGCTCTTCATGCCGTTTGCAGGGAGGAGAAGAAGGGGTTTCTCCCCGCCATATCTTTGCAGCAAGTGGGTTTAGCGGGTCCATTAGTGCATCCGGACTCTGAGGGATGCTGGGAATCCGCATGGCGTCGCATACACCGATCCGCGCTTCGCGAAGACCGACCGTTGCAAACTTTTTCTTCAACAGCGGGAGCAATGTTGGCGAATGTAATTGTATTTGAATTATTTAAAAAAGTTACAGGAGTGACTAAATCGGAACAGAGAAATCAGTTTTTCCTTCTCGACCTGGAAACATTGGAAGGTGACTGGCATTCGTTCATACAACATCCACTGGTGACGAATGAATGTGTGGCGGCTGAATTGATTCAAGATCTTGATTTGAGGCTTAATCAGAATTCGAGCCGCAATGATCCGAGTAGATTGTTTCATTATTTCAATCAATTGACATCCGCAGAATCAGGAATTTTCCATATATGGGAGGAAGGCGGCTTGAAGCAGCTTCCGTTGGCCCAGTGCTGCGTTCAAGCTGTTAACCCACTATCGGAGGGACCGGCTGAGCTGCTTCCAGAAGTTGTCTGTTCAGGTCTAACACATGAGGAGGCGCGGCGGGAAGCGGGGTTGGCTGGGATTGAATCGTATGTATCACCAATGATAGATTTACTTGTTACGTCATCTTTAAACCGCGAAAAAGAGGTTGGTGTGATCACACCACAGGAATTTATTGGTGTCGGGGCAGGGGAAACGATTGCGGAAGGCATTTGCCGGGGATTGCAAAAGTGCTTGGACGAGGAGCTGAGCAAACGGCAGGTTAATCGAAGGGAACCTATTTTTCGGGCATGGTTGGGTACGGTGGAGGATGATCGTTGCCGTTTTTATTTGCAGGCACTGACGACGATGCATGGACCGCCGACGATCGGTTTGGGAGAGAAGGTGTTAGGCTTTCCTGTGGTATGGGTTGGCACGGGTGGCCGCTGGTATGGCAGTGCCGGCTTGAATATAACAATGGCGTTGCGGAAAGCGCTAGAGCAGGCGCTTATGGATGCACAAAATCAAGCTCAAGCGGCTTCACTCCGAATACAAGCGCTGGAGGATTCCTCCATTCTTCTTAACGAAGAGGAGCCATTAAGACTTGAGATCCCTGCTTGTGAAGAAACGGCACAATTGGAGCTCTTGCAGTCCGCCATGCAGGTCTTGAAACAGAACGGGATGCGGCTTTTCGTCTTTGATTTAGCGATAGAACCTTTTTTGAAAGAGGAACTAGCAGGGGTGTTTGGCGTGCTGTTAAGAAAGGAGAATTTCTGATGGGTGCTTGCGTATTGATGGTTGGAGAAGGGGTATTGGCAGATTTTGTGTATGAAAAATTGTCCGTTCAATATCAGGTAGTTCGGCAATTTGATTTCGAGAAAGGAGTTCCGGAAGAAACGGGTTTGGCTCTGGTGTTGCACGATGCTTGGCATCCCTCCGTTCATCACAAGGCGGAAGAGGTGTTACGACCGTTAGGCATTCCATGGCTTCGGGGCTTCGTTTCATTTGGTGAGGGCGTGATCGGTCCGCTAGTTCGCCCTAATACACCGGGATGTTCTCAGTGCGCTGACATGCGACGCCTTATAGCGGGGTACGACCGTAAGGAAATGTGGGAGCTGCAACAGATGATGGCAGTGCAAGGAGGAATAGAGCGTGATGCATGGGCATCACGAACAGGACTTTTGCAGATGGCCTACCTAATCGCCGCGGAAACGCAGAGGGTGTTAGAAGGCAGTCGTGCCCACTTAGAAGAAAAGGTGTTCCTGATCAATCTGAAAACATTAAAGAACTCATGTCACTTCTTTCTGCCCGACCCGTTATGTACGGTATGTGGCCAATTACCCGACGATTCACCGACAGCAGCCCAAATATCGCTGCAACCAAGTCCGAAGATCAGCCCTGACAGCTACCGCTGTCGCCCGATAGAGGAGTTGAAAGAAGCACTGGTCAAAGACTATCTAGATTACCGAACTGGATTATTGAATGGTAAAATGCATCATTTCGTGCTGCCGTTTGCGGATGTCGTTGTCAATATGCCAATGTTTATAGGCGACGAGGGAGTAGCGGGTCGGACTCATTCCTATGAGATTAGCGAGTTAACTGCCATTTTGGAGGGATTGGAGAGATATTGCGGTATCGAACCTCGCGGCAAACGAACGGTGGTTTATGACAGTTACCGAAACCTAGCAGATCAAGCACTCAACCCATTAAAGGTAGGAGTGCATGCGGAAGAACAGTATGCCCGACCCAACTTTCCGTTCAAACCGTTCCATCCTGATCGTCCAATGAATTGGGTATGGGGCTATTCATTTTTACAAGAGCGTCCGATTTTGGTCCCAGAGTTGCTCGCATATTACAGTTTGGGCGGTGGGGATGGTTTTATCTACGAAACTTCCAACGGATGTGCATTAGGCGGGAGTTTAGAGGAAGCGATTTTCCATGCCATTTTGGAGGTGGTGGAGCGTGATTCATTCTTAATGACTTGGTATGCGCAGCTACCTCTTCCGCGTCTTGACCTTCGTTCCGCTAACGATAAAGAATTACAGTTGATGGTTGACCGTGTACGTGCGGTGGCGGGATATGATCTGTATTTTTTCAACTCGACGATGGAACATGGAATTCCAAGCGTTTGGGCAGTGGCGAAAAACAGGAAACAAAAGGGGTTGAATCTCATCTGTGCCGCTGGAGCTCATCCGGACCCCCTACGGGCGGTGAAAAGCGCGATTCACGAGTTAGCAGGCATGATGCTTGTGCTTGACGAGAAATTTGAGGCAAACCGAAAGAAATATGAGAAAATGTTACACGATCCGTTATTAGTACAGCAGATGGAGGACCATGGCATGCTGTACGGTTTGCCGGAAGCAGAGGAGCGCCTGCAATTTTTGTTGGATGATCATCGTCCGTTGCGAACGTTTGAAGAGGAATTCAAGCAGCAAACGAAGAGTGCGGACTTGACAGATGACCTGCGGGACATTCTTCAGAAGTTCCGGCGATTGAACCTCGAGGTAATTGTGGTGGACCAGACAACACCGGTAATCAAACGAAACGGATTATATTGCGTGAAAGTACTGATTCCGGGAATGTTACCGATGACATTTGGGCATCACCTTACCCGCGTGACAGGTCTGGAGAGGGTGCTCCGGGTACCAATGGAACTCGGGTATACGAAACAACCGCTCACGCTTGAACAGCTTAATCCACATCCCCATCCGTTCCCATAGGAGGCAGGAGGATGAAGCTAGAGACATTTTTACACCATCTTCATTTTGACATCGATAAGATTATGCCGCCAGATTGGGAGGTCGATTGGGAAGATGCGCCGCTTGCGTATAAGCTGTACCGTAACTTGCCAGTGATTCCGCTTTCTCCAGAAGTACCGTTAACGCTTGAGGGAAGGAAAGCGTCTGGAAAGCTCGACCTAGAAGAAATAGGTCATTTTCTCTGGTACGTTTTCGGCCTTACTCAATTTTGCCAGCTATCCTTTTCCATGGGTCCGACGGAACAAGCGGCAAACCTAATGTACTTGTACCGGCGTTTTGTTCCTTCCGGAGGGGCGCTGTATCCAAACGAATTATACGTGTATTTGAAAATGGAGGATGTTCCAGAAGGAGTGTACCATTACGATGTGGCACACCATCGTTTGGTATTGTTGCGGGAAGGCAATTTCGATTCCTATCTAACTAGGGCCTTGGGCAATCGCTGTGACGTGTCGGCTTGTTTCGGTATTGTTTTTGTATCGACAATGTTTTGGAAAAATTTCTTTAAATACAATAATTTTGCTTACCGTTTGCAAGGGCTGGATGCTGGCGTGCTAATCGGGCAGCTGTTGGAAGTGGCGAAACAGTTCGGCTTCGCATCGACAGTGTATTTTCAATTTCTTGATAGGGCGATCAACCATCTGCTTGGACTATCCGAACAGGAAGAGAGTATATATGCGGTTATTGCATTATCTGTGGAGTCTTCGATCACTTGGTTTGATAACGATAATAACTTAGAAGAAAATGTTTCTGCCACTGAATTGTGCAGAGAATTGCCAGCAGTTCAGCATCATTACTATATTCGGTCGCGGAGGATCATTGACTATCCGATGCTGAGAAAAATGAATGAAGCGTCGATGTTGGAATCATCACGATTATTTCGGCAGATTAAGGTAGAGGAGAAAGGTACCTGTGGGGTCCAAGCGGTAGTTTTGCCTTGTGTGAAGCGGTTATCGTATGATCTGGCGTCAGTCTGCCAGACGCGATATTCACCAGGTATGGATTTTGTTTTGGGAAAGGTAAGTCAAGAACAATTGGCCACTTTGTTGCAAGAGGCGACGCTTTCTTTCACGTATCGAAATGATTTAGATGGAGAATATGAGAAGCCGCCGTCCCGTGTCTCCCTGTATGGCTGTTTTTATAACGTTGAAGATGTTCCAAATGGTGCTTACTACTATGATAGTGCTGTTCATGCGTTAGGACGGATACGTTCTGGAGATTATCGTCACTACCTGCAATACGGAATGTCAATGGACAATGTTAATCTGTTCCAAGTGCCGCTCTGTCTGCATGTGGTAGGAGACAGGGATCACCTTCAAATGGAATTAGGGTACAGAGGATATCGCATTCAACAAATGGAGGCGGGAATGCTCGTGCAACGACTGCTCTTGGTGGCGTCGGCCCTGGGGATGGGCGGGCACCCGCTTCTCGGATTTGATGTGAACTTATGTGATAAACTTTACAAGATCGATTCGCGATGGAAAACAAGCTTAATCCAAATCCCTATCGGACCTTATCGTCCTCGCGCCTGGCTAAGAGGGAGTTTGCGTAGCTAGGGGAGACAAGAGTAACGCTTTGGTTTTGTTGCAAGCAAACATATAATAGTTTTATAGCTATTTTCCATTATTAACAACAAACAAATATTTATGAGTTTTTGGAGCAGTAAGGGAAACAAAAGAGTAATTAGGTTGCCTTGAAAAATAAATGAATAAAAAAAGGACAGATCTATATGATCCATCCGGTAAAGCTTTGAAAAGGATTCTAGATTAGTAACGACCGAAAAAACAACTGCATCCAACAATAATTAAAAGGATAAACAGCACAACAATTAAAGCAAAGTTTGACCGCAAGCCACCTGACATTTTGTACACCTCCGTTTTACATGGATAGTACATCCTATGCAAAACATAGCTAGCCCGAAATAGACAAACATTTAAATTTTGTTTATTTTAAATAAATGTAGAGGTAATGAAAAAACGATGATGTATAAAATTTTGTGTAAATTATGTTTTAAGCCAAAAGAGATAAGAGTGGAAAAAGTTCCTGCAAGTATAATGGCGTTATGCAAAGGAAAATGATAGCGTGGTTTTGATTTCCAACGTCAGAACCATAAAAAGCTGAAACCGCCAACCAGGAGTTTCCCTGATTGGCGGTTTTTTTCGTACGCCCAACAGGCGGAATTTCTTGGATGATGTCCAGAGAGGAGGTGGTCAGGTATGTAAATCCCAGCTAAAGCGGTCTCGTTTGATTGGATGTAGAATCCCGCATCCGGCCCTCCTGCCAGGCTTCGGAAGCTGTGCAGGCTTCGGCAAGGGCTAGGTCGGCTACAGCGTCGTCTGGCGTCACCAGTCCGCTCCAGTTCGGGTCTTGGATCATCCGGCAAAAATCCAGGAAGCGGGCCTGGGCCATCGCCTCATACCACGCTTGTCGATCAACCAATGACAACGTCCGCCGATACGGTAGGCGGGAAAAGAAAGACGAGGATGTATGATCGGGCGCCGACATATCGGGAGACAACCGCGCTGCGGCCCATGCCCGTACCTGTTCGCCAGCGTTTGCTGCTGGTTGCGTAGGCACGGTGTCGAGCAAGGCGTCGATTAGTTCCGCCTGTTCTGCCGAGAGCACGCCCTCGATGTACAGCCGTTGGGGAATCCAGCCTTCGAGCACAATCCGCCCTTGAGCACAGTGGACTTCCCACTGCGTCGACTCGGGAGCGTCCGCCTCCATTGTGAATCCGTGGTAATACTGGACCGGTACGTATTCGTGCAGGAGTCCCGCTTCTTTTGTCGCCACTCGCGCTTCCTGTACATGGCCTTGACGTGTGCAGCCGCGGTGAATCACGCTCGCCCACACGCGCGACTGCTCACCGTTTGCTTCGGTTACGGCGAAACCATGCGCATCTTCAGGTTCGCCAAACCAGTGCCGGCCGACTTCGAAGAAGTGAACGCCATGTTCGATGAAAATGCCTCCGCTCCGTTCGCGGTTCCAGAACCAATGTCCGGATGCGACACGGTGTGCGGCGTTGTGGAGACTGGCGTGGTACACACGGCCCAACAGGTGGTGGCGGAGCATCCATTTGACCGCTTCCACCAACGGGTTGTAGCGCAAGACCAGGTTGACGGCGAACGCGCGCCGTTGTTTCGTTGCGAGCCGGGCATTGTCCTTCAGCGCCGCTGAAGTTAGTGCCCCTGGTTTCTCCAGAAGCAGGTGCTTGCCTTGCGTCAATGCCAGCTCGCCGAGCGGTGCGTGGAGGTGGGGCGGTGTCGTCAAGATCACCACGTCGATGTCCGGATCGCGGATAAGTTCGTTTGCTTCCCGATATTCGCGCGGGGCAACCTCATCGGATCGACGGTGGCGATAGGCGGCCAGCACGCGCTGGCGCTTTTCGTCAGTACGGCCGGCAACAGCCGTCAACTGAAATTCCGGCAACGGAGCGAGCGCGCCGGCCAAGAACGCAGCAAAAGCGCCTGCGCCGGCAATACCCACGCGGTATGGCGGGAGCGGATAAGGCATGGCGTCTTCTCCTCCTTTATCACGAATGAATCCATATTATCCATATTATGTTGGCAATTGTATTATACCGCAAAGCTAGCCTCTGACGCTCTTCATTTTGCGCACGCCTCAGCACTGGGTGGCACGTGAAGTCGCAGAATAGTAGGATTGTTCCGCAACTGCAATGGCATCGCTAAGCAAACTCGGTGTGATCCACCCAAACGACATCGATGCTACGGCGATTATCCCAAAAAGCGTTTTACTTGCCATCATCATGGAATATTATGTATACTATTATTAGCAACCAGAGATATTGAGTGCTAACAACTTACCTCTTAATCTTTCATTTTTTCATCATCCATCTGTTTCGGTCTTCATAATAATGAAGTGAACCCTACGAAGTTCGAAACTAATGGAGGGATGGCAAAATGAAAGCATTGCTGCTAGCTGGAGGTTTGGGTACACGTCTACGTCCATTAACTGAAAACCTTCCGAAACCGATGGCGCCCATTGCGAATCGCCCATGGTTGGAACACCTCATCACTCATCTGCGTGAACAAGGCGTCGATCAGTTTGTTATAGCCGCGCACCACTGTTCGGATGTGATTCGCCGTTACTTCGGAGACGGACGGCGCTGGGGAGTGAAGATTGAGTACGCTCTCGAACCGTTTCCAATGGGGACGGCAGGAGCCATCAAGAACGCGGAGCGATTGCTCGATGAGCGGTTCCTGGTCGTCAACGCCGACATCGTTCACTTGCCACAGTTGATTCCTCTTCTTGAGTTTCACCGCCAGCACGGTGGAATCGCCACCATTGCACTGACAGAAGTAGAAGACCCTTCTTCATACGGAGTAGTTGAACAGGATGATGCCGGACGGATCTTGCGTTTTATTGAGAAGCCTCGCCCTGAAGAGGCGCCGTCAAACCGAATCAACGCCGGTTTGTACATACTCGAGCCGGAGGTCATGCGTTATATTCCGGCGCAGCGCGAGGTCTCGATTGAGCGTGAAACGTTCCCGCGCCTGATTCGGGAAAGCGCCGGCGTCTACGGTATGGTAAGCCATGGCTACTGGCGCGACATGGGAACTCCGGCCCGTTATCGTCAGGTTCATTGGGATGTGCTCGACCGCCGGTTTCCTTTACCTATGCATGGACGTCAGATTCAGCCGGGTGTTTGGGCGGGGGAAGACGTCGAATTCGGCTCTGGTGTCTTCTTGGTGCCGCCGGTTTTGATTGGTAATAAGGTGAAGGTAGGCGACCAGGCGGTGATTGGTCCATATGCGGTGATTGGTGATAACTGCCACATCGGTGCCCGCGTGCATTGTTCGAACTCCATCCTTTGGGATCGTTCAGTCGTGCGCGACGGCAGCCGCCTAAGCAACAGCATTTTCGGGTACCGGACCGTGGCGCCTGCCGGCGAGGTGTTCAAAGATTCCATTATCAACCAACCGAAAGAGGTGATGCAGGCATGAAGCGGATCGCATACGTCAGTACATATCCACCGCGTCGTTGCGGCATTGCGACGTTCACGGAGCATCTTCTTAAGAGCGTGTGCGTCGCCGGCAAACGGCGCGATGTTGATCCGGTAATTGTGCTCTATAACGAAACCGATGGCGACTCGGCCTATCGAAACGATCCGAAGTTCTGGCCTTTACCGGCGCAGGACCGGGCCGCTTACACGCAGATGGCGGAACAGGTCAACCGCAGCGATGTTTCGGTGGTGGTCCTGCAGCACGAGTTCGGCATCTTCGGAGGCGAAGCGGGTGAATACATACTGGACTTCGTCCATGCCCTGAAGAAGCCGCTCGTCACGACGTTTCACACCATCTTTGCCGATCCTCAACCGCCTTATCGCCGTATTCAGCAACAAATCGCCGATGCGAGCGACGCTATCGTGGTCATGAACCGTCAGGCGATTCCGTACCTAACGAGAGCGTTTAACTTGCCGGAGCATAAAATCTTCTACATTCCGCACGGTGCACCGGAGCCGAGCGGCGAGGAACGGGATCGCCTCCGCCGTCGCTTGGGATTCGAAGGGCGCAAGGTCATGTTTACCTTTGGATTGCTCAATCGCGGCAAGGGCATCGAGTCGGTGATCGCAGCCTTGCCGGGAGTCGTCCGCGAAGTGCCGGAGACGCTATATGTCATCGCTGGACAGACACACCCTGAAGTGAAAAAGCGCGAAGGGGAAGCGTACCGCGAGGAGTTACAGGAGATGATCCGTCGCCTTGGGCTGGAGGCGAACGTACGGATGATTGATCGCTATTTCAGTGAGGAGGAACTGGTTGACTACTTGACAGCGTGTGACCTTTACGTCACCCCGTATCCGGGGATGCAGCAAATTACTAGCGGCACCTTGGCCTACGCGGTTGGCGTGGGTCGTCCGGTCCTCTCGACGCCATATGAACATGCCCGCGACCTGCTGCGCGGGTGCGAGGAACTGCTGCTGCCGTACGGCGACACCGCTGCCTGGGAGCGGCAACTACGGCAGCTGCTAGCTGATGAAGCAGCTATGCGGCAATGGGAGGAGAAGATCAGACAAATCGGTGCAACGACGCACTGGCCACGCGTCGGCGAGCAATATCTGCAACTGTTTGCAAAGCTCTGCGGCGAAACGGACGGTGATGCAAAGACTGCAGAGCGGAGTGAAGGTGAGGTGGAGCCTATTGTCCCCGTCAGTCGTTAAGTTCGATCATCTGGAACGCATGACTGACGACACGGGGTTGCTCGAGCATTGCCTCGGGCGTATCCCGCGCCGTCGAGAAGGTTACTCGACTGATGATAACGCGCGCGCCATCTGGGCGTGCATGGAGTGGCTCGATCTATTGGGAGATGATGAGTCCGAGGAGCGCCGGAGGCTATACCGGCTGCTGGATCGGTACCTAGCCTTCTTGCTCTGGGCACAGAGGGAGGACGGTTGGTTTCAGAACAACTTTTATTTTAACCGGACTCCGGAATCGGAGTCGCGCTCGGATGACTGTCTGGGCCGGTCCCTCTGGGCGGCGGCAGTGGCCTACGTGAATCTCGAAGATGATGCCCGGCGCTGTGCGGCCGCCGAGATTCTGCGCCGGGCGCTTTCGGCCAGCGGCGAGTTGCGGTTTTTGCGCGGCCAGGCCTGGGGGCTCGCGACTTGCTGCCTGCTGTTGTCTAAGCGAAGAGACGGCTCGGCTTTGCCTTCCGGTGTGACCGAGGACGACCTCACAAATCTGGCGGACGTGTTCGAGCGGCGTTTGCTCGACGCTTACCACACGCATAGGCCAGATGGTTGGCATTGGTATGAGCCGCAAATTACCTACGCCAATGGACTATTGCCGTGGGCACTGTTTGTGGCTTATCGGTACCACGGACGCGCTGAGACGTTACGGGTGGCCAAAGAGAGCCTCGACTTTTTGGTGGATAAGATGAGCAGACACGACGGTGTCATTCGTCCCATCGGCAATCGCGGCTGGTGTGAAGGCGACCGGCGTGCTGACTGGGACCAACAGCCTGTCGATGTGATGAAGCTGGCCTTGGCTGCGCGCGAGGCCTATCGGGTGTTGGACGATGATGCCTACCGCGAGGTCGTTCGCCGCTGTCGTGATTGGTTTTACGGAGAAAACGACCTCGGCATCCCCCTCGCCGATCCGAGCGACGGGAGTTGCTGTGACGGTCTTGCCCCGGACGGGACGAATCTGAATCGGGGCGCTGAGTCGACACTTTCCTATCTATTGACGGAAGCCATGGCACAATCCTTGCAATTGGAGGTGGTTTTTGATGAGCCTTTCGATGTCCCAACAATCCGTCCTACCACCGCACGTGTTTAAGGAGTACGACATTCGCGGACGTGCGGGGGAGGAACTGGACGAAAATTTTGCCTACTTGCTAGGAACGGCGTTTGCGGAAATGGTCCGGCAAGCCGGTGAGCAGAAGGTGGTGGTTGGTCACGACAACCGCATCTCTTCGCCGGCATTACACCGTGCGCTGATTGCAGGGCTTACCCAGGCGTCGTGCTGGGTGATCGACATCGGTCAGGTGACAACCCCGATGTTCTACTACAGCCTCGAGCACACCAATGTGCCGTGCGGCATCATTGTCACCGCCAGCCACAACCCGGGCAACGAAAACGGTTTTAAGATTGCGATGAATAAGACTACTATTTATGGCGAGCGCATCCAGGAGCTGCGACGGACGATGGAACGGATTCTTAACTCACAAGGAATCAACCGCAGCGACTCGTGGAAGGAAGGATATGTGGAGACGCTCGACATCGAGCCGGCCTATCTGCAAATGCTGCAAAACAAGATCCAGCTGGGGTCGCGCAAGCTCAAGGTAGTGGTCGATTGCGGCAACGGGACCCCTTCGACGATTGCGCCGAAAGCCTTGGAGGCATGGGGGTGCGAGGTCATCCCTTTGTATTGCGAATCCGACCCGACATTCCCTAATCACCATCCAGATCCGGTGGTGCCAGAGAATCTGAAGGATTTAATTGACGTGGTGCGACGGGAAAAGGCGGATCTCGGTGTGGCATTCGATGGTGACGGTGACCGATTGGGTGTCGTCGACGAAGAGGGAAACATCCTCTGGGGCGACCAACTGATGATTTTATTCTGGCGCGAGATTCTCCGTCACTATCCGGGGGCCGAAGCGCCGGTAGAGGTTAAGTGTTCGCAGGCGTTGGTCGAGGAAATCGAGCGGCTCGGCGGCAAACCGTTCTTCCATCGCACTGGCCATTCACACATTAAGGCAACGCTGCGCAGCCGGCCAGAGATTCCGTTTGCAGGCGAAATGTCCGGACATCTGTTCTTCAATGACGAGTTTTACGGCTATGATGACGCCTTGTACGCGGCGGGACGGCTATTGCGCATACTCTCCAATGATGGCCGCAAGCTGTCGCAGCTATTTGCAGATGTCCCGCGGTATCACGCCACTCCGGAGACGCGCGTGCCTTGCCCGGAGGAGCAGAAGGCGGAAGCCATCGCCGCGGTCAAACAGCGGTTTGCGAGTAGTCACGAGGTCGTGGACGTGGACGGCGCCCGTATCCAGTTCAAAGACGGTTGGGGGCTGGTGCGTCCGTCGAATACGCAGCCTATCCTTGTTCTGCGCGCCGAAGCCAAGTCACCAGAGACATTAGACAATATCAAACAGCAGCTGGCTGACGTACTCGGCGAGCCACCGCTTAACTTGACAATCCCATGGTGAGGCAGGTCACGATTGAAATCGGATCACCGATTCATATCGGCGCTGACTCGAACAGTTTACACTGTTCGGGCTGTAAGCGCCGTTTTTCTTTTTTGGGAGTTATATTGTGTCCACTATACAATATAGTTTATCGTTGCGCATAAAAGGCGAAAGAAATATACGATGCGGTGATGAAACAGCTGCCGGCGAAAGAGCTAGCGGAGGAAATATAGGCGGTGGATGTGGATTAGTTAGAACGGCTGTTTGAACAAAAAACCGCGACGCATTCCCCTTCTAGAATGCGAAGCATTTAGGAGGGGTTAGTCGAGGAAAAAATAAAATTTTTTCCTCGACACAAAAGGGAGACATCCTCATCATGAGGATGTCTCCCTTTTGTGTCGACTAGGTCGTGGGCTATTTAAATTAACTGATTCCAACACCCGCACTTGCAAAACCTGTAAGAGCACCGATATTAATTGGAGTAGGTCCAGATGTTCTTAAGGAAAAAACTAGTAGTAGTTTGTCACCGGCAGCTACCGGTAATGACGCCGAAGCAGTATTAGCTGCAGTATTGCCAACGGTAACTACAGGGCCGAAGGCTGGTGCTAAATCTACAAAAACGCCTGTTGGAGTAAAGGTGTTGCTTAGTGCAGATGCCCTCCATAATTCTGCTCTAACTGTTCCAGCTGCAGCTAAAGTTACCCCCACTGTAGCACTAAAGAAGGCAGATATGGATGTGACTGTTCCGGTACGAGGAACTACAAATGCGAAGTCAGGAATGTTCCCGACACCGACACCTAGAGTTAGTGCTCCTGTATTAATATCAGTAGTTGGCGCAGAACTTCCGAATCCAACGATAGCTCCAGTACTAACTATTACACCTGCAACATCAACTGTAGATAGTACAACAGGAGTTAGTCCAGATGCATATGGAATGATAGCACCGGCCCCTGGAGGTCCTGGAGGTCCCGGAGGTCCTTGTATTGCAGGTCCATGTACCGTCACCGCTTGCCCATTAGTACAATTACATCTTACTCTTGGCTTATTGTTGTCATTACATTTTTCTTCCCAATGTTTTGACAATATGTTTCACTCCTTTTAATATCAAGATATTTCGATATCAATATATGAGCAGGATAATAAGTTTGATTAGACAAGTTATAGGCTAAATGTTTCAATTTCCAAAAATCAGGCGATTGAATATTCGGAGAATGAGATAGCCGAAAAAAGATATTTTAGTATTCATCATGTTCATTGATGTTCCAGCTAGCCATGCTAACGAGCACGGGTGCAAAAGACATAAGAGACCTAACTATTTGCGTTCTTGAACGATCGGGGGTGATTGTTGAATAGTATATATCTTTTTTGTTTCTTGATTTTGGAAGGATAGATCGTATTCATTGTCATTTGTTTTAATTTTTTTAGTTTGTAAAATGTCTCGTCAGCATGTCATGCATTGCCATATATACTCGAAACGAATTATTAAAAGAATTGTACTTGAGTAAAAATAAAATCGATAGAAAAAGAGACAAGGAAGCATTCCTTCGATAGAATAGATGTACCACTAGAAAAAGGAGCTTCCTTGTCTCACAAATAGCTTAAAGGCTTATTAGCAATCAACAGTACCTTCAGGGAAAGCAGGAGTGACTTGTGTAGCTGCAACTTGCATTTGTTGGACTTGTAATACTTTTACAGTAAGATCCAATACGATTTTTTCGCGCAACGTGCTAAACTGTCCCTCAGGAGTTACCTGAATTGGTGAAAAATCCACTTCGTAGAAATTTGCACCTACTAATTCACCGTATGGTTGTTCATTATATTTGACGAGATTTTGGAAGAAATATTTATCTAAGCGAGGAACTAAGTCGTTTTTCTCGTTGAGGAAGAAAGCTTTGCTGTCTGCTGAAATACCTATAATTGGGAAAGTGAGGAAATCACCCTCTTCAAGTTCTGTAAAACCAGAAAACGAAATATCCGCAATTCTATCTACAAGTGCTCCATTACATGCAGTGGAAGCATATTCAATATCTTTGCGAATGAATCCTGATACAAATAATTTAGCTCTTGTGACTCTAAAGAAGTCCGTGTTGCCAATGCGCACAAATCTAACAGGTATCAGTTTCACTTGTTCTAGAAATACATTCTTTGTCACTCTCTTAATTTCAGTTGCTGGCGGATTAAGCGGAATATCTGCCTCTAAAACAACTTGAATGGTTCTCTCTGCTAGTACAACCGGAACTTTAAGAGTTGGTGTAAGACCTGGTGTAGTGACTAGCGGAGTAGCTTCATCGGCAAAACGTGATTGTTGTGCCGCTTCTACTGGACAAGCAGGGGAAATCGGTTGTTTATTCGATTTATTGCAAAATTGCCCATTACTCATCAAAAATCCTCTCCTTATTATTATTTTTTTGAGCTTTTCTCAAGCTCTACGCTAATACAATATTCAACATTCATTTTAAAGTAAGGGTGTATATAATAGCTATTTTTCCCATTTTTAAAAAAGGAGAGGATTTTTTTTAAATATATTCGATGATCTTCTAGATCCCTTTGCCATCATAACTGACTCGAACTTGTTGTACTTGTAGTAAATGAATGATTAAATCCAATACAATTTTTTGGCGTAATTGATGTAAATGAGCTACTGGTTCTTTTTGTGTAGAACCCTCATTTCTATTGTAAATTGCAGTATACTTAATATTTTGATGTATATATCCTTCTATAAATAAATTTCCCTTTAATGCTGTACATGTCCCATTATCGAATGATGGCGAAAATTGAGTAGGTGCGAATTTGCAATTTGTCAGTACGACCTCCTTAGAGATTTCGTTCACTTTCATAATCTCTTCTTCAAACACAACATCTTCTTCTAAACATATTTCTATTTCGTACTCCCCGACTACGACTGGAACTCTAATTTGTATGAAATCGTGAGAAGTACAAGATCGATTATTTGTTTCTTTTGTTTTTGTAAATAGCGAGTCATGTACAGGAACCACTATGGATTTATAATGATTTTTTTTGTTCTTCGTGCCATAAGTGTGAACAGTGTCAGTGAAAAATATAATTTCGTGAATTTTAGAGGAAACTAAACAACAATAAGGCTGTTCAGGATAATAAGTTGTCGTATAAAACAGTTTTGTGTCTAATTGGGGAATTTGTCTATTGTTTAGGTCAAGAAATTCAGATGTATGTTGAACTGTACCGCCAAAGACAGGAGGATGAAGAAAATCGTCAATTTCTACAAACGTGGAGAATGGGCTTTTTATAGTCATAGAACATATTTTTCCGTATTGGTCCTTATCATCAGTACGATTGGTTTCATCAATATCCTCTTTGGCAAGCATATGACTTATTTCATCCGCAAAACTAGATTCAGAAGTATGCACAGGTTCAAAAGCAGAATCGATTTGCGGCTTATCATTTGTTTTATCGACATGGCAAGTTTGAAGATCATGCTTAAATTTAGCACGTATCTTCTTCATTTTCTCATGGTCAATCCTTTTCATTACATTTCACTCCCGATCAAATTATCGTCACTGTATTATTTATTTATGTTTTATTTCCGCTTTTGTCCCTGTACGATTCCGGAAATTTCGAAAGTACGGCACTCTTTTACATAGTGAGTGGTTTTATTCAAATATTTGTTACAGCTTTGGAAGTGTAAGCGTTACAATCAAAAAATTAAATAAAAGTTCACAAATGTTTGTACCATCATCATTTACAATATATACGTGAAAATATTCACAAATAAATATATAAAAATAATATTTATTCCGCTAGATTGGTCGCCAAAGAAAGGATGAATCTATCTTGGAGATATTATCGATGAGTGGAATTGTTATTCGATTTTTATTAGGCGGAGGCGCGGTCGTCGCTTCTACCATTATCTCAAGAAAATTAGGATCAAAAATCGGAGGAATTTTTGCGGCCTTTCCTGCTGTATTTTTCGCGGCATTATTGACGCTTCGCTTAGATGTAAAAGGCGGTGAGTTAGTGGAAAAGTCGATTGTTCTATCCCAAGGGGCAGTTGTCGGGATGTTCATGAATATTATGTGCGCAATAGCGGTCGTTTATCTTTGTACTAAGCAAGGTTGGAAACGCGGGCTTGCACAATCGCTGGCTGGATGGTTTATTGTATCCATTGCTTATGCTTTTATTTCAAGATATTTCTAAAGTTAAGGTGATTTTTATGGATGGACGTGATTTATTTTTCCGTTTTTTATTTGGCGGCTCTGCAGTTGTACTAAGTTATGTAACGGCAAAACTGTTGCCATGGAAAGTTATCGGGGGCATTTTCGCGGCATTCCCAGCTGTTATGGTCGTTGCCGTGATGATGGTTGGCACGAAGAACGGATCTAAAGAAGCAGCAAAAACAGCGCAAGGATCTGTTTATGGAATGGTCGGGTGTTTTATTTGTGTATTAGCGGTGTTATTTTCCCTACAATTTACACACAATTGGTGGGGAAGTTTTATTTTTGGTTTGATTACATGGTTTGCAAGTTCGTTATTCCTTGTATACATGCGAGATCATAAAAAGGAAAGCAGAGTATCAAGCATCAAATCGCAACATTGATAAAGAAAAAGCCAATGGAACCATGAGTAGCGAATATAGAAACCTGGCACGATACGAACGTGCCAGGTTTTTTGTGTGTCATGAAAAAAATTGTTCTTTTCTTTTAAAAAATTGGAGTGATAGGGGGCGATGGAGCTTAAATATATTCAAGATCTATACTGATTTCTGAGTCCATTCTAGATGTATCCTTGTGAAAATCGAAGAAATTCAAAGAAAAACAATATTTTAGAGAGTGTTCTCTCGTTCAATAATTATGATTTTAACATCAGAATTTTTAAAATATACAAAATATATAAAAAAGTATATAAATAATTTTACATTTTGTCCAATGAATGAGGTTTTTTGATTCTATACAATAAAGTTAGTATTCATAACACCAAAGCGTAGTTATCATCGGAGAAATGGATAAGCGAGTCATTCGAGAAGTGTGCGATGCACGGTAATTTTATCGAGATCGTCGTCCTTGAAGCATACATGAGACTTCAAATGATTTAGTCTATAAAAAAGGGGGGTTCTTGATGAAAACGCAGATTGAGCAAAATGGCATTGTAATCCTGACAGAAGAAGTGACTAAAAAGTTGAGTGGAAGTGAGTTGTGGAATGATGATTTGCGACCGACAACCCTCGAGGAACATTCATGGAAAGGACTAAACTTTGCTACTTTGTGGATTGGTATGTGTTTATGTATCCCTTCCTACACCATGGCCAGTGGCATGATTGCTCTAGGCATGAACTGGTGGCAAGCAGTTGGAACTATTTTCCTCGGCAATGTTATTGTCCTCATCCCGATTTTATTAAATTCACATGCTGGCACAAAATTCGGAATTCCGTATCCTGTTTTTGCACGGCTTTGGTTCGGAGATAAAGGAGCACACATTCCGGCCTTAGCCCGCGCGATTGTAGCCGCTGGATGGTTCGGAATTAATACGTGGATTGGAACAGGTGCGATTGATACATTGTTAGCAGCCTCATTCCCTGCTTGGAGAAACTTGCCCGGACATACGGCCATCGTATTTGCTTTCTTTTGGGCTCTGAATGTAGGGGTTGCTTATAAAGGCCCCGAAGCCATTAAAAGACTAAGCACCATTGCTGCTCCTGTAGTGGGCATCTCTTCAATCATTCTCCTCATCTGGGCGTTCACTCACGCGGGAGGTTGGGGACCTATTTTAGAGCAGCCATCTAAATTTAAAACCACTGGGGAGTTTTTAAAAGTATTTTTTCCAGCCCTAACAGGTGTTATCGGTTTCTGGGCTACACTTGCTTTGAATATTCCTGACTTTTGTCGTTACGCTAAAAGTCAGAAATCGCAAATGGTTGCTCAAAGCTTCTCTCTCCCAATTACGATGACCGTCTTTTCTTTCATTGGAATAGCAGTTACATCAGCGACTGTCGTAATTTTCGGCCAAGCGATTTGGGATCCTGTACAACTACTTGCTAAGTTCCCGCCATTTGTCATTCTTTTGGGAACAATTGTAATTGTTATTTCTTCCTTAACCATTAACATTGGGGCTAACATTGTAGCTCCTGCCCGTGCTGTTGAAAATTTATACCCGAAACGAATTACGTTTGGAATTGGTGTTCTTATTACCGGGCTGTTTGCTATTTTGTTGCAGCCATGGTATATCATGTCAAACTTTGGAAACTATATATTTGGTTGGCTCGGAACATATGCTGCTTTACTAGGTCCGATTGATGGTATTGCTATTGCAGACTACTGGCTTGTTCGCCGGAAACAATTGGATCTTAAAGAGTTATATGAACCTAATGGTCGTTACAATTACACTACCGGTTTTAATAAAAACGGAGTTTATGCTCTTGTGATCGGTGTAGCCATCCCTGTACTAGGCTTATTAATTCCAGGCCTTCGCTTTCTTTGGGATAATGCTTGGACTTTCGGATTATTTATTGCTATTGGTGTCTACACCTATTTAATGAAAGGCGACAAAAGCGTTCTAAGAGAAGGTGAATACGAGAAAATTACTATTATTATGGAAAACCTTCCTCATGATATCAAAAGGAAAACGATAGAAACAGAACTTATAAAATAGTAAAGCATGATAGCTAGGAGATATGGAAAGATAGCTTTCGTTGGCTTTAAAATGTTCTTTTCTGTAATCAGCAGTCTACGTATGTGTAGTGTGTAGAAAAAATCGTGCAAAACGAGGAAGCAGGCATCGCATAAGGCGCCTGCTTCGTTATTTCATTGTAGTTTTTGGAGATTTCTATCCCCTGTACTACTTCACCCGCTTAGGCGCGTGCAGTTCGCTTTCTTGTTCCAACGAGCAAGGATTTCTAAAATTTTATCTTGCTGTTTTTGTCCGCTAATGATTTCGTTGATTTTTTCCGAGGCTTCCAGCATCGTTAGTTTAATGGCCGAAAGATCAGCGACGTCGTCTCTTGTTGCCATGTTTGCGTTACCCATGTTTCGCTAGGATAACTGAAAAGAATAATTGCTAGATGAATCTTTCTTGGTAATCTGGTAATCTCATCTCGACGCTTTCAGATCCATTGTATGTAAAACTTATCTTCTATTTCCTAAACTTGACTTATTTATGCTTATTCGTCAATAATAAATAAGGATATAAAGATAAAAACGTAAGCGAGTTGAGGGGGAATTGAACATAAACTGTCTTTTGCAATGCGTACAAGATGCATACGCGGCGCTGACAGGGTTAAGCATCATTATGTTTGATTTGCAGCGTCGGCCGGTCACGAAAATTTCTAATGTTACAGAATTGGCAGAGCTTGTGTTGTTTTCTCCGGGGGACTCGGAAAAACCGTATCCTTTCATCTACATTCCAGATGACGGTACGCAATGGCGGCGTCCGATGATTGTTCAGACAGGATATTGGGGAGTTAAAGCGATCATTGCCCCGGTGTTTGTGGAACAAAAAGTGGAGTATTGGATTTGGGCAGGAGCGTTTATTGAGGAAAAGACGAAGCTGGTCATCCGAGAGCTTCCTAATTTTGAAGCATGGATTCCGGTGATTGAACATGCGACAGAGCAACCGATATCGGCGGTGGAACAAAAGCTTCATGATATTGAAAAAATGTCATTAGTATGCAGCGAGTTAATTCACAGCGACAGACAAAAACAACAATACGAACGTTATTTTCGTTTGCTGGATTCGGCAGCCGAACGCGCACAGCAGGCTTCGCTAAATGTAGGCGATTTTTTACATCTGTTGCAAAGAATAGACGATCATATCGACTTTTTGTTGTACATACAGCAACGGGACCGTGAGTGGATGGTTGCCAACGCCGTTGGTGAGAAAGCAGAGCAGATGTGTGGAAAACCAATTAAAGTTGCTTTTCCTCCGCTGTCAGACTCTCAATATCCGCCTAGTGTCGCTTGTTTTGAAAATGCGGCACTTGATCCGCGCTTTTCCTTTTTTGTCACATACGGAATTAGACCTAAAGTTGTTTTGGCCTACCCGATTTTACGGGATGAGGCAATAGAAGGATGGATTGTGATTGGCAGCGAAACAACCAGTTCGTTGCCAAAAGCCGTAGTTTCGATTGGTTCCATCATGGTCAAGTATTGGAGCTTATATACAATATGTGAGTCGGCTTACGTCAAAATGGACCGCCATTTCATGAGGCTATCGATGCTCATAGAAATAGGCCGTGCGATGAATGTAGTGAAAAACAATGAGGAAATTTTGCGGATGATGACCGATTTTGTAGCAGAACTGGCCTATGGTAATTTTGTATTTACGGTGCTAAAGGATCAGAAAAGAAACATTAAAGTTCACAACGGGATGATTCCTGAAAGACAAATTACAGAATATTACGAAGATGTTTGTCATCGTTACTTCGAGACAGAGGGTAAGTGGGCGAACAATTATATACCGACATTGCGGGAAACAAAACTAGGAATAATAATGGAGATTCCGTTTTTTGTTCACGAACAGCTGCATGGAGTAATGTCTGTGCATATGAAACATTTAGAAGATACAAAAGAAGCAGAAGCGTATGTAACTGCCCTCATAGGCGTCGGTACGATGATGATGAAACAAAACTACGATCATATGCCAAAGCAGGAATTGAATATCGACGTGCTTACGGAACATTTAACCGCCCGGGAGATGGATGTACTAAGTTTATTGGTTCAAGGATGCAGCAACCGTGAAATCGCTGATCGGCTGTTTATTAGCATTCATACCGTGAAAAACCATATTACAAATATTTTCCAAAAAATTGGGGTGAACGATCGCTCGCAACTCATTGCTCTCGTTTATCAGCTAAACCATCGGAAAGAAAATCAACTAGGAACATCATTCAGTGCAAGTTCGATGAAATGATGTTCCTTTTTTTATATGGAAATGTTTTTCTATACAGGAAATTGGAATGAAATAAAATTTATATTATAATGATTATAGTACATAAGAACTACATCTTTTGTTGTTATAATGCGTAAAAAATACGGAGAAATAATTATTTCAAGCTGTTTTTCCCCGAGGATGAAACATGCTATATTTTTGTAGACAAATGTATCATTTAGCATACGAAAATAAGAGGAATGAAGATGAAAAATAGAGTAGTGATCAAAAATATTTCGGTCACGAAAGATGCCGACATTATGAAGGCGATGGACATTACGGAACAGATAGCAAGCGGCATGGGATTTTCGCCGCATGATTGCCTATTTCTCCGATTGGCGACGGAGGAAGCATGCACCAATGCGTATGAATATTGTCAAAAAACTAATCAATTGCCTTTTAAAGTATTTTGGAAAAGGGAAAGGCACCATTTAATTATTGTTGTGAAACAACGCGGGAAGAAATTTGCTATCAAAAGAGAGGATGAAGTCAATAAAAGCTCGCGCGGCAGAGGATTACAGTTGATTACTCATATTGTTGACCACGTTTACGTCAAGCAAAAAGGGAATCACGTTTTGTTTTATATGTGCAAATGCAAGAAAAATGAGCGACGGTTGGAGGAATAGAATATGAGAACGAAACATGGAACCATTCATGTTTTCACTTGGAACGAAGACATTACATTAAACAATACTGAACAGTTTCGCAAAGCGATGGCAGAGCTGATCGAAGAGCCAGCCGACTATCTTATATTAAATATGGAGCAAGTGAAATATATTAATAGCGCGGGCCTCGGCATTATTGCCGATGGGGTGATGACGGCGAGAAAGCGGCAAAAAGAGCTGGTCGTTGCTGGTGTTCAAGGGTCCCTTCAGGAAATTTTCCATATTGTTAAATTTTCTTCTTTTATTAAACTGTTTAAAACAGAAAAAGAGGCAATACATTATTTTCGCGGAGAATGACGATATATGATTGGCAAGTTTCGAGAAAAAATGAAGGAAAAAGATTTTACATTAAAGGAATTACTGCAGCTTCTCGAAGAGCGAAACGTGCTTTGCAATAAGGCGGATCAAGTGTATTGGCTCGCGACTTTGACAGAAAGGCGGTTTATTTTTATTTCCGCATCCTGTGAAAAGATGTGCGGGCTTCCGCCTGAAGCTTTCTATCAAGATGAAGAGCTATGGAAAAAAGTAGTTCACCCGGAAGACAAGGAAAAGCAGGAGAAAACGCAGTCCGTTCTTTGGAATGGGGGGAGCGTTGAGCAGGAATACCGCATTATCCATCAGCAAGACCGGACGGTCCGCTGGGTTCTCGAGCAAACGTTTCCCGTTTTCGATGAAGACGGGAATGTAGCGATGATAAGCGGGATTATTACCGATATTACCAAAATAAAAAAAATGGACGAGCAATTGTTGCTGGCGGAAAAAGTATACGAATATACGTATCAGGCGCTATTGATTACCGACGCACAGTTAGTGATTCAATTGATTAATCCCGCTTTTACGAACATGACAGGATATGGAACGGATATCATCGGTGAGTCGTTTCATGTGTTGTGTGCCGGCTATTATGATGAGCGGTTTTACAGCACCATGAAGAAAACGATAACCGAAAAAGGAAAGTGGGCAGGAAAGATGCGGTGGCGGCGGAAAAACGGAAAGGCATATGTTCAGCAAACGACCGTTACAGCCATTCGCAACCGCGAAGGAAAGATTATTTTTTATCTTTTTTTGCTTACCAACATGTGGAAGAATAAAAAAGCGGCAGTCACTGTAAAGGAAGATTTAAAGCTGGCGCGGGAAGTGCAAAAACGTGTGCTAAGCAAACCGTTGACGGCTAACCGTATTAATATTTATGGGACGTATATTCCTTCGCGGGAATTAGGTGGCGATATGTACGCCTGGTACCGAATTGATGAAGAGCGATATGGAATTTTTTTAATGGATGTCATGGGACAAGGAACAGCCGCATCGCTTATTTGTATGTCGGTCCGCTCTTTGCTAAACGGAGTGATTCGCAAAGGTATTGATCCGCAAGAAGTATTTCAGGAATTAAATAAACATATGCGGCGGCTGTATCATGAAAATGGACGAATGATGTATTACTTTACAGCTATTTATGTGCTCGTAAATACGAAGGAAAGATTTATTGAGTACGCTTCGGCAGGGCACCCTCCTGGGTTTTTATTTCAACGAAACGGTTTGGTGGAGAAACTGGATCAGGGGTGTGCGCCGATTGGACTATTGCCGCATCTTTACGTCGAAACCGGCAAGCTGCATTACGAACCGGGAGCAACACTAGTGCTATATTCAGACGGAGCGATCGAAGGAGCCGATCGTTCGGTTTGTACAAATATCGAAAAGTTTCGCGAACAACTAAAGCCACATATTCATTTAGACGGCAAAACAATGATAAAATACATTCATAACCAGTTTAAAGAAAAAAGGGCGTTTCCGGATGATCTTTCGGTGGTGGTGGCAAAATTATGGTAAATCATTGTTGCCAATAAGACGATGATTAAGTATGATGGAGAAAAGCCCACTTCCATGAATCGGATTAGTTGGGAATGAATACATTATAGTAATGAACATAAAGACAGGGGGATGACATATTATGGTGAGAAACCCAGCGGGATTTTGGAAGCGTTTAGCGGCTAATTTATTAGATGGTATCATTGTCGGTATTCCTATTACGTTGATCGGGTATTTGATTACGCACAGCTGGGAGGAAAACTGGTTTACTTCATTGGCAAACATTGTTTACGCTTTAGTAGTGCCAGCGGTTTGGTCTGGATATACAGTAGGGAAAAAGCTGTTAGGCATTCGCATCGCCAAAGTCAATGGCGGGAAGGTCGGAATCGGGACGATGTTTTTACGTTCCGTTGTCGGCAGCCTCGTTTATGTCATCACGCTTGGCATCGGGTTGATTATTAGCGCAATTATGGTAGCGGCGCGCGAAGATAAACGATCGATTCATGACTTTATTGCCGGAACGTATGTGACGACGGAGAAGCCGATATAATTGGAATGTAATAAGAATGGGTGTCTAAGACAATAGACACTCATTTTTTATTACCATGATTAGCAAAAAAAGAAGTGAAAAACTGACTGGTCATTTTTTATAACAGCGGAGAAAAAATTGATAGATCTGATCGATTCTCGGCCAGTCAGCTTACGGAGGATGTCAAACAGCAAATCTTATTCCAGATTGAAGGGTGGCTATATTTATCGAGAGATGAGCGATTTCGTCCTATTTTCCGAGAGCGCTGGGAAAAATTCCACCAATTGTTTGCGCAAATAATTAAGGAAGGTCAATGCGCATGATCGAATCAGACATAGGCAACAAGTTTTTCAAATAAGTTGCTTATGTCTATTTTTATGTTTTGAAAATTATATATACATAAGTTAATAAATATTGTAAATATACTTTTATGAACGATAGAATAAACATTCGGTTTATATTTTTAATATTCTAATAAAAAATTTTTTGCATTTCTTCTTTTTTTGATGTTAATATTAAAATAAATATAAATATTCTTTCTAATTTTTGTGAAGCGCTTACAAGTAGTAACGGTGATATTGTTTATTATTTTAGGATTAGCTGCGATGTTTGGCATTATTAGCATGAAAAACGGCCAACCAGCGCCAATGCTTTCCAATTTTACGGACCATGGCGGGCTATTTCCAAAGGGGCTTGGTGCTATTCTTGTGACAATGATCGTTGTTAATTTTTCGTTCCAAGGAACGGAATTGGTTGGTGTTGCGGCGGGAGAAAGCAAAGAGCCGGAAAAAACGGTCCCAAAAGCGATTCGCAACACGGTATGGCGCATTTTGCTTTTCTTTGTTCTAGCTATTTTTGTACTTGCCGGGTTGTTCCCGTGGGAAAAGGCTGGTTTAGTTGAAAGCCCGTTCGTTGTTGTGTTTGATAGTATCGGAATCCCGTATGCGGCAGACATTATCAATTTTGTTATTATTACGGCAGTGTTATCGGTCGCCAACTCCGGCCTATATGCCACATCGCGTGTATTATGGTCGATGTCTCGCCAAGGGATGGTTAGCCCGTTTTTTAGCAAACTATCGAAAAATGGTGTTCCGATTAACGCACTTATCGCAAGTATGGTCATTGGATGTCTCTCTTTATTATGCAGCATTTACGCGGAAAGCACTGTTTATGTTTGGTTAACGTCGATTGCAGGATTTGGCGCTGTGGCGGTGTGGGCGTCGATCGCTTTATCTAATTATTTAGGAAGAAAAGCATTTCTTCGCCAAGGTGGGGATGTTCGTGAACTAAAGTATAAAACACCGCTTTATCCATTTGTTCCGCTTCTTGCTTTTGCATTCAATCTAGTCATTATTATCAGTCTTGCGTTTATTCCAGACCAGCGCATGGCTCTATATTGCGGCATCCCATTTATCGTTGCTTGCTATGTTTATTATCATCTTGTGGCAAAAAGACGAATGAAGGAAATACATAGAGATCAAACAATAAACGCTAGAGAAGGCGTAAGAGCATGACACAAAGGTAAACGACGTATACTAGCGGAGGATAAGCATATCTTTCCTCTTTTTCCCATACACATAAAACGAAAAGATGAAAATGGGGAGGGGGAAGATATGCAATTTTATTATGGCCAGCAAATGCCGCTGCGTATTTTAGACGAAGCGGAATTTTGGAAACATCAAGAAGAGGAGCATACGGTTGTTATTCGCGAGCTTGTTAGCGGCTTAGAGCCCTCATATGTTGAGGCACTGAAAAAATGGGAAGAAGTACTTTCTGCGACGCATCAGCAAGTAGTAAGGTACATTGAGTCGGTCATTCGCACGGGGTATTACGTTCCTTATCAGCTTTACCAACAAGTGTTGCAGTTAGTATCTCATTGCTTACAGCAAAGTCTTGATTTTATTAAGTTATGCCAACAAATAAAAACGGAAAGCAAAGCAGTAAGCAAAAATCCAACGGCAAAAGTAGTGCTGAACCATATTATTCGTGAGTCAGAATATTTTGTTGGCATCGCGCAATTGTTATTATATAGAAAATAAGGAAATGTCTATTCGCTTCGGATAGGCATTTTGCGTGTTTGGAAACGAGAGTGCTCAATAAGAAAGTAGTAATGCAAAAATAATTCTCGGACTTGATCATTCTCCATGCCTAAAGGAAGGGGGATTCCTGGGGGAATCCCTTCTCCCGTCCGACGCTCGCTCTCATCCCTATAGCTGAAAACTAGGGGGTTTCTTGCTCGCATTCTATAATTGATAGTAAAATTATTTATATACAGAAAAAAAGGGGAGGGAGAAGGTTGTCGTTACATAGTTATATTTTACGCACGATGTTCGTTGTCATTCCCGGTACCGCTTTAATCAACCTTGGTATATGTTTAGGAAATGACATCCGTGGCGCAGCGTTTTGGTGGACATTTGTGATTACGGTATTATTTGGAGCCATTCTTGGCATCGTTTCCGCTATGTTGAATTATCGGCGATTTATCGCACCCATTGCTATTATTAATCATCATTTAGATAAAATGACAAATGGAGATTTGTCCACACGTGTTCCTATGAATGAAGTAAGACAATTAAAGCCGATCGCACTCTCGCTCAATAACATGGCCCAAGCGTGGCAGGAAGTCATCGCCAACATTCAGCGCCATTCCGATGAGATGGCGCAATTTTCCGGACAGTTAACAGCCATCGCGGAACAAACGACGAAGGCAGCGGAACAAATTGCGTCAACAATGGAGACGATTTCCTTAAGTTCGGAACAGCAAGTAAAGACGGTGCAAGAAACATCGTTAGCGATGAACGATATCTCCGATACGCTTATGCAAGTGGCGACGAATACGAAGCACGTCTCAACGAACGTAAATGAAACATCGACAAAAGCGCAATCCGGAAAACAGTCGATTTCGCAAATGGAAGAGCAAATGCAGTTTATTTATGAACATGTTCAATCACTTGGACAAGTTATCAAAGGTCTTGGAGAGCGTTCGAACGAAATTGGCCAAATCACCCAAGTGATTACAGGCATCGCTTCGCAAACGAATTTGCTTGCCTTAAATGCGGCGATTGAGGCAGCAAGAGCTGGGGAGCAAGGAAAAGGGTTCGCCGTTGTGGCGGATGAAGTTCGCAAATTGGCGGAACAGTCTGCTCAGTCCGCACAGCAAATTTCGCAGCTGATCGGCTATATCCAAGAAGAAACGGAAAAAGCGATTGAATCGATGGAAACAGTAGTTAGCGAAGTATCGCAAGGGCTCGATGTTGCGCAAACGGCTGGACAATCGTTTGAACAAATCCGCCAATCTATCAGCGAAGTCAATGCCCAAATCGAACAAGTATCCACATCGATCGGGCAAATGACGGAAAACGCGCAACGGGTAGCTGCATCCATTGAGCACATGACAGAGATTGTGGAACAATCTTCTTCTGGATCAGCGAATATTTCGGCGGCGACACAAGAACAAATGGCATCGATGGAGGAAATTGCTGCGTCCGCCTCGTCGTTAAACAAAATGGCGGAAGATATGCAAACGATTTTAAAGCGGTTTACGGTATAAAATTATTTACATTGCTTTATAAACATGTTAGTATTAAGAAAAATCAAATAACTTTGTCGCTTATCTACTAGGGGAGTCCAATAGCTTGGACTGAGAAAAGAACGCGCTTAAGTTCTTTGACCCTTTGAACCTGATCTGGGTTATGCCAGCGTAGGGAAGTAGATAGCGGGAGTGTATGTGTTTGTTGCGTACGTTTCGCTATTTGCATTCCATCGGGTTCCGAAAAGGACCCGATTTTTATTTCCGCATATGTTCTCCTATCTCGCTCCACGTTTTGGCGTAACTTCAGGTCCTCACCACTATTTTGAAGGAGGAGAAGTTACATGCAAAACATCACTTCTTTTATGCAATTTCCTGCGAGTAAAAAGGTGTATGTCGAAGGTTCGCGACCAGATATTCGCGTTCCGATGAGGGAAATTACGTTAAGTCCGACGAAGACAGAAACAGGAATCATCGAAAATAAACCTGTTCGTGTTTATGACACAAGCGGTCCTTACACCGATCCTGATTTTCAGCCGGACATTCAAAAAGGATTGCCGTCGCTGAGAAAACGCTGGATTTTAGAAAGAGGGGACGTTGAAGAATACGAGGGTCGTCCAGTGAAACCAGAAGATAACGGATTTCGTAATGGGAAACAATCAGAGATTATTCCACCTTTCGAGAGAAAACCGCTGCGCGCAAAAAAAGGAAAAACTGTGACACAAATGCATTACGCAAAACGAGGAATTATTACGCCGGAGATGGAATTTGTTGCGATTCGTGAAAACATAGATCCGGAAATCGTGCGCCAAGAAGTTGCCGCAGGTAGAGCGATTATTCCTTCGAATATTAACCATCCGGAAAGTGAACCGATGATTATTGGGAGCCGTTTTCATGTAAAAATTAACGCGAATATCGGCAACTCCGCGGTAACATCATCCATTGAAGAAGAAGTCGAAAAAATGCTTTGGGCGGTGCGCTGGGGCGCCGATACGATTATGGACTTATCGACGGGAAAACATATTCATGCCACACGAGAATATATTATTCGCAACTCTCCTGTACCTGTCGGGACGGTTCCGATTTATCAAGCGCTCGAAAAAGTCAATGGCGTTGTCGAAGATTTAACGTGGGAAATTTACCGCGATACACTTATCGAACAAGCGGAACAAGGAGTAGATTATTTCACGATTCATGCAGGCGTACTGCTTCGCTACATACCGATAACGGTAAACCGAACAACTGGTATTGTCTCCCGCGGCGGTTCGATTATGGCGCAATGGTGTTTAGCACACCACGAAGAAAACTTTTTATATACGCATTTTGAAGAAATATGCGAGATTTTAAAAACGTATGATATTGCCGTATCACTTGGAGACGGGCTGCGGCCGGGGTCGATTGCCGATGCGAATGACGAAGCACAGTTTGCCGAATTAGAAACGCTTGGAGAATTAACGGAAATCGCGTGGAAGCATGATGTACAAGTGATGATTGAAGGTCCGGGGCATGTGCCGATGCATAAAATTAAGGAAAACGTCGACAAGCAAGTGGAAATTTGCAAAGGTGCGCCGTTTTATACGTTAGGTCCGCTCACGACCGACATCGCCCCGGGATATGACCATATTACATCGGCGATCGGCGCGGCAATCATCGGCGCGTACGGAACCGCCATGCTTTGTTATGTGACGCCGAAAGAGCATTTAGGGTTGCCGAACAAAGACGATGTGCGCGAAGGAGTCATCGCTTATAAAATCGCCGCCCACGCCGCTGATTTGGCAAAAGGACATCCAGGCGCGCAGCAGCGGGATGATGCGTTATCGAAAGCGCGCTTTGAGTTTCGCTGGAACGACCAGTTCAATCTCTCGCTCGACCCGGACCGCGCCCGGGAATACCATGACGAAACGCTGCCGGCCGAAGGAGCGAAAGTCGCGCATTTTTGTTCGATGTGCGGACCAAAGTTTTGCTCGATGAAAATCTCGCATGATTTGCAGCGAACGGTTAAAGAAGAAGGGATGAAACAAAAAGCGAAGGAGTTTGTCGAACATGGTTCCTCCCTCTACCAATAATGTTCAGGCGCTGCAGAAGGAGATTGCTGAGCTGAAAGAGAAAATTTCTAAATTAGAACGGCAAATTGCTCACATCCAAAGAAACTGCCGCCATGCATTTTTAGAAACGCCGTTCATGCGAAAATGTATCAAGTGTCAATATGTTGAGATTTTATATTATTGAAAAAAGAGAATGCCTCTCTCATTCCTGTTCCTTTCATAAAAGCGGGAATGAGGGAGTTTTTTGTTTCATGCTTCTGTCATTTTTCCTTCCCGTTTTTTATATAGTGGCATTGAGATGCTTAGGATTTATCGGCAACTGGTTTGAATTATTTTGGGGGAGGAATAAATATGGACACTTTTTCGCGTTACACGCAAACGATTTTTATTGATGGAACGTGGCAGGACGCCAAAAGCGGAAAAACGCTTCCAGTCCAAAATCCTGCGACATTGGAAACGATTACAGAAGTTTTGCATGGGGATGAAAGAGATGCAGAACAAGCGGTACGGGCCGCCCGCCAGGCGTTTTCGGACTGGTCAGGGAAAACGGCAAGAGAGAGATCTCAATTTTTATACGCGGCCTATGAAAAAATGAAGGAACAAAAAGAAGAACTTGCCGTTATTTTAACAACAGAGCAAGGAAAACCGCTCAAAGAAGCAAGAGCGGAGATTGATTCCGCCGCCAGCTATTTTCTCTGGTATGCCGAAGAAGCAAACCGTCTCTATGGGGAAATTATCCCGTCTTCGAACAAGCATAAACGGCTGATGGTCATCCCACAGCCAATTGGCGTTGTCGCCGCGATTACTCCGTGGAACTTTCCAGCTTCGATGATTACGCGAAAACTAGCGCCGGCTCTTGCCGCTGGGTGCACGGTCGTGTTAAAGCCAGCGCCGGAGACGCCGCTGACCGCGTATCGAATCGTGAAGATCCTCGAAGAAGTGGGGCTTCCTCCTGGCGTGGTCAACCTTGTCACCGGCGATGCCGTTTCGATCGGACAGTGTTGGATGAGTCATCCAGACGTGCGGCTGATTACGTTTACCGGTTCGACGGAGGTCGGGCGGCTGCTGATGAAAGGAAGCGCGGATCAAGTGAAAAAACTGTCGCTGGAACTTGGTGGCCACGCGCCGGTGATCGTATTTGAAGACGCTGATTTGGATTTGGCGGTGGAACTGACACTGGCGAGCAAGTTCCGCAACTGTGGGCAAACGTGCATTTGCGCCAACCGCGTCTATGTGCAGCAGACGGTCTGGGATGCTTTTGCGGAAAAACTAATAGCGAAAGTACAACAGCTTTCCATTGGCAGTGGATTGGATGAAACAACCGATATCGGGCCATTGATTAACGAAGAAGCGGTAAGAAAAGTGCAAGACCATTTAAACGATGCTGTGCAAAAAGGGGCTTTCGTTCTTTACGGCGGAAAACGATGGAAAGGGTCTTATCCGGGATATTTCTTTGAACCAACGATATTGGCGAATGTAACGAAAGAGATGAAAGTGATGAACGAGGAAACATTTGGCCCGCTTCTGCCGTTGCAGCCGTTTGCCGAGGAGGCGGAAGTAATTCGTCAAGCGAACGATACACCGTATGGTTTGGCGGCCTATATTTTCACTGACTCGCTTCACCGCGCGTATCGGGTCATGGAGAAGTTAGAATACGGCATCGTCGGCATTAATGATGTGTTTCCGGCCGTAGCCGAAGCGCCGTTTGGTGGCGTGAAGCAATCGGGCCTCGGAAAAGAAGGCGGCAAAGAAGGGATTTTCGAATTTGTCGAATTAAAGTATGTATCGATGGGGATCCGATCCTTGTAACTGACATTTCCAAAAGCAGCGATAAAAAATATTCATGACTGATTTCTTGGATGCATAAGTATGATAGTGAAAAAACTGCGTAGTCTATTGCGGCGCCTTTGCCGGCGATCTGCATGCGTAGACAGCGGCCAGTTTCATCATCGAATGATGATACTGGCCGCTTATTTTTATTTGGATGAAACGGTTTTTGTTAGGTTGGTTGAAGGTTCCGCTCACCATCATTTTTGTTAACTTAGGATGCCGTGAATGAAATAAATGAGCAAAAGCATAGATTTAGAGGGAAGGTATTTATTTCATGCGAAGGGATAGGGATGAATGTGTTTTCCGATATCGTCCAAACGATGCCTCCTTATTTATTTTCGCAGTTTCAAAGGAAAAAAGAAGAGTTGATCAAGAAGGGAGTCGATGTCATTGATTTAGGAATCGGCGCACCTGATTTACCGCCGCCGTCTTTTGTGGTGGAAAAATTAAAAGAAGAGTTAAACGAGCCAACCAATTATACGTATTCGCCGTATGCGGGGTGCAAAGAATACCGGGAAGCGGTAGCGCGTTTTTACGAGCGGGAATATGGAGTGCAGTTGGATCCCGATACCGAGGTATTAGCGCTAATCGGATCAAAGGAAGGAATTGTACATTTACTGCAGGCTATGCTCAATCCGGGAGATACGGTGTTGATTCCCGATCCCGGCTATCCGGTCTACCGCACTGCCGTGCATTTCGCACGGGGGAAAAGCGTTTATTTACCGCTCGATGCGGAAAATGGCTATGTTCCTCTTTTTTCCAAGCTTTCTCCGACCATTTATGAAGATGCGAAAATCATGTTTTTAAATTATCCGAGTAATCCAACGACGGCCACTGTCGGCATGGATACATTCGCCGAGGCGGTTTCGCTGGCAAAAAAGCACCGCATCTTCATTGCCCATGACTCCGCTTATTCGTTTGTTACTTTCCAAGGATTTAAAGCGCCAAGCATTTTACAAGTAAACGGGGCAAAGGAGGTAGCGGTCGAATTCGGTTCTTTATCGAAAAGCTACAACATGGCAGGCTGCCGCATCGGTTATATCGTCGGAAACAAAGAGGTGATTAAAGCGCTTTCAATTATTAAAAGCAACACGGATACTTGCCAGTTTCTTCCGATTCAAAAAGCAGCGGCGGTAGCGCTGACGAGTGACCATCATTCCGTACAAGAAAATAACCGAATCTATGAGCAACGAATGAATATGATGGTCGATGCGCTGCAGGCGTTAGGTATGCAAGTGCAGCGTCCGAAAGCTACCTTTTTCCTATGGATTCCTGTTTTCAAAGGGTATTCCTCCGAACAATTTGCCGCGAAGCTGCTTGAAGATGCAGGTGTGATTGTGACGCCGGGAACGGCTTTTGGCCCTTCAGGGGAAGGATATGTTCGAGTATCTTTATCAGCGCCAATAGAGAGATTACAGCAAGCGATGGAACGATGGAAACAAATTGATTGGGAGGCGTAGAAATGGTGAAACAGACGATCCGCAACATCACCGCGGCAAAAGCGATCGTTCATTGCCTGAAACGAGAGGGCATTTCCCATGTGTTTTGCGTGCCGGGAGAAAGCTATTTGCCGCTAATGGATGCTATTTTTGATGAACCTTCTATTCAGCTCATTTCTGCTCGCCATGAGGGAGGCGCCTCGTTTATGGCGGAAGGTTATGCAAAAGCGTCGGGAAAACCCGGAGTTGTGCTGGCAACGCGGGGAGTCGGCGGTGCTAACTTAGCGATTGGTGTCCATACGGCGAGGCAAGATTCCACGCCGATGATTGTATTTTTAGGGCAAGTGCATAGCCATTTCCGCGGCCGGGAAGGGTTTCAAGAGGTCGATTTAGACCGGTTTTTCCAGCCAATTGCAAAATGGACGGTGGAAATTCGCGAGGCGGAACGAATACCGGAGCTCGTGCAGCGGGCATTTCGCATCGCCCAAACGGGCAGACCAGGACCTGTCGTCATTTCACTTCCAGAAGATATATTTCTTCAAGATATTGCCGAAGCGGTCGTTTCGGATGTAGATGTACCAAGACCTGCTCCAAGCGCAGAGGATGTGCGGAGCGTGCAGGAAATATTGCAAAGAGCGAAACGGCCAGTTGTCATTGCCGGCGGAGGGGTAAAGCTAGCGAAGGCAGAACAGCTATTGCGGTTATTTGCTGAAAAATATTCCATTCCTGTGGTGGCTGCTTTTCGCCGACATGACGTGTTCCCCAATGACCATCCACTTTATGTCGGCCATCTTGGATTAGGGACGCCGAAATCGATTATCGAAACGGTAAAACAGGCCGATGTCGTGATCGCCATTGGGACACGATTATCGGAAGTGACGACACAAGATTATCGCTTGCTGTCGCTGGATCAGATACTCATTCATATCGATATCGACAGCGATGTATTAGGAAAAGTATATCCACCGGACGTTTCCATCCTAGCAGATTGCAAAGAAACGCTCTTAAAATTGCTAGAAATCGCCGTACAGCCGTCTTGGCGCGATTGGACGGCAGCGAGACGGAAACAGTATGAGCAAGTATCGACGCTTCCGGCGGAAAAACGGAACTTAAATGAAGCGATCATCGCCGGCTTGCAACAACATTTGCCAAACGATGCGATCATCACGAATGATGCTGGCAATTTCGCCGGCTGGCTCCATACCTTTTTCCAGTTTACCGAGGGGCATACGTATATTGGTCCTACTTCTGGGGCGATGGGGTATGGCATGCCGGCGGCGATTGGCGCCAAGCTTGCTTTCCCGGAGCGCGTCGTCGTTTCTCTATCAGGAGACGGCGGTTTTATGATGACGATGCAAGAGCTGGAGACCGCTGCTAGATATCATATTCCGATTATTAGTATCGTCTTTAACAATTGCATGTATGGAACCATCCGCATGCATCAAGAGCTTCACTTTCCGAAACGGGTCATCGGGACGGATTTAGGACATGTATCGTTTGCCGAATTAGCGAAATGTTTAAACGCCAACGGCATTCGCGTGGAAACAGAAGATCAATTTAATAGAGCACTCATTCAATCCTTTAACGAAACAAAACCAACGGTGATCGAAGTCATGACAGATCCGAACCAAATTTCCGTGACGGCGACGATCGACGAGTTGCGAAAGCGGTCGAATTCTCGGTAAACATTTGCATAATAGCCATGATAGTAGATGCATAAATTTTTTATAGAAAATAAACGACAAGGAGGAAACTGTATTGTGAAAGCATTGAATTTTATTAATGGGGAATGGAAAGAATCAGTTAGCAAACAATTTGCTCCGGTGATTAATCCGGCAAATGGCGAAGCGATTGGAGAAGTGACGGTTTCGATCGAAGCGGATGTCGATGAAGCGGTAAAAGCGGCGAAGACCGCGCAAAAAGAGTGGGCGCTCGTACCGGCGCCAAAACGGGCGGAAGTGCTATATAAAGTCGGCTATTTATTAAAAGAGCGGAAAGAGCAACTCGCTAGACTACTAACGATGGAAATGGGAAAAGTGCTTGAGGAAGCGCGCGGGGAAGTGCAAGAAGGAATTGACATGGCGTTTTATATGGCTGGTGAAGGAAGACGGTTATTCGGTGACACGACTCCTTCGGAATTAAAAGATAAATTTGCGATGAGTATTCGCGTGCCAGTTGGGGTTGTCGGCATCATCACTCCGTGGAATTTTCCGATTGCGATCGCAACGTGGAAATCGTTCCCGGCCATTGTTGCCGGCAATGCGGTTGTATGGAAGCCAGCGTTAGAAACACCATTTATGGCGCAGGAGCTGGCGAAAATATTCGAAGAAGCAGGATTGCCAAAAGGAGTGTTCAACGTCGTTCACGGCGACGGTCCAACGACAGGAAATGCGTTGGTAGAGCATCCGGACGTGCAAGTGATTTCCTTTACTGGGTCGAACGAAGTCGGGCGGATGATTGCCGAAAAGTGCGGCCGCCGCTTGAAAAAAGTGTCGCTAGAAATGGGCGGGAAAAATGCCGTTATTGTCATGGATGACGCCGATTTATCGTTAGCGGTAGAAGGTATTTTGTGGAGTGCGTTTGGTACGTCAGGGCAAAGATGTACGGCATGCAGCCGTGTCATTGTTCATGAAAAGGTGAAGGAAGAATTAGAAAATAGATTGCTAGAAGCAATGAAGACATTAACGGTCGGAAACGGATTGGATGAAAGCGTCAAAGTCGGTCCGGTCATTAGTGAAGAAGCGCTGCAAAAAATTGACCGTTATGTGCGAATCGGCAAGGAAGAAGGGGCGAAGCTATTAACCGGGGGTTATATTTTGCGAGATGGAGAGTATCAAAAAGGCTACTATTATGCTCCGACTCTCTTTACCGATGTTCAGCCAACGATGCGTATTGCGCGCGAAGAAATTTTCGGCCCGGTTGTTTCGATTATTTCGGTAAGCAGTTTAGAAGAAGCAATCGCTGTCAACAACAGCGTCGATTATGGATTATCCAGTTCTATTTTTACAAGAGACGTGAACAAAGTGTTTAAAGCGATGCGCGATTTAGATACAGGTATTGTCTATGTCAATGCCGGTACGACGGGGGCGGAAATTCATCTGCCGTTTGGCGGTACGAAAGGAACAGGAAACGGCCATCGCGACTCTGGCGTCGCGGCGCTTGATGTGTTTACCGAATGGAGAAGCGTTTATATTGATTTCAGCGGCAAATTGCAACGGGCACAAATCGATATCGAGGAGTAACATAAAAGAGAACAAGGAGGAAGGCACGATGAAAGCGTTAGTGCTTGGAGCCGGGCTGATGGGAAAAGAGGCGGCGCGCGATTTAGCGCAAAGTGAGGCAGTTTCCGCCGTCACGTTAGCTGATGTGGATATACAAAAGGCAGAGGCTGTTTGCCGGCAGTTGCATTTTAGCAAACTCGAAGCAAAGCAAGTCGATGCGGCGAATGGAAAAGAGCTGGCTGCGCTGATGCGCGAACATGATGTTGTCGTTAACGCGTTATTTTATCGTTTTAATGAAATTGTAGCGAAAACGGCGATTGAAGTCGGCGTGCATTCCGTTGATTTAGGAGGGCATATCGATCATATTACCGACAGAGTATTACAATTAAATGAAAGCGCTAAACAAGCCGGTGTTACGATCATTCCAGATTTAGGAGTCGCACCGGGAATGATCAATATTTTGTCAGGGTACGGTGCGAGCAAATTAGACGAGTTAAAATCGATCAAACTATATGTTGGCGGAATTCCTGTACGCCCGGAGCCGCCGCTTGAATACAATCATGTATTTTCGCTAGAAGGGCTGCTTGATCATTATACCGATCCATCTCTCATTATTCGCGATGGGAAAAAGCAAGAAATTCCGTCGTTATCAGAAGTCGAAACTGTTTATTTTGATCAGTTCGGCCCGCTGGAGGCATTTCATACTTCAGGCGGGACGTCCACCTTGTCCCATTCTTATCCGCAATTGGAATGCTTGGAATATAAAACGATCCGCTACCCTGGGCACGCAGAAAAATTTAAACTGCTCGTCGATTTGAATTTGACAAGAGACGATTACGAAGTGGAAGTAAAAGGACAAAAAGTGAAGCCGCGCGACGTGCTTTTAGCGGTTTTATCGCCGCTCTTGGATTTAAAAGATAAAGAAGATGTCGTGCTATTGCGGGTCATTGTCGGCGGAGTCAAAAACGGTAAAGAGGTGATTTTGGAATATGAAACGGTAACGTTTAAAGACCGCAAAAACAACGTGACAGCGATGGCACGGACAACTGCTAATACAATCTCGGTCGTCGCGCAAATGATCGGAAGCGGAGTCATTCAAAAACGGGGGGTTTACCCGCCGGAGCAAATCGTTCCAGGAGACATTTACATCAAGGAAATGGAAAAGCGGGGGGTAGTGATTAAAGAAAAACAATATGTAAGAGAATGAACAGAAGGCTGGTTTTAGGTGGAAAGTTTCCGCCTAAAACCAGCCTTAATTTGTTTGGGTAACGGACGGTTGTTGTTTGCGCAAGCTGAGAAAGGCAAAGGCAATTAACGTCAGCACCATCGCCACCATAAATGGCGCTTTGGCGGAAATGGAGTGACCGATCACACCCGATAGCACAGGGGCAATCGCAGCGCCCATCCAGCGGACGAAGTTGTACATTCCAGACGTAATTCCGCGTTCATACGGAGATACTTCCATTACATAGCTTGTAAATAAAGCATTGTTTAAACCGGAAACAAGACCGGACAAAATAATGAAAGCGATCAATAACCATGTGTTTTTAGTGATAAATAATAGCAGCAAAAACATCGCAAAAACCAACAAGCTATACGGCAAAATTTGTTTTGGTGTATACGTTTTTTCCAAACGATGCGCTAAAACCGCTGATCCATACGCAAGGCAAAGCCCCCAGCCGAAAAAGACAAAGCCGATTTGAATCGCAGAAAGCCCGATGATTAAAGGCGAATAAGCAAGCACGACGAAAAAGCCATAATAATATAGCATCGCGCCGATTGCGCCTTTGAGAAAAGGCGGGAACGTTAATAAATGCTGCATTTCTTTCATGCCGACTGCTTTTCTCGGTTTTCCTTTATTCGGATCATAGACAAAAAAGACGACAAGAAGAAGCGCAATAAAAATGAAAATACTCGTTCCAATAAACGGGTATCGCCATGAGTGCTGACCGAGAAGACCGCCGATAAGCGGGCCGCCTGCCATCCCAAGGCCGATGGCTGCTTCGTAAAGGCCGACGGCAGTGCTTGCTTGCGGCGTTAACGCAATTAATAACGTCATTGCTGTCGCAAAAAACATCGAGTTTCCAAGCCCCCATCCAGCTCGGAAAATCGATAATTGCGGAATCGTATTGGATAAGCCGCACAATAAGGAAACAACAGTAACGATACCAAGCCCGATTGCCATCATCCGTTTGTCTCCTATACGGCTAACCATCATTCCAGATGGAATCATCATGATTGCCATCGTAAAAATATATGCGGTAAACAACATTTCCACTTGCCAATGAGTCGCTCCGATGCTTTCGGCAATCACCGGCAAAATGGGGTCGACAATCCCGATTCCCATAAACGCTAAAAATGTCGCAAATACGGTAATCCAGCGGGCGCGTGTCTGTCTTCCTTTCTCCATAAATTATCCTCTCCTTTCTTCGTTTAAAATTGTTTGAACTCGTTGCTCCATTTGTTCCAGCTCCTTTTTGAGCTGGGTCATTTTCTTCATTTTTTCTTCAAGCATATCGATTTGCTTGCGAAGATTGGCAGCAACATGTTCGAGCTCTCGCCTTTTTTCCTCCTGCTCGCTAGCGTTGCGGTATTCGAAACGATGGGATTCGATCTTTTCCTTCAGCGTTAAAAAATGCTGCAGCTCTTGCAGGGAAAACCCTAATACTTCACGGGCCGCAATCACTTTTTTTAATTGTTCAATATCTTCTTCTGTATACAGACGCGTCCCTTTTTCGCTGCGCTCAGGGGGCTTAATGAGGCCGATTTCTTCGTAGTAGCGAATGGCCCGTTTTGTTAATCCTGTTTCTTTAGCGACGTCGTCAATTTTGAACCGTTTCATTGTCGTTCCTCTCGCTTTATTTATGTAATAAAGGTTGCTACCATAAATATAACATTAACGTTAACGTTAGATTTCGTCAATGGGCAATAGGATGTATTTGGAAAAATATAGTCAAGAGAGCGAAAAATAACGATAAAAAAAGCGGCTATCCCGTTCAACGATAAAGGGAAAGTCGCTTTCAAAGGCAAGGGAAACTATTCGGTTGTCCGCTTTTGTTTTAACACCTCCTTTACCGCCGCTTCGATTTCCTGATAACTGGTGCAGCGGCAAATATTTGATTCGAGCCATTCTTGAATGGTGGCATCATCGGCATCGGGTTTTGTTTCCGTCAAGGCGTAGGCGTTCATAATAAAGCCGGGGGTGCAATAGCCGCATTGAAAGGCGAAATGTTCGACAAACGCGCGCTGAATCGGCGTGTTATGAAGACCTTCGATTGTAGTAATTTTCTTTCCAACTGTTTCGATGGCAAGCATCATGCACGATTTGATTGGGATGCCGTCAACTAATACGGTGCAGGCGCCGCAGTCGCCGTTTAAGCAGCCAGGCTTTGCTCCGGTAAGACCGAGTTCGTTACGGAGAACAAAGAGCAATGTATCAGCTTGGCGGGCGACAACAGATCTTGTTTCCTCGTTCACTAGCAATTGCATTTCACATTTGGTTGAGGATTCCATTTGCTTACTCCCCTCCCAGCTCGTCAATAATATCGAAAAGCATTTGTTTGAGCACAAACAGACGGTACGCTGCCGATCCTTCAATATCGTCTAAAATCGGGCGCGGAAGTGCTTCGATCGCCCCCTCGACACGGTCATGTACGGGGAGATGGCGCGCATTTAACCGCTCTTCCATTTCTTTGGAACGGAACGGAAACGGGCACACGCCGCTTAGTGCCACGCGGATTTGTCCGTCTTTTTTGATGGCGGCGGCGGTGACAAGCGGGTATCCGACTTCGCCTTGTTTGCGGCGCTTGCGATGGAAATGGGGTAGTGATGCGTAGGAGCGGTCGACTTTCATTTGTACGAGAAATTGCCCGGGTTTTAATTGAATATGCTGCTGAAAGACATCGTGAATGCTGCATTGTTTTACGCCGTCTTTTCCGGCAATGACTGCTTGACTGTCAGAAAGCAGCAGCGGCAATACAGTTTCACGGTAAAAAATTTGCCCGCAAATATTGCCGCCGAGGGTGATTTGGTTGCGTGCCGTTCGGTCGGCGACTTCGCGCGCTGCTTTCGTCAAGAGCGGAAACGGATTGACCTCTTCTAATGCGGTCAGCGGCAATGCCGCCCCGAGCACGAGTTCGTGCGGATTGGATTCCAGCGCTCGGCATTCGGGAATGTGTTTAATGTCAATGACCGCGTTGGCGGCAACAAGATGGAGGCGGGAGAGCGTAATAATTTCCGTTCCACCACCGTAATAGAGCGGTTTTTTGCCTTGCTGTTGCAAGATGTCAAACAGCTGCACCGCTTCTTCAATAGAGCGAGGGCGATGATAAGTAATCTCAAATGGAATCATGGCCGTCACCTTTCTTTTTCCGCCAAATCAGCTCAGGGAACAGCGGCAATTCATTGAGCGACACTTCCGCAGCGAGCGACAAAGCGTTTGCCAATGCGGCTGGCATGCCGATCAAGCCGTGCTCGCCGGCGCCGCGCGCTCCGTATGGCGCATCGATTTGCGGTGTTTCGATAAACTCGACAATATATTCCGGATGTTCGCCGAAGCGAATGGGTCGATAAGTGCGCAATTGCGGATTTAGCACACGTTCGTAGCGGTCGAATAAAAACGTTTCACGGCTCGCAAAACTCAGTCCCATGCTCATTGCTCCCGTTGCCTGTCCGAGCGCCACTTTCGGATTGAGCACTTTGCCAATATCAATGACGGCGAACGCTTTAAGGATTTTATACGTATAGTCGCGGCGGTTAAATTCAATTTCCACTCCTTCCGCGCCGACCGTCCATTCTGGTCCCGGTTTGCCCGCGCCCGTTTCTTTGTCGAGTGGGGTCATGTGGCGCAAAATATAGTTTCCCCGTCCGATGATTTGCCCGCCGATTGCATTGCCGTTTGGATATTTGTAGCCGTAGGCGATGTCTTTAACCGGGACATAGATGCTAGGGTCATCGCGTAAAAATACTTTTCCGTAGCCAATTTCTAAATCTTCCACCGATGCGCGGAGCACGCAAGACGCGATCGCTTTTAGCTGGCGGATGGCGTCGTCCGCCGCTTCGAGCGCTGCCCTTCCTGCCATAAAGGTGCCGCGGCTTCCGACCGTTTTCCAATGTTCAGGGGTTGTTTGCGTATCGATGTCCATTTTGACGTGGACATCGTTGACGTCCATTTTTAATTTTTCAGCAACGATTTGGGCGAGGATCGTTTTCGTTCCGGTTCCGATTTCAACGACGCCGGAGATGACATTGACGCTTCCGTCGGGATTAAATGTTAAAATGACACCGGAACTGGCATCGGGGTCAATCGTGGATGTTTTCCACGCGCAGCTGATGCCTTTCGCCCGTACGGTATAAGCATCGATTTCGATGCGCTGCCATTCGTCCCATTCCATTAGCTCGCGCAAACGATCGAGGCAGGCTGGCAAGTCGCCAACGTTGCTGCGGTTTAACAGCACTTGCGTCGGGGTGGTATGGCCGGGGCGAATTGCGTTTTTGCGCCGCAATTCCCACTTGTCCATATTCAGCTTTTCGGCAAGCAAGTCTAGTGCGCGTTCGATGGCAAAAGCTTGTTCACTATGGCCGAAGCCGCGAAATGGAGTGGCATATGGATGATTCGTATAGACGCATAACGAATCGCACCAGACGTTTTCGATATGATATGGTCCGGTGCAGTCGACAGCAGCGGCGCGGCTGACATCGATCGCTTTATCGGAATACGCGCCGCCGTCAAATAAAAACAAAATTTCCGCCGCTTTGATATAGCCGTCTTTTGTGGCGCCAAGCTTGACGGTGGCCTCCAGGCCGATATGGACCGGAGAGGTGATCATATCATCTTCCCTTGTATTCCAGACGCTGACCTTTCTTCCCCCCACCGCTTTCGCTGCCAGATAGGCGAGAAGCTCGAGCTGCACAGGCGCTTTTCCGCCGTACGCTCCGCCGACAAGCGGGGTATGGACGATAATGTTGCCGACATCTTCTCCAAAATAGGTGCTGATGAGCCGTTTAATCATAAATGGTGATTGGGAGGAAGCGGAAATAACGATTTTGCCGTCGGGAAGAATTTCTGCAGTGGCGCATCTTGTTTCCATTGCCACGTGGTCGGAAGGGGAAAAGGCCACGCTCGTTTCCACAACGACGTCGCTTTCCGCCCAGCCCCGTTCCATATTGCCTTTGCGGATTTTCGTGCGGTGGGCGATGTTTGTATTTGGTTCGGGATAGGTATGTTCGTTCTTTTGATAGCTTCCTAGCTGTTCATGGATGAGGGGGGCTCCTTCTTTTAGCGCTTCGCTTGGCTTGCCGATGGCAGGAAGAGGTTCATAGACGACATGAACAAGGTTGGCCGCCTTTTCCGCCTGAACAAGCGTATCGGCGACGACGACGGCAACGACTTCGCCATGATAGCGCACTTTATCAAAGGCGATGGGAGGACGATCGCGCAAGTCTTCTCCTGTCAGTGGTAGGCCTTCGCCGGTGATGATCGCGCGCACGCCGGGGATGGCGCGCGCCTTTTCGGCGTCGATCGCGCGAATGCGCGCATGGGCGTACGGGCTAGTAACGAGTTTGGCATGGAGCATGCCTTTTTCTTTGAAATCGTTCGTGTATTTTGCTCTTCCTGTCACTTTGTCCCATGCTTCTTTGCGAATGACGCTTTTGCCGATAGCCATCGCATTCCCCCCTTTTTTCGCTTTGTTTGATGGCATGTAGGCTCTGTTATCATTGTATTCTTTTAGAAAATGGCCATGACTGAAAAATAAAGAAGCCAGCGTTTCGAGATGCCGAAACGCTAGCTTCTTTCCACATCTGGATCATTTTTTATTTTCCGCTTATTTAACCGTCCGGCTTGTTTGGCGGCTTCACGCAACAAAAATTCAATATGGGCGTTGACGCTGCGGAACTCGTCTTGCGCCCACTGTTCAATTACTTCATACAAAGCTGGGTCCATGCGCAGAGGGAAATTTTTCTTTTTTGTCATAGCACTCCACAACCGTTAATATAGACTGCCGGTGTTAATGACCGGCTGGGTCGCCCGTTCCGAAACAATGGCGACCATTAAGTTGTTGACCATATTAGCCTTTCGTTCATCATCTAACTCTAAAATTCCCTCTTTGTCAAGCTGCTCGATCGCCATTTGCGCCATAGAGACCGCACCTTCGACGATTTTTTTTCGCGCTGCTAAAATAGCGGCAGCTTGTTGGCGCTGAAGCATGGCGCTGGCGATTTCCGGAGAGTAGGCCAGATGGGTAAGGCGTGCTTCCATCACTTCCACTCCCGCCACGCGCAACCGCTCCTGTAGCTCGGCAGCGAGCACATCGGAAATGATATCAGCGTTTCCGCGCAGCGTAATTTCATCTTCATCGCTGAATGTATCATATGGGTATTTTGTCGCCACATGGCGAATCGCCGCCTCGCTTTGAATCTCGACAAACTCTTCGTAATGATCGACGTCAAACACCGCTTTGGCCGAGTCAATGACACGGAATACAATCACGGCGGCAATCTCGATCGGGTTTCCTTGTACATCGTTGACTTTCAGCTTGCTGCTAGTGAAGTTGCGCACGCGCAAGGAAACGTTTTGACGGGTGGTGAGCGGAACGGTGAGAAATAACCCGCTGTCGCGAATCGTTCCTAAATAGCGGCCAAAGAAAATAACTACCTTTGCCTGGTTCGGCTGTACGATGGTAATGCCGGTAGCAAAAACGACTGCGACGACAAGGAATAGAGCGGCAATAACGATTTGCTCATGTAATACGCTTAGCAGCGCTACGGCAGCGAGGATGGCGATGCATATAATCCCGATAAACCCATTCATATACCATGCTTTTGTTTCCTTCATCGACTTCGCTCCTTTAATATCTAAATTATATTAAAATGATATCACATTTTGAAATAAATGTAAATGGTTTGTTCTCTTCATTCTAATAATTTGCTAATATATTAAATTGTTAAAATGTGGTAAATACTGATTGACAGAACAAGAAAATAAACGATACAATATTTTTAGAAAATTAAAATAAAACAGGTGTGTAGCCACATGCTAAAAGAAGCAAAAGCGCGGATTGGGCGAAACGCCATATTGCTGGCGATGCTCGACGGAGAAGAAGAACTCGAGATCACAAGGAATTTAGATCATTTATCATGGCGTTATTGTAAAGGAAAAGTCGGCTCGATGGAGCCGCAAAAAATTGTCGCTGCGATTGAAACGGCGGCAAAGCGCAACCATGTCGTCGACGGTGAGCTGTATCGGGAAATGCACGCGCTCTATCATGCGGTCGTCGAAGCGGTGCAAGGCGTAACGAGGGGGCAAGTGGAGCTAGGAGATTTAATGAGAACAGTCGGCCTTCGTTTCGCTGTTGTCAGAGGGGCGCCGTATGAAAATGCGGCGGAAGGGGAATGGATTGCTGTTGCTTTATACGGGACGATCGGCGCACCGATTCGCGGGTTGGAGCATGAGACGGTCGGATTAGGAATCAATCATATATAAAGCCTATAGCAATGAGTTTAGGAGGAGGCTGAATGCTGTGACGTTCAAATTCACAGCGGCGGCCTCCTTTTTGATTTTTACGAAAAAGGAGCGGAGAGAAAATGGTCATATTAACGGGAAATACATTGACGATAGAGGAAGTCAAACGTGTTCTTTATAATGGCGAACTCGTCATTGCCTCAGAAGAAAGCATGAAAGCGGTGGAACGAAGCCGGAAAGCAGTCGAGGACATCGTCGCGAAACAGCAAATCGTTTATGGCATTAATACCGGGTTCGGAAAGTTTAGCGATGTGCTGATTGACGCCAATGACGTCGAACAGCTGCAAGTTAATTTAATTCATTCGCATGCGTGCGGAGTCGGCGAACCGTTTCCGGAAGAGGTGTCGCGGGCGATGCTTTTGTTGCGGGCGAATGCCTTATTAAAAGGGTATTCGGGGGTTCGGCCGATCGTTATTGAACGGCTGCTCGATTTAATTAACGCGCGCATTCATCCCGTCATTCCACAGCAAGGGTCGCTCGGAGCCAGCGGGGACTTGGCGCCGCTTGCCCATTTAGCCCTTGTGTTAGTAGGGGAGGGGGAGGTATTTTATTACGGCAAGCGAATGCCGGCGTTGGAAGCGATGTCAAAAGAAGGAATTGCGCCAATTGCGCTGAAAGCAAAAGAGGGGCTGGCGTTGATTAATGGAACGCAGGCGATGACGGCGATGGGAGTAGTGGCTTATATCGAAGCGGAGAAGCTGGCGTATGAAAGTGAACTGATTGCGGCGATGACGATGGAAGGGCTGCGCGGCATTATTGATGCGTTGGATGAGCGGATTCATGTGGCCCGCGGATTTCCACAGCAAATCGATGTCGCTATGCGCATCCGCGGCTATTTGGCCGGCAGCCAGCTGACGACGAAACAAGGGGAATTGCGCGTGCAAGATGCGTATTCGCTCCGCTGCATTCCGCAAGTGCACGGGGCATCGTGGCAGGCGCTCGATTACGTTAAAGAAAAACTGGAAATCGAGATCAATGCGGCCACCGATAATCCGCTTATTTTTGACGATGGCGCCGCTGTTATTTCAGGCGGAAACTTTCATGGACAACCGATTGCCTTGGCGATGGATTTTATGAAAATCGCCGTAGCGGAATTGGCCAACATATCAGAGCGGCGCATTGAGAGGCTTGTCAACCCGCAATTAAATGATTTACCGCCGTTTTTAAGCCCGCAGCCGGGCTTGCAGTCGGGGGCGATGATCATGCAGTATGTAGCGGCATCGCTCGTATCGGAAAACAAAACGCTCGCCCATCCGGCCAGCGTCGATTCGATTCCATCGTCGGCCAACCAAGAAGATCATGTCAGCATGGGGACGATTGCAGCGCGCCACGCTTATGCGATTGTGCAAAATGCAAGGCGGGTGCTGGCGATTGAACTGATTTGCGCATTGCAGGCGGTCGAGTACCGCGGCGTAGAAAAAATGGCGGCAAAAACGCGGCAGTTTTACGAAGAAGCGCGCAACATCCTGCCGCCGATTATCCATGACCGTGTATTTTCCCGCGACATCGAAGTGATAGCACAATGGCTTAAGCAGATGGATGAGACGTTTTGGCGGAAAGCAAGCCAATATTCGTAAAAAGAGAAATCGCTTTGGTACCGCAAGCTTGCTAGGTTTACTGGCAGCTTGCTTTTTATTTAAAGGAAACACCGGCAAGTTGATGACTAGAAATATTTACGGTAAGATGAAAGAAAGACAAGCTATGAGTGATTGGAAGATTAATAGCGGCGAAAAAAGAGAAGAGGTGTGCTTATTTGACAATTTCTTCAGAGGCGTTGTTGGCATTATTGAAAATCATTGCGATTGATATCATTTTATCCGGCGACAATGCCGTGGTTATTGCGATGGCGACCCGCAAGCTGCCGAAGCATCAGCAAAACAAAGCGATTTTTTGGGGAACAGGCGGCGCCGTTCTCTTGCGTATTTTATTTGCCGCTGTCATTGTCTTTTTGCTAGAAATACCGTTCGTTCATTTGGCAGGCGGGCTATTGCTTCTATGGATTGCCTATAAAGTGCTGGTTGAACGGGAGGAAGAAGCGCATATTCAGTCATCAGACCGCTTGTTGAAAGCGATTATGACGATTATCGTTGCCGATGCGGTAATGAGTTTGGATAATGTTGTGGCGGTAGCGGGAGCGTCAGAAGGACATATCGGCATGATCGCCTTCGGTGTGGCCATCAGCATTCCGATTATGATTTTCGGCTCAAAAGCCATTATGAAGGTGATGGAAAAATATCGCTGGATTGCCTATGCCGGATCGGGAATTTTAGCATGGACGGGCGGAAAAATGATGATGGAAGATGAGGGATTTATGCGTCTTCTTCATCTTCAGGAGGGACCGCTCACTTACGCGATTACCGTAGGATTAACCATTTTCGTATTAGCTGCCGGATATGTGACGAATAAAAAGGCGGAAAGCAAGGAAGGAACGATGGCTTAAGAAAAGGAAATTTTCTTTCTCTTTCTGCGGATGGGAGGGAGAGAAGCAAAACAATGAAGCTCGACCATATTTTAGTGACTGGAAGGTTGTATGCGGAAATGGCGCCATTGTTGCAACAAAAGCGACCGGATAAAAACTTCCGCTTTGTCGCGGAAGAAGCGATTTGCCGTGATGATTTTTTTTGGGCTGATGTGTATGTGGGCTTTCGGCCGGTTCCTTCCTTTGAATTTGGCAACATTCGCTGGGTTCACTCACTTGGTGCCGGGGTCGATGCGTTTTTATGGAACCGGGAGTGGAAAGAAGATGTGGTTCTAACGAGGACGATCGGCACATTTGGCGAACAAATTAGTGAATATTGCCTTAGCTATATGCTTCGGGATTTACAATGCCATGATGTATATGGATGGTATCAATCCCAGCGGCAATGGAAGCCGGTCGCGCCAACGTTGCTGCGGACGCAATGCGTCGTCATTTATGGAACAGGCGAGATTGGACAGCAGATTGCCCGTCACCTGCGTCTGTTTGGCATCGCGCCAATCGGTGTTTCATTAAGCGGACGGCAAAAGCCGCATTTTTCCAAAGTGTTTTCTGTCACGCAGGCGGAAGAGGTGCTGCCAAAAGCAGATTGGATTATTGCCGCACTTCCGCTGACAAAACAAACGTATCATCTGTTTGACGAAAGGTTTTTTTCTCTTTTAAATAACGTTTGCTTCATCAATGTCGGCAGAGGGGCAACCGTAGATGAAATGGCGTTATGGAGCGCATTGGAGACCCGTCATATTCGTCTTGCTGTTTTAGACGTGGTAGAAGAGGAGCCATTACCGGCGGAGTCACCGTTATGGCAGCATCCAAACGTCATCATTACGCCGCATATTGCCGCGCTGACATCGGCGGAGGAAGCGGTGGACTGCTTTTTGCAAACGCTGCGGCGAATCGAGAATAATGAGCCGCTTTTCAACCGAGTAGATATCGAAAAAGGATATTAAAAACGGGCGTGTCCATTTTACGACATGCCCGTTTTTTATTAACGATCGGTAACGACCACATAAGTCGCTTTCATTGGACCGTGAACTCCGACGACTAAATTCATCTCAATATCGGCCGAGTTGCTTGGGCCGGTAATAAAGTTAACACACGAAGGAACGAGCTGCCCTTTTTCGATTTGTTCATGAATGTAAGCAGCGGCTTGGGTCATGCGCGGCACAACGGTGCTTTTAGCGATGATCGAGATATATGTTTTCGGCAAAAAGCTGACGGTGCGCCCTTTTCCATTTCCGCTGAACAGCACGACCGTTCCTGATTCAGCCAGCGTAATGTCGCTAAACGTAATGCCGACGTTTGCTTTCTCGGCAAAATCAATATTTTTTCTGCCTAGCTTAGCGTTCCAGACATGAACCTCCACGTTTTCGTTTGGCCACTCGCGGTGCAGCAAGTCGGTTAATCCATATTCGTCAAAGCGCGGATCGTCCCACGTGATAACCGGGCCGCCCCCGTATTGGGCAACGACTTGCTTTACCGTTTCCGCTAGCGTGTCACATGTCGTTTCTACATATTGGGTGTGAATGAGTGCGCATTGTTCTTTTAACACCGCCAATAAATCGTCTTGGCTGTAGCCTTCAAACACTTTCCATTGCGGCTGGTGCTTCCAATGTGGGCGGGATACCCCTGATACGCGGCGCTGCCGCCCGAGCCGATCGGCAATCGTTTGTAAAAAAGCTTCGCGGTTATAAATTGCTCCGGTCTTCATTGCTTATACCTCCTTTTTGATGTTCGCGGAACCAGTCGCGGAATCGTTCTTTGTTCGGCGCCGGAAATTCACGGCTTTCCGTCCACGTCTTCAGCGGGCCAGGACCTTTAGAAATGCGGCCATCGCTTGTAAATGGCACCAAGGCGCTTGGCGCGACTTTCGAGCCGAATTGATAGAGAAACGGTGAAGAGGTTCCTAACCGAAACGCTTTCATCGCCAGCCGTTCTGCCACCGGCGCTTTTCCTTCCCGCTCGACAATGATTTGGCGGTGCTTTAACAGCAATTCATGAAGCGGAATTTTAACCGGACAAACTTCCGTACAGGCTGCGCAAAGGGAGGAGGCGTACGGCAGCTCTTTATAATCGTCATATCCGCCTAGCAACGGTGACAGGACAGCGCCGATCGGTCCAGAATAAATCGAGCCGTAGGAATGTCCGCCAATGTGGCGGTACACAGGACAGACGTTAACACAAGCTGCGCAGCGGATACATTGCAATATGGACTGAAATTCTGTGCCAAGGATGGTGGATCGGCCATTATCGACAATCACAAGATGAAATTCTTCCGGACCGTCGACGTCTCCTTCATCGCGCGGGCCAGTTAATACGGTAACATAGCTCGTTAGTTTTTGCCCGACAGCGCTGCGTGTCAACATGCTGACGAGCACTTCCATTTCCTCAAATGTTGGCACAATGCGTTCCATCCCCATGACGGTAATTTGTGTTTTTGGCAGCGACGTCACTAAATCCGCATTTCCTTCATTCGTCACCAGCGTAATCGATCCGGATTCCGCAATGGCAAAATTGCAGCCGGTAATGCCGATATCGGCGGTGAGGTATTCGCGGCGCAGCACTTCCCGTGCATGAAGCGCCAGCTCCTCCGGTTTTTCCGATTTTTGATAGCCAAGTTTGCGGCGGAAAACGTCACGAATTTGCTCTTTATTTTTATGGAGGGCAGGACCAACGATGTGCGAAGGAGGATCATGGTCATCAATTTGCAAAATGTACTCGCCAAGGTCTGTTTCAATCACTTCACAGCCGATTGCTTCTAACACAGGGTTTAAGTTAATTTCCTCCGTTACCATCGATTTCGATTTCACGATTTTTTTTGCCTTTTTTTGCATGGCAACATTGCGGATGTAATTGTTCGCCTCTTCCGCCGTTTTTGCGAAAAAGACGTGGCCCCCGCGTTTGGCAACGTTTTCACTTAACTGCATTAAATAATAATCTAAATTTTCTAGGGTATGCTGGCGAATTTCCTCGCCGAGAGAGCGCCATTCTTCCCAGTTGCCAAGCTCTTTCGTAACCCCGATCCGTCTTTCGTACCCACGGTCCTGCATACTGGCTACCGCACCGCGCATAAATTGGTTATGTAGGTTCGTTTCTACTCGCTCCCAGAACGGTTGATTTCCTATTTTCATTGGCATATCAGAATCCCTCCTTTTAACGACTGTTTAACACTTCGGCAATGTGCATGACTTTAATCGGTTTTCCTTGCCGCTCGATGCGTCCGCCGATATTCATTAAACATCCGCAATCGGCTCCGATCAGATAATCGGCTTGTGTCTCTTCAATATGTTCAATTTTTTCGTCCACCATCTGTTCGGAAATCGGCCCCATTTTTACGGAAAAGGTTCCGCCAAATCCGCAGCATTGGTGGGCATTTGGCAATGGAACAAGTTCCAGTCCTTTTACGTTTTTTAATAACCGGAAAGGCGCTTCTTTCACGCCAAGCAGCCTTGTCATATGGCATGACGTATGGTAAACGGCGCGTCCTTCGAGCTTGGCACCGACATCTTCTACCTTCAGCACGTCAACAAGAAATTGTGTTAGTTCATACGTTTTCGCAGCCAACGCTTTCGCTTTTGATTCCCATTCCGGATCACCGTGGAAAATGTGAGGGTATTCCTTAAACATGGATGCGCACGAGCCGGAAGGAGTGACTACGTAGTCGGCGTGGACAAACGTGCGGATCATATGCTTCATCGCTTCTTTTGCCTCTTTGGCATAACCGCTGTTGTAGGCAGGTTGCCCGCAGCATGTCTGCGCTTCTGGAAACTCGACTTCGCAGCCTAGCCGTTCCAACAGCTCTACCGTTGCTTTTCCCGCGTTCGTATAGAACAAATCGACAAGACAGGTGACGAACAAGGAAACTTTCATGGTAAATCTCCTTCCACATATAATAGTAATAGGATGAAGTGAACAGGTCATCAGATGACTTTGTATGTATTTATTATATACTATTTTCAGAGAATAGAAGTAGATTTTGACGCAATTTTTGTAAAATAAAAAAAAGCACTCAGTTGTTTCGCTGAGTACTTATATATTGATGAAGCACGTTTTCTACGTTAGTCAGATGCTGAAGCATCCGTTCCTGGGCGGCTTCCGCGTTTCCTTCTTTAATCGCTTCAAAAATTTCGGTATGGTCGTGCAGAAGCTTTTCCGTTGTCGTCTGCTTCGAAAACAGCCAAATTCGCCGCGTTTCCCGCATCGCTTCGACCATCATTTCCGATACGCTGTTCATTAAGCTGACTAAAATTGGATTATGGGAAGCGGCGGCAACGGCCATATGAAAAGCAAGATCCGCTTTTTCGCCAAGTTCGTCGTTACCGATGCCTTCTTTCATGTCGCGAAGCGCTTGTTCCATCGCAATCAGATCGTGATCCGTCCGTTTTTGTGCCGCTAAAGAGGAGGCGCCGGCTTCAAGAAGCTTGCGCACTTCAAGCAAGTGCCAAATATCCTCTTTGTTCATCAGCACGGCCATGGAAAGCGGGAACGTGAGCATCGTCGGGTCAAATTCGCGCACGTACGTGCCTTCTCCTTGCTTTAATTCGATCAATCCCATCGCTTTTAACGCGGTCAGCGCCTCGCGAATGGCGGCCCGTCCTACTTGGAACTTTTCGGCAAGCTGTTGGACAGAGTCCAATTTATCTCCAGGTTTTAGTGCACCTTTTTTGATCATATCAAAAATCGCTTCCGCTACTTCCTCATAAATCTTTTTTGTTTTAATGCGCTTAAAATTCAATGCATTCACCTCGATACCGCAAAACTCAATATTTTGCCTTCTTATCTATAGACTTGCGGGCACATCTTTTTGTTGGAATGTAAAAGAATTCCCATTGTTTTATATATTATACATCCAATACAAAGGAAACAAGTAATTTTCTTTGTCCTAGGAAATTTTGGAAAGTAAATGAAAATTTAAAAAAATTAAAAAACACCTATTGTGTTTTCTGGAAATCATCTCTATAATTTTATTATCCGGTCATCTGATGACTGAGGATGAACTTCATTATAGGGATGGGAGAATAGCTTCATTACATTTACACAAAGGGGGAGGATTGTTTATGCAGTGGAAGCAGGATTTTACGCCCATCGCAGATCATCTTTGGCTGTCAGCCATCGTGGCACTCATTCCAATTTTATATTTTTTCTGGGCACTCGCTATCAAGCGAATGAAAGGGTATGTTGCTGGGGTTACAACATTGCTTCTTGCTTTGCTAATTTCTGTAATCGCTTACAGAATGCCGGCGGGAATGGCCGTCATGTCGATGACACAAGGGGCGGTTTACGGGCTGTTGCCGATTGGTTGGATTATTATTACTTCTGTCTTTTTGTATAAACTGACCGTTAAAACCGGTCATTTTGACATTATTCGCAATTCGGTGACATCGATTACAGAAGACCGCCGCTTACAGGCATTATTGATTGCGTTCTCATTTGGAGCATTTTTGGAAGGGGCTGCTGGATTCGGAGCGCCAGTAGCGATTTCCGCAGCATTGCTCGTTGGGCTGGGATTTAATCCGTTGTATGCGGCGGGAATCTGTTTAATTGCTAATACCGCTCCGGTTGCGTTCGGTGCTATCGGAATCCCGATTATCTCGATGGAAGGACCGACGGGCATTCCAGCAATGGAAATTTCAAAAATGGTAGGGCGGCAATTGCCTTTTCTATCCATATTTATTCCATTCTATCTTGTGCTTATTATGGCAGGATGGAAAAAAACAATGGAAGTATTGCCGGCGATCATTGTGTCGGGGGTTTCTTTTGCGATTACCCAATACTTCACCTCGAACTTCCTAGGTCCTGAGCTCCCTGATATTTTATCTGCTTTAGTGTCAATGTTTGCGTTAGCTGTTTTTTTAAAATTTTGGAAACCAAAGAGCACGTATCGTTTTTCAACGGAATCGGAAGTGGCAGCGACTGCTCAGGCCAAAGCAGTTTCCTACACAGGTGGGCAAGTGTTTAAAGCTTGGTCTCCGTTTCTAGTGCTAACGGCATTTATTTCTCTATGGGGGATACCACAAGTAAAAGCGGCGTTGACAGGGCATTATGAGGGAACAAACGGATTGTTAAAGTTAATCAATACGATTGGCTACCATCTGACATTTATGCCGGAAGTGCCGGGATTGAACAATAAAATTATCAATGCGAGCGGTCAGCCGATTGCGGCAGTATATAAATTAGAATTGCTTGGCGCGGCCGGTACGGCGATTTTGTTCGCGGCATTCGTAACGAAATTTATTGTCAACATGTCTTGGAAAGACTGGGGACGTACATTTATCGAAACGTTGGACGAATTAAAATTCCCAATTATAACAATCGCTTCGGTAGTCGGCTTTGCTTATGTCACTAACGCTTCCGGTATGAGCACGACGCTCGGTATGGCGTTGGCGAAAACAGATGTCTTGTTCCCGTTCTTCTCGCCATTTTTAGGGTGGCTCGGCGTGTTTATTACTGGTTCTGATACGTCTTCGAACTTGTTGTTTGGCAACTTGCAAAAGATAACGGCGACATCTATCGGCATGGATCCGGTTTTAGCGCTGGCGGCAAACTCTTCCGGCGGGGTTGTCGGGAAAATGATCTCGCCGCAGTCCATTGCAGTTGCATGTGCAGCAGTAGGTCTGGCCGGAAAAGAGTCCGATTTATTCCGGTTTACCGTGAAGCATAGCATTTTCTTAATTATTTTGATTGGCATTCTTGTATTCTTGCAGTCTAATGTTTTATCATGGATGATACCATAACGTGTTTAGATGGGGAGGGACGGTGCTTAGCGGGCAACATGAAGGGTGCGCTAGGCGCTGTCCCTTTTCCGTATCCATGATGAAATCGACATGTTGCGAAGCGGAAAAGGAAAAAGTAGATGAAAGGGTGAGAAACTTGATTTCCAACGAGGTAAAACAGCAATTGATCCGCATTGTTGGGGCGGAAAATTACGATGATTCCAAAGCAGGGAGACTCGTATATTCCTATGATGCCACCCCGCAATTTCAATCGCTGCCTGATGCGGTGGTTACACCAAGAAATACGGAGGAAGTTTCGCAAATTGTGAAAATTTGCAATGAGCACCGCATTCCAATTGTTCCGCGCGGGTCGGGGACGAACCTTTGTGCGGGCACGTGTCCGGTCGAAGGCGGAATCGTTCTTGTGTTCAAGCATATGAACAAAATTTTAGAGATTGACGAAGAAAATTTAACGGTTACCGTCCAGCCTGGAGTGATTACGCTCGATTTAATCCATGCGGTCGAGGCGAAGGGCTTATTTTACCCGCCGGATCCGAGTTCGATGAAAATTTCGACGATTGGCGGAAACATTAATGAAAATTCAGGAGGCCTGCGCGGGCTAAAATACGGGGTTACCCGCGATTATGTAATGGGGCTCGAAGTGGTGCTCGCCAACGGAGACATCATTCGCACCGGCGGTAAATTGGCCAAAGACGTAGCTGGATATGATTTAACCCGTCTGTTCGTCGGTTCAGAAGGGACGCTTGGCGTTATTACGGAAGCAACATTGAAGCTGATTCCAATGCCGGAAACGAAGAAAACGATGCTTGCGCTATATGAAGATCTTGAGGCGGCGGCCCGCTCGGTTTCGAAAATTATCGCCAACAAAATTATTCCAACTACCCTTGAATTTCTCGATCAACCGACATTGGAAGTAGTAGAAGCATACGCGCAAATCGGCCTGCCAACCGATGTTAAAGCGGTCCTGTTAATTGAACAGGACGGGCCGAAGGAAGTGGTGGAGCGCGATATAAAAAAAATGGCGGAAATTTGCAAAAATGAACAAGCCGTTTCTGTACAGCTCGCCCGCTCCGAAGAAGAGGCTGAGGCACTGCGCACGGCACGACGCACAGCCCTGTCTGCGCTCGCCCGCCTCAAACCGACCACCATTTTGGAAGATGCGACTGTGCCGCGTTCCGAGATTGCGAACATGGTAAAAGCGATTAATGAAATCGCGGAAAAATACAATGTGAAAATATGTACTTTTGGCCATGCCGGAGACGGCAATTTGCATCCGACATGTCCGACAGATGCGCGTGACCGTGATGAGATGGAGAGGGTCGAAAAAGCGTTTGAGGAAATTTTCGCGAAAGCGATCGAACTTGGCGGAACGATTACCGGCGAGCATGGAGTCGGAGCGATGAAAGCGCCGTATTTAGAATGGAAGCTTGGCGAAGCGGGCATTGCCGCGATGAAGGCCATTAAGCAGGCGCTCGATCCAAATAATATTATGAACCCGGGCAAAGTATTCGCAAAAAGCACAAGAAAACGGGTGGTGGTGACACGATGATGACGGAAAAAGAACGGACGATCATCCAGAAGCAGTTTCAGGAGCGGATGGATGAAGACGAGCTGATGAACTGTATGCGCTGCGGGTTTTGCCTGCCGACATGTCCGACGTACATTGAGTCGGGGTTTCAGGAATCCCACTCCCCAAGAGGACGCATCGCTCTCATGAAAGCGGTCGTCGACGGACTGATTGAGCCGGATGAAGATGTCGAGCGCTCGTTAAATATGTGTTTAGGCTGCCGGGCATGTGAGCCGGTCTGTCCTTCCGGAGTCCGCTACGGGCACTTGCTTGAGGAAGCGCGCGACATTATTCAGCAGCATAAAAAACAATCTTTTCCGGTCCGCGTTGTTCGCAAGCTTGTATTTCATGAGCTGTTTCCATATCCGGAGCGAATACGGATGGTGACGGGGTTGATCGGTTTTTACCAGCGTTCCGGTCTGCAGTCGTTCGTGCGGAAAACAGGCCTGTTAAACATCTTGCCTTCTTCGCTAAGGCAAATGGAAAAAGTGCTGCCGCATGTGCCGCCGCTAAAAAAGATGAAAGAGCGGCCGCATCATCTTACACCGGAAGGGACAATGAAACGACGTGTTGCCTTTTTCGCGGGCTGCTTAATGGACACGATGTTTATGTCAACGAATGACGCGACGATGCGCTTATTGCAGTTAGCCGGATGCGAAGTGATCATCCCGGAGGCGCAAACATGCTGCGGCGCACTGCATGGGCATGGCGGGGAAAAGCAAAAAGCAAAAGAGCTGGCAAAACGAAACATTGAAGCGTTTGAACGGTTAGAAGTCGATTATATTGTGACCAATGCTGGTGGCTGTGGTGCTTTCTTAATGGAATACGACCATTTGCTGAAAGACGAGGCGGAGTGGAGAGAACGGGCGAAAGCTTTTGTGGCGAAAATAAAAGATATTTCCGAAGTGCTCGTTGAATTGGATTTTCAGCAAAAACGGCTGAAAGTCCAACCGCAAATCGTGACGTATCAAGATTCCTGCCATTTGCGCAACGTCATGAAAACTTCTGCAGCGCCAAGAAAGCTGCTCCGCGCGATTGAAGGGGTGGAATTTCGCGAGATGAAAGATGCGGATCGCTGTTGCGGGTCGGCGGGCATTTATAATATCGTCGAGCCGGAAATGTCGATGCAGATTCTCGATTACAAAATGGAAATGGCGAAACAGACAAAGGCGACCACGATTGTGACGGCCAACCCTGGCTGTCTTTTGCAAATGCAGCTTGGCATTGAGCGGACGGGACTTGCCGATCGCGTTCGCGCCGTCCATATTGTTGATTTTCTTCTCGAAGCGGCCAAAGGAATTCAGGCGTCTGAACAGGAAGAACCCATTCGTAAAACGTCATAATCGCAGAAGGAAAGAGTGGACAAGCCTTGTCTAAAGTGAAAACCCCGCGTTACATCAGTATGCGGGGTTTCTCCATCAAAGTGTTTATGGAGTCGCGCTGATCATCTTTGGTACGGCCTGGAGGGCCTTTCCGGTACCGATCGCTACCGCTTCAACCGGATTAGGAGCAGTGTAAACCGGAACGTGCAGCACGGAACTGAGCCAATGCTCGATTCCGTGAAGAAGGGCGACGCCGCCGGTTAACACAATGCCGTGGTCAATAATATCGCCGCTTAGTTCTGCCGGGCACTCTTCCAGTACCGTATGGATGGCGCCAAGAATTTCGGAAAGAGATTCTTCGATGGCTTTTTGCACTTCTGTAGAACTCAACGTCACCGCTTTTAAAAAACCGGTCACCAAGTCGCGACCATGAATAACCATGGTTCGTTCTTCATGGATGCCAGGAGCATGGCCAATTTCTATTTTAATTTGTTCCGCTGTCTGCTCGCCGATTAATAAGTTATAATGTTGCCTTACATATTGAATAATATCATCATCTAGCTGATTACCGCCGACACGAAGCGACTGGCAGGCAACGACTCCGCCAAACGAAATAATTGCCGCTTCCGTCTTGCCAGCGCCTAGATTGACGACGACATTGGCCACCGGCTCATCGACCGGCAAGTCAGCGCCAATCGCCGCGGCAACCGGTTCTTCAATTAAGTGTACTTGTTTCGCACCACAATGCTTGGCGATTTCATAAAAAGAACGGCGTTCTACGGAAGTAGCGTGAAATGGGACGCTGATGACGACATTTGGCTTTTTGACCGAAAAACCGATGCGTTTGCTGGCAAGCTTCAACACTTGTTTAAGCATCGTTGCCGCTTTGTCAAAATCAGCAATCACCCCATTTTTTAATGGATAAGTCGTTTCGACATGATTTGGGGTTTTACCGATCATCACTTTTGCCTCGTTGCCAATCGCCAGCACTTCATTCGTTTGAATATCATAGGCAATCACTGCCGGTTCGTTAAAAATAATGCCTTTATTTTTACTATATAGCAGTATATTCATCGTTCCTAAATCAATCCCAATTTCCGAAGAAGCAAACATGCCTAACACCTGCCTTTATACAAGAATGGATTTACCGAAAGCGTAAAGAGCAGTTTGAGCTAGATAAGCAGTTCCATTCATACATATATAACTTTCGATCTCATTGTTTCTTTTATGACGATAAAATGCGAAAAAGAGAAAAATATGTCGGCAGGTAATATATGGCTAAGAGGAAAATTCCCAACGGATAGAAGAAAAAAATTTTTTTTCCATGTATAAAATAAGAAAAAAGGGGAAATGAATAGTAGCGTAAAGTTTTCCAAGTATTCCCCCGATCCCCTATGAATATATAGAAGCCCTCCTATATCGGGAGGGCAACTTTTTTGTAACATAAAAACTCTCTACACATTAAGCGCACTTGCTTAACATGCCAGAGAGTTTTCGTTTCCTTATAACCGTTTTGCTCCGACATATTTTGATTTCCAATAAGAGTTATTTAGATTATCAATTTTTACTCCTTTTGATACAGCGTGAATAATTTGGTTATTTCCTATGTAGATTGCTACATGGGAAACGCCACTTTTGCCTTTGGAGGTATTAAAGAATACTAAGTCGCCAGCCTTTAATCCTGATTTATGTACCGCTTTCCCTTTTTGATACATCAGTTTAGAAGAACGAGGCAAAGTTATTCCAACTTTTTTATGTGTATAATATACAAACCCGGAACAATCAAACCCTTTTGGTGTAGTGCCGCCATATCGATATGGAGTGCCAATCAGTTTTTTCGCTTCAGCAATCAGCAAGTTTGTATTCCCTGCTGCTTCGGTGTTGGAAGTGCTTACAAATAAAGAGGAAAATAGTACTAAAAACGATAGTGAAACTAATGCGATAAATTTTTTCATTTTCCCTAAACCCCCGACAACAAATTTTCCGATTCGACTTAATCTGACTCTAGTATAGCAAAGGAAAGGCCTCTTTTTTTTTACAGTTGAATTAAATAATGTTACAGCAAAATTACAAATATATAGGCTAGTCCTAATTTCTCGTATAATGTTTTGGTATTAGTAAAAGAAAAGAATTTTACCATATAATTCATTCAAATAAATGTACATACGCTTTGTCGAAAGAATAGGAATGAGGTGGGGAAGAATGGTCAAAATAATCTTTTCTATAATGTTCATCAAGAAGTCGAATCAATAGATGATTTATGTCGAAAGAAATCGAATATATTTTATGGATAAGTTTTCTCGTGTCTGTGAAGGGATGTATTTGCTGGCGATATATGTCCATTAGAACAGAAATCATTGGAAAAATATAAACGAGAATTAGCGTTTGAAATATTCAAAATTTTGCTGGAGATTATCGTCTAGGGCATAATATTAGTGTAAAGGTGCTCGCCGAAGGGATAGAGACGGAAACGGAAGCGGCCTAGTTAACATGTCCACCGAGAAGTCTCCCATCTCTTAACGGAGTGTAGGTGGGAGAGGTTCATGAGATAAACGTTGCGATGAAGCGCAAGGGCATTATTTTGTACCGCCGCGGCCGTATGAAGCGTTTCTCATCTTTCTGCGCAGTCAGCACCGGAACGAATTGCATATACAGGAGATGAAATGATGGATATTTTTTGGAGAATAGCGGAAGATAAAATTCGCGAAGCGATAAAAAATGGAGAATTTGACAATCTTCCTGGCTTTGGAAAACCGCTTGAACTGGAGGATTTATCCCATATTCCCGAAGACTTGCGAATCGGTTATTTGATGTTAAAAAACGCTGGTTATGTCCATGAGGAAGTTGAGTTAAAAAAAGAGTTGATGACGTTGGAAGATTTGCTGAGCTGCTGTGAAGATGAAGAGGAAAAAGAGAAATTGAAGAAGAAGCTAAATGAGAAATTGTTGCGCTGGAATGCGCTTATGAAAAAGCGCAATAAAACAAATTCCCAAGCATTGCGCGACTACCAGCGGCGAATTGATGAGAAATTCCGGTAATCAATGGAACGCTTGCTGTGAAAAAGCAGCAAGCTCTTTTTTATATGAAAGGAATATGGAATTTTGGGAAAAATAGGGGTGGAGCTGGTGAATGACATTCCTGCTCTGATGGGAGCAAAAGAAGTGGTGCGTTTCCGATGAACAAAAATTTGTCGTCGTATTAGCAGATGGAACTTTTCAACGGCTAATACCAAAATGGTATGAGCAATAACAAACGAAAAAAGGAGAGTGTGAGTCAGATGAAAAAAACATGGATTGCTTTCCTAACTGCTTTGGTGCTGACCATTCCGGCAGGAGCGCTGGCAGCCAATCGTGATTCCAGCTCATCACAACAAGGGAGTATTGTCGAATCTAACCACGTCATTGAGCATTCATTTGCCGGACATATGTTCAAACACGGAGAGCTCGATGAACAAAAATGGATGGGAATAGTCAAACAATATACGCCAGACCAAGCCGATGAATGGAAAAAAGTTCTGAATGAGCGCAAACAATTACGAGCAAAACTGCAAGATGAACAAGTGAAAAAAGCATTGAAAGCAAAATGCAAAGAGATGAAGAAAAAGCGAGAGCAAGCGCTCGATCGATTGATTGACCGCTTGGCCAACAAAGAAATAACGAAAGAACAATTTAAGCAAGAGTTGAAGCAATTACATAAACGGAAAAAGTGGATGTCCAAAGAAGAAAAGCAAAAACTACGCGAGCTTCATGAAAAAACGTATAAAGCGATGAAAGAAAACGATAAAAAGGCAATGACCATGTTATTGCCGCAATGGCTCGAGCATATGGAACAAGAAAATAAACGGTTGGCAGAATGGATTCAAGAAGCGACGCAAAGATAATATAATGAAGAAAAAGGCCGTGGGTTTCTACACGGCCGTTTTTTGTAAAGGGGAAAATGCTATGGGATATCCAATTATGCTGAATGTCGCAAATCAAAGCGTTCTCGTCGTTGGCGGAGGGAAAGTGGCGGAACGGAAAATTCACGGCTTGCTGGAAGCAAAGGCAAAAATTACGGTCGTGGCACCCACGATTACAAAGGGACTTGAACAGTTAGTAACAGATAAAAAACTGATTTGGCGGCAAAAAACGTTTTCTCCGGATGATATGAAAGAAGCATGGATCGTGATTGCCGCAACGAACGATCGAGACGTGAACGAAGCGGTGGCGAAAGCGGCGAAGCCTTATCAGCTTATCAACATTGCCGATGACCCGGAACGGTCTAATTTTCATGTTCCTGCGGTCGTAAGGCGCGGCAGATTGACGATTGCGGTTTCCACAGGCGGCGCAAGCCCGACCGTCGCCCAGCAAATTCGCCGCCAGCTCGAGGAACTGTACGATGATGACTACGGACGGTATATCGATTTTCTTTACCAATGCCGGCAATGGATTTTACGAAATGTGCACGATGAACGAAAAAGGAAAGAGTTATTTAAAGCAATTGCTGATGAATCATTTCGAAAGAGGGGGAATTGGGAGGAGGAGTTTGAACAACTGCTGGAGAATGCTATGGAAAGAGGAAATTAGGTGAAAGGAAGAGTGGGATGACAATACCAATTTATGTCGTAGATGCGTTTACGAATGAGCGGTTCAGCGGAAACCCAGCTGCTGTTTGTCTTCTTTCTGCTTCAATGCCAGAAGAATGGATGCAAAAGGTAGCGGCGGAAATGAATTTATCAGAGACGGCGTTTCTGTCCCCGTATAAAAATGGATATTTGCTGCGTTGGTTTACTCCGAATGCAGAAGTGGATTTATGCGGTCATGCGACATTAGCAAGTGCACATATATTGTGGGAACTCGGGAAGGTCCATCCCGATGAGATGATTTCGTTTTATACGAAAAGCGGCATTTTGACAGCTCGCAAAGATGGTGAGTGGATACAGATGGATTTTCCAAGTGAGCCGCCGAAACCGCTTGCTGCTTATCCGGATGAACTAATCGAAGCGCTTGGAGTGGAACCGCTATTTGTGGGAAGAAATCGGTTTGACTACCTCATTGAAATAAAGTCAGAACAACAACTGCGTGAATTGCAGCCGAACTTCACCTTATTGCGGCAAGTCAAAACGCGCGGGGTTATTGTCACAAGCCGGTCCTCAACGGAGGAATTTGATTTTCTTTCCCGCTGCTTTTTCCCTGCGATTGGCGTTTCGGAGGATCCAGTCACCGGTTCGGCGCATTGCTGCTTGGGTCCTTACTGGGAGACGAAATTAGGAAAATCATTGCTTATCGCTTATCAGGCGTCGAAAAGAGGAGGAGTAGTCAAAGTAGAAGTAAATAATGATAGAGTAGGACTGTCTGGACAAGCAGTAACCGTATGGAAAGGTGAATTAATAGACTGATAGAAGTATGGAACAAGCAACTTTCCCGCTATGGAGAAAGTTGCTCATTGTTTCAATCATCCCATTTATACGTCCAAAACCGTTCGGTCTTCAGCCATTCTAACACGTCGCCGCCGCGTTTTTTCGCCGCTTTCATCAATCCTTCCGTTTGTGAGCGGTGCGCTTGGATGGCAGCAAGTTTTTTGTCGAGGACCGAACTGACATCGCGAATGACATCTGGCTTGCCTAAGTCTTGCTCACAGTTTTTCGCGAACGCGACGCAGTGAACGGTCGGACGCTTGTCTTTTGGCAGGCGCTTGAGAGCGCGAATGACGGCAGCGCCGCATGCGTCATGATCCGGATGGACGCTGTAGCCAGGGTAAAACGTAATGACAAGCGATGGGTTTGTTTCGGCGATAATTTCGCCGATGTGGTCAGCGAGCAATTCTTCATCTTCAAATTCCACCGTTTTATCGCGGTAACCGAGCAGTCGCAAGTCATGAATGCCAATCACTTTACATGCTTCTTCCAATTCTTTTTTGCGAATCAGCGGCAGTGTTTCACGGTTCGCAAACGGCGGCACCCCCATGTTTCGCCCCATTTCGCCAAGCGTTAAGCAGGCATAGGTGACGGGTGTCCCGTTTTCGACGTGCTGTGCCAACGTCCCCGACACCCCAAACGCTTCATCGTCAGGGTGAGGAAATATGACGAGTACGTGTTTTTCTTTCATGATTCATCCCTCCCTCATGCGTTAAAACGGCTCTTGGCTTAGCTGCAGGGCAACCGCTAATCTTCCTTCGTAATCATGGCCGGCTAATAGCAACTGGCCTTTTTCGGTTATTTCCCAATGGGTTAATCCTTCCGCATATACCCAGCCGAAGTCAAGTTTTAAGCCAACACGGTACGGTCCGTTTCCGACGATTTTCCCGCGGCTGAAACGAATAAGACCGTTGCGAATATAGGCGCCAGCGGAAAAGAAACCTTCATTGTGATGAGAAGCGTACGCACCGTTCGTTGTTTCTAAATGTATGTATACGTCTTGATTGGCGAAAAAGCTGATGGCTGCTTGTACTTCGCGAACGTCAATGGGCTGCAAGCAAATCTCCTCCCTAGTCATTCATTTTTTACTATTTTACATGAAACAAGCGAAAGAGCGGAAATATTTCGTTCTACAAAATTTTTTATTATAATAAAAAAGAACACACATCCAAGACTCATCAATAGAGAAATATGCACCAATATAAAAAAGAGGTGGTATTGGTGAGTTTTCAAGGCAATGGTGTAACGTTTTTAAACTTTGATTATACGTATGCTTCTCAAAAGCAACTGTTTCGCTTTCCGCATGAATGGATCGATTTTACCGATTTAGCACATACAAACTTGTATTGCGAGCCCGAATCTTTGCACGAGATTGAGAGACGTATACGTCTTCGTAAACAAAAAGGAGCGGTATTCATCGGAAACGGAAACTATCATTATGTTTCTTATTTGCTTATTCAAGAAATAAAAGAGCCGTTTACTCTCGTTTTATTTGACCATCATACAGATGTTGGAACTGGAGATGATCCCGTTATTTCCTGCGGCTCATGGGTATCGTATGCGCTGAATCACCCTTATTTAAAAAAGGTGATTATGATTGGTCCAAAACCTTCACAACAACATCTTCGTCTATCTCCTAATATTACTGTCTTCTCGCTCGATCGTTACAATATTTCTCCAAGTATGCTTTTTTCCGTTATTTCTACACATAGTGTCTATATTAGCATCGATAAAGATGCGCTTCGTCGCGATGATGCGGTAACAAACTGGGATCAAGGGACGATGCCGCTATCGTTTTTGCTTGATTGTCTGCGTCATCTACTACTCTATAAAAAGGTTATCGGTGTGGATGTATGCGGTGAATATCCGCAAGCTTCCATTGATGTATTTAACCCTGTTTGCCGGGAAGCCAATCGAAAAAATGAGCATGCCAACCGCTTGATTATCGAAACGTGTTTTCACTATGCATCTACGCACCCGCTTCCGGCGTAATAGGAAAAAGGGGCTGTCTTTATTTGGCAGCCCTTTAATACATAATGCGAAATTGTTTTTCTTTTGGATTTACCGCTACTTCCTGCACTGACATCTCTGTTACTTTGGCAAACATGGTTCCTTCACGGATCGTGTCTATAAATAGCTGAATCGCTTCTTCATTTCCTTGCACTTCCATTTCCACTGTGCCATCGTCGTTATTTCTGACCCAGCCGGTGAGCTGCCGCTTTAGCGCCTCATACTGAGTAAAATAACGGAATCCGACGCCTTGAACACGTCCGTGAACGATGAGATGAAACCGCTTCATCTATTCTCTCTCCTTGCCAGCTGTTTTTCTATTCCCATCATACAATAGACAAGGGATTTTGTATACGTAGCCGGAGAGAAGAAAAAGGGGCCTAGGTGAAGATTAGGCTCCCTTCGCGGCGTGCAATAGTGTTTCGATGTTTTCTTTGACCAGCTGTTGCAAAAAAGGATGGTATCCTAAATAGTTGCATAAAATCCATTGCTGATGTGGCGGCTGAAAAGAGCGCAGTTTTCGCTCAATCGTTTTCATTAATACGCCAGTAAATAATAAATAAGGAACGACGAAAATTTTCTTGTAGGAAGAACGGCTTGCTTCATATAAGCCGTCTTCCAATGCTGGCCGGATGGCGGCTAAAAAGCAGACATCTACAAGCGGGACGTTTGTTTTTGCTTGCAGCAGCTTTGCGATCGCGGTGATATCGCGCTTTGTATCCGGATCGCTGCTACCTCTTCCAATGAGGAGAATCATTGATTTGCCGTCTAACGGTACTCCTTGTTCATAGATTCGGTCGATAACGACGTCAATCATCGTTTCATGGACGCCGAACGGCTTCCCATATACGATTTCCACATGGGGATGACGCTGTTTCGCTTGGCGGATTGCTTCCGGGATATCGTGTTTAGCGTGTCCAGCCGATAATAGCAGGAGTGGGAGAACAACGATGCGGGTTGCTCCTTTTTGCACGCAAATATTAATTCCGGTGATGATATCTGGTTCGGCAAGTTCAACAAAGCAAAGTTCCTGAATGGGGACGTCGATGTTTGCCTTGCACCGTTCTACAAAGGCACTCGCTTCCGCGCGAGCTTTTGCGACGCGGCTGCCGTGACAGACGTACAATATCGCTTGCATACTCCACCACGTCATAAGGCGACCGTCTGTTGTTTTTGCAGCAGTTGTTCAAACCATTGAAGGTTTGCCCGCAGTTTCACGACATCCCCAATAATGATCATGCTTGGATTTTCGATTTTTTCTTTTGCGACGACATTGGCAATCGTCGCTAAAGTAGCCGTTACCGTCCGCTGGTCTACAGTGGTTCCCCATTGAATAACGGCCACAGGAGTGGAAGGAGATTTTCCATATTTCATCAGCTGGTTGCAAATATACGGGAGATTGCTAATACCCATGTAAATGGCAAGCGTATCAATGCCTTTGGCAAGGTTTTCCCATTTGATTTCTTCTTCGCTTCCTTTCCGCTTATGGCCGGTGATGAAGGCGACGCTAGAGCTGAAATCGCGATGGGTGACCGGAATGCCGGCGTAAGCAGCGGCGGCGATTCCCGAAGTAATGCCAGGAACGATTTCAAACTCGATGCCATGCTTGACAAGTGCTTCCGCTTCTTCACCGCCGCGGCCGAACACAAACGGATCACCGCCTTTTAAACGGACGACCGTCTTTCCTTTTTTGGCGTGCCGAACGAGGAAATGATTAATCGTTTCTTGTTGCATCGTATGATAGCCCGGCAACTTGCCGCAAAAGATGAGCTCTGCATCCTTTTTCGCATAGGACAGCAGCTCCTCATTAATGAGGCGGTCGTATAAAATAACATCGGCTTGCTGGATGCATTTCAGTCCTTTGACGGTAATGAGTTCAGGGTCGCCGGGACCCGCGCCGACAAGGTATACTTTTCCCATCTTTGTTTCAGCCCTTTCTCGTTTGCTTTTTTAGGAAGAATGGTGGGGTTCGCTGTAGACAACGAACCCGCCGCCGCGACGAATCGGTTTTTTTTCATGTAGAGAGATATCCATATAATCAGGGACTTTTAAAAAATGTTTTTCTAATTCTACTTCAACAAGGCGAAATGCTTGTTCATCATCGGTGGCGGCGATGACGACATAGATGATCTCGCTTTTCGTTGTTACTTCAAATCGATACAGAAACATGGCTGTCACCTTTTATGCTACCGTGCTGACTTGCGCTAAAATGCGGTCTAGTTCCGTCTGCAGCGCTTCAATGCCGACACGGTCTAAATACGTTAAGAATGTTTCACCCGGCAATTTTGTTTCCTTGAAATAGGTTAATAGCTGTAAAAGCACTTCGGAAATTCGTTCCGCATCTACTTTTCCTTTTAATTTTTGATTGTATTTGCCACCGTTAAGCAACGTGCCGCCGACGTAAATTTCAAACGCTTCAATCATGCCTCTGTCTTTTGTTTTTGTTTTGACACCTTGTAGGCCGATATCTCCAATTTGCCGTTGTCCGCATGAGTTAGGACAGCCAACCATATGAATCCGTACTGGAACGTCCAGTTCCAAACGTTCGTCTAAATATGCAGCGACGCGCCGCATCCGTTCTTTCGTTTCGACGAGCGCCAAATTGCAAAATTCAGTGCCGGTACAAGAAACAGAATAGCCGGTGAATGTTTTCGGACGGATAGAAATCCGTTCAAACACTTTTTCTTGTAACACCGCATCGACGTATTTATCTGGAATATTTGGAATAATTAAGTTTTGCGAATTGCATGTGCGGACTTCGCCGTTGCCGTATTGGCGAGCGATTCTCGCGATTTCGAATACTTCATCCGCGCTCAAGCGACCTACTGGCACATTAAAGCCGATGAAATTTAATCCTTCTTGTTTTTGGCGATGGACGCCGTAGAAGTAGCCAGGGTTCCAGCCTTTTTGTACGTCTTCTCCTTTCGATGGGAGAGGACCCGTAAGCTCAATTAATTTTTCTTTAAATTTATCGACGCCCCAGTCAGCGACAAGGAATTTGAGACGGGCGCGATGGCGTTTTTCGCGATAGCCGTAATCGCGGAAAATCGTTGTAATGGCGACCGCGACGTCTTTCACGCGATCTGGCGTCACGAATACATCTAACGTTTGGGCAAGGTGCGGTGCAGATGATAAACCGCCGCCGACTTTCACATGGAATCCGAGCACTTCTTTGCCGTCGATCACTTTTTTCGCCGGAGTAAAGGATAAGCAATGGATTTCCGCGTTAACCGTGTTGTAGACGTTTGCGCTGATTGACATTTTATATTTGCGTGGCAAGTTGGAGAAGTCTTCGTTATGTTGGAAAAACTCATATACTTCGCGAACGATGTCTCTTGTGTCAAACAGTTCGTCCGGGTCAATGCCGGCGAGCGGATTGCCAACGATGTTGCGAGTGATATCGCCGCAGGCGCCGGCGGTAGATAATCCAACTCGTTTTAAACGGTCAAAAATATCAGGAATTTGTTCGATTTGCAGCCAGTGGAACTGGACAGCTTGACGGGTTGTAATGTCAAACAAGCCGCGTCCGTAATCACGAGCGATGCCTGCTAACGTTTCGAGCTGCTCGTTATTTAAAATCCCAGAAGGAATGCAAACGCGCATCATAAAATAGCCGTCTTCTTTTGGACGCTGCAGGTAAAGCCCTGCCCATTTGAAAAGATCCCATTCTTCTTGCGGAATAGAAGAGAATCCGTGCTTTGCGTAATAAGGAATATCTTCAAAAATTTTTAGTCCATCTTTTTTAAGCTTTTTTAATTCCACTTTGTTTAAATTCGGGTTATTTGCCCATACTTTTTCGTATGCCATTTAAAATTCCCCCTTGATAAAATTTCGCGCGCGCAAGTAAGCAAGCACTTGATGGACGCATTCATCGATCGTGTAACGATGTGTTTCAATCGTTACTTCCGGAGAAACAGGAGCTTCATACGGAGAATCGATGCCGGTAAACTCGCGAATTTCTCCGTTTCTTGCTTTTTTATACAATCCTTTTGGATCACGTCTTTCACACTCTTCTAATGGGCATTTCACATAAATTTCGATAAACTCGTCTTTTTCTACTAAATGGCGGACAAGCTCACGATCTTGGGCAAAAGGAGAGATAAATGCGGTTAAGACGAATTGGCCGCTGTCGACAAACAGCTTTGCCACTTCGCCGATGCGGCGAATATTTTCTGTACGGTCTGCGGCGGAAAAGCCGAGATCCTTATTAAGCCCATGGCGGATGTTATCGCCGTCTAATACATAGTTTTGAATGCCAAGGTCAAATAACTTTTTTGACACGGCATTGGCGATCGTCGATTTACCGGAGCCGGAAAGCCCGGTAAACCATAAGATCGCGCTGTGATGCCCGTTGCGCTTGCGCCGGTCTTCTTTTGTAATCGCCGTTTGATGCCAAACGATGTTCGTGCTCAATCTTTCTCCTCCTTTAACGTGTAGATGGGGTGACAGCCTCGCGCTGCTGCAATCCTTTAATCAATACCGCTACGACTTCCGGACGGCTGAACGTGCTTGGCGGCACTTGACCGTTGCGCAGCATTTCTCGTACTTTTGTGCCGGATAATACAACATGGTATTTCGGATCATGCGGGCATGTTTTCGTCGACGCCATTCCTTCGCATTTCGTGCAATAAAAGCTATGTTCGAAAAACAGCGGCGTAATGCCCAGTTCTTCCGGTGTGAAATTTAAAAAGATTTTTTGCGCATCATACGTGCCATAGTAATTGCCAACGCCGGCATGGTCGCGGCCGACAATGAAGTGGGTGCAGCCGAAGTTTTTGCGAACCATCGCATGGAAAATTGCTTCCCGCGGTCCGGCGTAGCGCATCGCGGCTTGGAACACTCCTAAAAACACGCGGTCTTTCGGATAATAGTTTTCTAGTAATACTTGATAGCTTTCCATGCGGATGTCGGCTGGAATATCATCCGCTTTCGTTTCGCCGACAAGTGGGTTTAAAAAGAGGCCGTCGACAATTTCGAGCGCGCATTTTTGAATGTATTCATGGGCGCGGTGGACAGGATTTCGCGTTTGAAAGCCAACCACCGTGTTCCAGCCAAGCTCGACAAAGCGTTGGCGTGTTTCGACCGGATCGAAGTAGAATGGAGCGAAGCGCCCTTTATCAGTGCGTTTCACTAATGTAATCGGTCCACCTACATATACATTTGGCTTTTCAAATAGTTTTCGTACGCCTGGATGTTTGAGTTCCTCTGTTTTGTAAACGAGAAGTGCTTCTTTTGTTTTATCAGGTTGATAGATTTCTTGAATGTCAATGATGCCATATGCTTCCCCGTTGTAAACGAGTTTGGCCGTTTCGCCGACAGAAAGCTCTTTTGCCTTTTCTTCGGTTACAGCAAGGGTAATTGGAATGCTCCATACGGTGCCATCGACAAGCCGCATTGTTTCGACAACGGAATCATAATCGTTTTTGGTCAGAAAGCCGGTAAGCGGGCTGTAAGCTCCCGTTCCGATTAGCTCTAAATCGCTTAATTCCGCCTTAGACAACTCTATCGTTTTTGTGACGGTGTCTACTGGATAGTCAGGATTCCAGCGATTCACTAAAGTGCCTCCATGAGGAATGCTTAAGCTCATGTTGATACCTCCTTAATTTTTATCGGAAAAATAGGTTTTATCATTGGTTAAATGCCACCGCCGCTTTCATGCAAGGATCGCCGTTCTTCGTCGATTGTTTTCTTTAGGCTAATAATGCCAAGGGTAGCGAGACAAACGCTGAAAATGGCGATGATTGTATACTCTCCCTATGAGATATGAAGCCCGCATTCCGTTTTTCCGTGCCCGACCCAGCGGCCGGAACGCAAGTCGTTTGGATCGAGTGCAGGGGCTGTGCATGGCGCGCAGCCGATGCTTGGATAACCTTGATCATGAAGCACATTGTACGGAAGCTCGTATTTATATACATAGTTCCATACGTCTTTCCATGTCCAATGAATGAGCGGGCAGATTTTGATCGATTGGAATTTGTCATCTTTATTGATGTATTGGACATGGCTGCGTGTCGGCGATTGTTCGCGGCGCAGGCCAGAAATCCAAGCGGTTACCCCGGTCAATACTTCGCGCAGTGGAATCACCTTCCGCAATTCACAGCATTTATTTGGATGGTGTTTCCATAATTCGTCCCCGAATTGTTTTGCCTGTTCGTCTAAGGATATGCTCGGCTGTTTCATCACAATGCGGAGGGAAGGATATTTTTCTTTTACCTTTTCGATTGTTTCGTATGTTTCACGAAAATGAAGCCCGGTATCGAGAAATACGATTTCTGCATCTGGCTTTATTTGCGAAATTAAATCGATTAACACGATTCCTTCAATGCCGAAGCTACAGGCGTACACAATATCGTCCTCATATTGACGGTATGCCCAGGCGAGAACATCAAGCGCCCCTTTTGTTTCATTATCGTGAGGGAATACAGGTTTTTCTTCCGTTTCCCACGTTTGATAAGTAAGCATGTTTCTCCCTCCTTTGAATTCAAAGAAAATAAAGTGGATTAATTGGTTATATAGGAATAGAACGAGAACGAACGCTTATTAAAAAACGTTCTCCCATTTTGGAAGAGCGAACCGGTCACTAATAGCGCCTTATCTTCCAAAATGGTACCCATTTTGCTGGAATTAGCACCTTGCTTTCGGCCAAGCAGGTTGCCGGAGTTCATTGGGCCAGTCCCTCCCTCACTCTTGATAAGTTCTATATAATTGATTAAAATTTTAACACAATTCAAGCAAAAGTCAATCCTAGTTTTTCGATAGGAATTAATTTTTTTGGCGATGTAACACGTTAGAGGAATAGCGAAGGAGAAGAAGAAAAAAAGGGCAGCTTGTTATTCAGCCCTTTTCTATGCATGTGAGACATGTAAAACAGGTGAGGCAGAAACGCGGATCGGCAATATTACTTCGACCGTTGTTCCTTTATCCACTTCACTCATAATTGACATCGTTCCACCGTGGTCTTCGATAATTTTTTTACTGACCATCATCCCAAGACCAGTACCTTTTTCTTTTGTTGTAAAGAACGGTTTTCCTATTTTTTTTATATATTCTTTTGGAATTCCACAACCTTCGTCGATAAAGCGAATAAGAACGGAATGTTCGTCCTTTTTTTGTGCTTCAATGAAAATATGTCCGCCATTTTTCATCGCTTCCATCGAGTTTTTTAAGAAATTAATAAATACTTGTTTTAATCCGTTTTCGTCACATTCAATGAGAGGAAGAGATGGATCAATTTTTGTGACAATTTGGATGTTATGTAAAATACTTTGTGTTTCTAATAAAGCGGTGACATGTTGAAGCAAAACGCCAATATCCCTTTTTGTAAATTTGATTGTTTGCGGTTTTGCCAACACTAATAGTTCGCCTAAAATAAGTTCAATGCGCTGAATTTCTGATTCAATAATGTGAAGGTAAGGTTTTTTCTCGTCAAGTTCAGATTGCAATAGTTGTATAAATCCTTTTATGGCTGTAAGCGGATTGCGAATTTCATGAGCAATCCCAGCCGCTAGCTGGCCGGCAACCGAGAGCTTTTCCGATGTTCGAATGAATTCTTCTGTTTTTTGCAGTTCGGTAATATCGGTGAACGTCAATACTCCGCCAACGACGGCTCCATTTTCCAAAACAGGTGTTATCGTATAGGAAGCGGGAAAATAGGTACCGTCTTTTTTCCAAAAAATATCTTCACTAATATGATACGTTTTTCCATCTTGAATGGCGCGATCAATCGGGCATTCGCCAAGAGGGTAAGGAGTTCCATCTTTTTTCGTATGGTGAATGATCGCATGTGATGTTTTTCCAATGACTTCTTCCGCTTTATATCCAGTCATTCGTTCTGCGGCTGGATTCCAGAAAACGATATTTTTATGTTTATCAATCCCGCAAACTCCTTCAGCCATACAATTTAATATGAGTGTATGTTTATGATATAAGTGTTCCAGCTCTTTTCGGAATCGATTGAGTTCCGTCATATTTCGGGCAATCATATAAATTCCTTTCAAGTGATTGCCACGAATCATTGGAACGGTTTTAAAATGTATGTCAATAATTTTTCCATTTTTATGCCGTGCTTGTAAATCACATTCGCAAGTTTCTCCTTTTAATGTTCGTTCAAATATTTTTTTGGCTTTTTCAATTTGGTCCGGGACGATAAATTGGGTAAAATGTTTACCAATATATTCGCTAGGTTTGTATCCAAGCATTTTTCCTACTGCAGGGTTACCAGATATAAATAACCCATTTATGTCTAACAGAAAAATCATATCAGGGTGTTGGAAAAAGAGACATTTATCACATTGTTTATTTTCTTTTAATAAGCTAATAAATGCGATCGTTGTAACACATAGGGCACCAAGCACAGCAACGATAGGGTTAAACAATAATAGAGTGAAAGAATCGTTTTGGGGCATGTCTAAAATTGACCAAACCACAAGGCTGATGATGCATACGATCGTCGTTACAGAGAGCTTGTAAATAGGGAATGTATGGGCGAATAGTATATTCCATAATTTGTAGGAAATAATCACGGTAATGAAGAATAATAAAATGATAAATAATGCGTAATGAATACTGCCATAGATCATTTTTATTCTCCTCTCCCGCCTCAAAACAAAAATATATATCGTTTAGTTTAGCCATATTATACGAAAATAAAGACGAATTGAGTAGAACCAATAAAAAAAGCTGCCCAAAGCGAAAAGGACAGCGATAGACGTATGAACCTCTCCTACTTACATTTATTTTTTGCGTAAGTTTCCTAACTCCTCGGCGATGGCCTGCATCTCGCTTGGGCTAAACGTATTTTTTCGCATCACTATTTCGTAAATATCTTTCAACTCATCATACCATTCTTCAGAGAAGTGAGAAGGTTTAATCGCATCAAAATTTAACACTTTTAGCTTTTCTTTGATTTTTTCCACCATGTACTCTACATTTTCTGCCGATTTTTTAGATAAATCCATTTTTTAACTCCTTCCTTGCAAAGGTTACATGTATTGTACCATAGAAAGGAATACATCGCGCTAATATTTTTGTATATAATGGGGTCGAAAGGAGATGTGAACAATGGTAAAAGTGTTGTTTGTCTGTTTGGGAAACATTTGCCGCTCACCGATGGCCGAGGCGGTTTTTCGACATTTAGTGAAAGAGAGAGGATTGGAAGACAAAATCACAGTCGATTCAGCGGGAACGGGAAATTGGCATGTTGGTGAACCGCCGCATGAAGGCACCCAACTCATCTTAAAGCAAAATAATATCGATTTTTCCGGGATTCGCGCCCGGCAAGTCGATCGCGAGGACTTGCAGACGTTTGATTACATTATTGCGATGGATGCAGAAAATGTAGGAAATTTGCGGAGATTGGCGGGGTACAATAAAACTGGCTTTATCGGCCGGCTGCTTGACTTTGTTCCTGACAGCGAAATGGCGGATGTGCCGGATCCGTATTATACCGGGAATTTTGCGCAAGTATATGAGCTAATTCAAAAAGGATGCGAACATTTATTGGACACAATTATTAAAGAGAAAAAATTAGAAGTGAAGGGGAGAAAATAGATGAAGGAACGTAAAAACATATGGAAGGGAATGATGGTTGGGGCGGCGTTAGGCGCTGCTTTTTCTTTCTTGATGAGCAAAAAAGAAGAAAAACAAGAGCGGTTTTCCTGGCCGATGAGGTTGAAACAATGGCGCCAGTCCGCAGAAGAAATGGCGGAAGATGCTGCATTTATCATGGAAAAACTGAAGGAAATAGCGGAAAAAACACCAGAGGTTATACAAGTGGTTAAAGAATTATATAACTGGAAAGAGGATGATCGTCCCCGAATAAAATGACAAGGGGGGAAACAGGAAATGCTGATTAATTTAACATTTATTCGTGAATTGGTGCGGCGGTTTCAAGAAGATGAGGTGTCCCGGCTGTCAGCGGAATTGGCTTATTATTTTCTTCTCTCTCTATTTCCGTTTCTTATTTTTTTAATTACGTTGCTTGCTTATTTGCCGATTCCGCATGAAGACGTGCTTTCCGTGGTGCGTGAATATGCTCCGGAGGAAGCGCTTCATTTAATTGAGACGAACCTTCACCGCATTATGGATTATCAAAATGGAAAATTGTTGTCGATTAGCATCATCGGTGCCATTTGGTCGGCATCGAACGGAATGAATGCGATTGTGCGCGCGTTTAACCGCGCATATGACGTCGAAGAGAACCGTCCTTTTTGGATTGCTCGCGGCATGTCTGTTTTGCTTACCATCGGATTAATTTTTGTTATCATTGTCGCCTTGGTGTTGCCTGTATTCGGAAAGATGATCGGTTTGTTTTTATTTTCCGTATTCGGCTTCTCGAAAGAATTTTTAACGCTCTGGGACGCTTTTCGCTGGGTGATTAGTTCGTTAATTTTGTTGGTTGTCTTTACGGCGTTATATTACTTTGCCCCAAATAAAAAGCTGCGCTGCGCCAATGTCATCCGCGGCGCTATCTTTGCGACGATCGGCTGGATTATCACATCGCTTGCGTTTTCTTATTATGTTAATAATTTCGTTAACTATACCGCCATGCACGGAAGTCTTGGCGGAATGATTATTTTAATGATTTGGTTTTATTTGTCGGGAATGATTATTGTGTTAGGCGGCGAAATGAATGCGATTTTTGATTGCGAGCGGGAAGGAAGAAGGCGCGAGCGTTAATCATGCATAAACTTCCTTTCATAAACAGAAGCAGCGGGGAAATAGTAACGATTGCAAGGGGGATTACTGAGAGAGGGGGATTGCTATGACCAAACATACAAAAAAAGATGGCGGCACAAAACAAAAGGGAAAAAATAAGCCGAAGCATAAAACAAGCGGCAGTGCCAACGGCCAAAACGGATACCATTAATCGGTGAGGAACAATAGCAAAATGGACGATGCGCGCAAAAAAGGTTCTCGGGAAAGCGAGAACCTTTTTGTCTTAAGTTCTGGAATTCTTGGCGAGGATTTTTCGATGATGGACAATGCTAGATGAGATGGAAAAATAAAGAACGGTTCAGCGAGTGGTTCTTTTCACTCAGCGATTTCTTCATGATTGTAGTAGTACAGTTCGTAAATATACTCAATTTCCGCATCCGTCATATACGCCAGCTGTTCTTTTGTAAACCCTCTTACTTTCTCGATAAATTCGACCATATTTTTTCGCTCCGCTCTACTCATGAATAAGCAACTCCCTTCATGGTTTATCCTGTTTTAAAACAGTTTATTTATTTGTTGGTATTATTATATAACAGTATAAAAGAAAAGGTCAACGATTTTTTTGAAAAATTAAAAAAGAAGCAGATCAATCGCTCTGCTTCTTTGGCTGCTTTTGAAGCATGATAAGAGAAAGAAGAAAGAGAAGGCTAAACATCATAAAGAAAAAACTGTCATTAGTGCCGATTTGAATCGCGAGGCCGGTCACAAACGGACCGGTCATGCTGCCAAAGCTATACAGCATGCCGCATAGCAAGTTCCCGGCAGGAAGCAACTGTTTCGGCAGCAAATCGGCCATATAGGCGATGCCAAGGGAAAACAAAGAGCCAACAAACATACCGGCAATAAAAAAGCAAATGGCGATCCCAATGAGGGAGTGGTGGAACAGATAAGCGCTAAAAAAGCTGGCACTGCCGATGAACAGAGCAGCTGCAATAACCTGTTTCCGCGGGAAGCGGTCGCTTAATACCCCGAGCGGCAGCTGGAATGCAATCCCTCCAAAAGAGAAAGCGGGCAAAACTAACGCGACTTGTTCTACTCCAATATGTTCACGTAAAGCGTAAACAGGGAAAATCGTATGAATGGTCGCCTCTAAAAAACCGTAAGCAAGCGGAAGCAATAACGCCACCCACGCGTATTTCCAAACATGAAGCAAACGTTGGATAACATTCGTTGAATCGGATTGCGCCCATTCCTTTGGCTGTTCATTTTGCAGGAAAAAGATGGCGCACCAACTAACAAGACTAAACAGCGATGATACATAAAAAGGCAGCCATTCGTGCAAGGAAGTGAGTGATGCTAGCAGCGGTCCTGCGGAAAAACCGATGCCAAAAAATAATCCGTATAAGGATAGATTGCGCCCGCGCCGATCTGGCGGCGAAAAATCAGTAATCCACGTTTGCGTGGCAAAATGAAGCATATGGTCGCCAATTCCGACGCAAAGACGCAGAAAAAACCAGAGAAAAAACGATGGAAAAGCTGGAAATAAGATGAGTGATAGTATTACAATAAAACCACCGACAATAATCATGGGGCGATATCCATATTTGCGCAGAGGCTTTTCTAAAAATGGCGAGATCAATAAAACGCCAATGTACAGCGCCGCCGCATGTATGCCGTTGACAGACGAAGAAACGCCCTGCTTTTCAAGCAGCATCGAAAGCAATGGCAGCAACATTCCTTGCGAAAGGCCGGAAATGGCAACAATAGTGATTAAAATCCAAAAGCGCATCGCATTATACCCCGTTTTCGAACATAGGATATCCGTATCCATGGTACATAGGATGGGAGCGTAAGGCAAGCCAAAAAATCATGAAGAGCTTGTTTTTTCTACACATAACGGTTTCATATTTATTGGACAAACACTAGAGGAGAAAGGTGGAAAAGTGGAAAATGAATAAAGTATTTGCGCTGATGACATGGGTTGGGGTTCCGTTATCCGTCATGGGGAGCTTCCTCCATTGGCCGGAGGTGATAATGTTTGCGGTATATTGTTTAACGATTATTGCGCTTGCCAGTTATATGGGGCGCGCTACGGAAAGTTTGGCGATTGTAGCCGGCCCGCGCATCGGCGGGCTATTGAATGCGACGTTTGGCAATGCAGTGGAGCTGATCATTTCTATTTTTGCGTTAAAGGCGGGGCTCGTCGAAGTGGTGCTTGCTTCTCTTACCGGATCGGTGCTTGGCAACTTATTGTTAGTCGCAGGGTTATCCTTTTTTGTTGGCGGCCTAAAGTACAAACGGCAGGAATTTAACGTGTATGATGCCCGGCATAACGCGGGGCTGCTTACATTTTCCGTTTTGGTAGCGTTTGTCATTCCCGAAGTGTTTACGATGAACATGTCACATCAGGACAGGCTAGCGCTTAGCGTCGGTATTTCGATCATTATGGTGATTTTGTACTTAGCTGCTTTATACTTTAAGCTTGTCACGCATCGTGGCGTGTATCAGCATAAATCCGATATCGTCGAGGAACATGAGGAACCGGAATGGACGAAAGGAAAATCCATATTGATTTTGGCGCTGGCGACGATTGCGGTCGCTTACATATCCGAACGGCTTGTCCATACGTTTGAAACGGTGGCGGAATCTTTCGGCTGGAGCGAACTGTTTATCGGGATTATCATTGTCGCCATCGTTGGCAACGCGGCGGAACATGCATCTGCTGTCATTATGGCATACAAAAACAAAATGAATGTCGCGGTTGAAATCGCCGTCGGCTCCACGTTACAAATCGCGATGTTTGTCGCGCCGGTGCTTGTGCTTGTTTCCTTGCTTTTTCCAGAAAAGATGCCGCTTGTTTTTTCGCTTCCAGAGCTAATCGCCATGGCGGTGTCAGTATTGTTAATGATCGTTTTGTCTAACGATGGAGATACAAACTGGTTTGAGGGGGCAACGCTGCTTGCCGCCTACACGATTATGGGCATCGGCTTTTATTTGTTGTAGAAGGGAGATAAAAAAGAGGCTCTGCTTAGACGCAGAGCCTTTTCCATTTGGCAACGCACATAGTAGGAGGAAAAACATATGCAGAAAGTCAAGAAAAGATTAGCGCAATATTAGTATACCACTTTATTTGAAATTTAGAAATATTCCGAACAAAAATGGTAAATTTTTTTCTATACGGATAAACGCTATTTTTTTGAAAGAAAATAACAATGAAAATAGCAACGGAAAGGAGTCGACAGGATGAAAAAATGGAGTATTTGCTTTTTTATTAGCGTATTAACGATATATATGACAGCTTTTGCCGCCGATGCGGCTTCTCAACAAGCACAGCCGAACTCGGTAGTGGATATTACAAAAGAAAATACGTACCCAAACCCGGCGCAAGATTTGCCGCATTTAGAGCCAAGCAAATTCACGAAGCAGCTCCTGAATTCAGCTAACGTAAAAATTGAAAACCCAGAATTGATTCATCTTCTTAATGAATCTTCTGTTTCGAGCACGCCGTTTGCGCTTGGATATCGGGCAACGATTTATTTAGGGCAGTGGCCACTCAATTATCAGTCGCTCGAAACGTCAACGAACTGGGAATATCAAAAAGTCAATACGAATTTCCTCGATAACCGTGGCGGGAATGTTTCGCAAAAACTGTACTATAAACAGGAAACGCAAAAGCATGTGCGCGGCGGGCTGACGGCGCAAGTTCCAAATGAAGAAGCGGTGCAAAAAATGATGCTAAATAAGGCGATGGAAAAGACGAACTTGCCGCTCGCGTTTAGCACGGTGGTAGGGATTGGAACGAAAAAAGATCAGCCGTATCAAGTGCCTGCGAAAAAGCTCGGCTATTTATACGCGTATGCCCCAGCCGTCAATGAAAAAGGGAAAGTGACGTATGGCGAAGTGTATATCGTGCTGAAAGGAAATAAAAAGAAAATTGTCGTAAAAAACGTAACGACACGTGGAGTCGGCGCTTGGATTCCGGTGCAAGACCGCCTTTATTTTTCATACATTGTTAGCGAGCAGCCAAGATAAAACGTCAAGGTGAAAACCTTGACGTTTTATTTTTTGATCCGCGCTTTCTGCTTTGTAAAATCGACATCTTTATAATAAGCGTTTTTGACGAGTACGTTTGGCCCGAGACATTGAGCGGCAGGACAATGGCAAAGAAGCTGTTTGGCAAGGTCGGAATTCCGCCATTTTTTGTATGCGTCAAGCAGCGTATCATGCTGAATGTTGCCAAGCGCCGGCTCGTCGCCGAAATCGGTGACGATGATATCACCGGTAAAAATGTTGACATTTAAGCGCGACCGCCCGTCTGGATCGTTGCGGACGGTGACGTTTTTGCTTGTGTAAAGCCGTTTTAATAATGCCAAATCTTCTTCGTTGTCGCTGCAAGGATAAAACGGCAGCGTTCCAAACAGCATCCATACGCTTTCATCACGAATGTCCAAAAGATGGTGAATCGCCTGCCGCAATTCGTCTAAACTTAACGCCTCGAGCACGCTAGCGAAATCGCTCGGATACATCGGATGAATTTCATGGCGCTTGCACTCCATTTCCTTGGCCACTTGCCGATGAATCGTTTCTAGATGGCGGACGGTCCGTTTGTTTAGCATGGTTTCTGCCGAAACCATCACTCCCGCCCTCGCCAATGCTTTGGCGTTGTCGAGCATGCGCTGAAAATATTTTTCGCGCTGGGCGGTGCTTGGCTTGCGCTCCATCATCGCAAACCCGCCCTCGATAAAATCTTCGATCGTTCCCCAGTTATGTGAAATATGCAAGACGTCCAAATAAGGGATAATTTTTTCATAGCGCTCTAAATCGAGCGTCAAATTAGAGTTGAGCTGCGTCCGAACCCCGCGTTCACGAGCATATTTTAGCAGAGGAACGACGTAGTCGCTTACAGATTTCAGCGATAACATCGGCTCACCGCCGGTGATGCTCAATGAGCGTAAATGCGGGATTTCCTCGAGCCGCTTGATAAGCAAATCAAGCGGGAGCGCTTCCGGGTCTTTCTTTGTCAGCGTGTAGCCGACGGCGCAATGTTCACAGCGCATATTGCATAACGTAGTTGTGGTGAATTCCACATTTGTTAACTGAAGTTCTCCATATTGTTCGACATCCAAATACGCTTCCCACGGATCAAAGGATGGGGTAATCGGTTGAAGTGTAAATGAATTCATAACGTTCTCCTCTTCCTTCATCGAAATTACGTCCGTCATCATTTTATTATCATTGTACGGGAATATGTAAGTTTCCGCTAGAAAGGAATAGGAAATAAAAGTATTAAAAATAAGTGGAATTTTACGAATAAATAATATGGTAACAACTTTTTGTTTTTACACAAGAGAGAGAAAAGGAGTATAATAAATAAAGATTGTAGTGATAGTCAACTACATAGGACGACGAAAAGGGGAAGGGGCGTTGAACATGGAACAGTTCCAGCAGAGCATGTATAAACTCATCGTGGAGACGTCCACGAAATTGCCAAAGGACGTGCGTCGAGCGATCGCTCGGGCAAAAGCGCGTGAAAACGCGGGAACGCGGGCGGCGATGGCGCTGACGACGATTGCCGGCAACATCAAAATGGCGGAAGAAAATGTGTCGCCAATCTGTCAAGATACCGGGCTGCCGACATTTAAAATTAAAGTGCCGGTCGGCGTCAACCAAATCAAAATGAAAGAAGCGATTTATGCCGCAATCGCGCAGGCAACCAAAGATGGTAAGCTTCGTCCGAACTCCGTCGATTCGCTAACCGGCAAAAACAGCGGCGACAATCTTGGTGTCGGTATTCCGGTTATTAAATTTGAACAATGGGAAAACGATTACATTGATGTCCGTCTGATTTTAAAAGGTGGCGGCTGTGAAAACAAAAACATTCAGTACAGCTTGCCTTGCGAGCTAGAAGGTCTTGGCCGCGCCGGCCGTGATTTAGACGGAATCCGCAAATGCATTTTGCATGCGGTATACCAAGCGCAAGGGCAAGGCTGCAGCGCAGGATTTATCGGTGTCGGCATCGGCGGCGACCGCGCTTCCGGCTATGAACTGGCAAAAGACCAGCTTTTCCGTTCCGTCGACGATGTCAACCCGAATGAAGATTTGCGCCGTTTGGAAGAATATATTATGGAAAACGCCAATAAACTTGGCATCGGCACGATGGGATTTGGCGGCGAATCGACGCTGTTAGGCTGTAAAATCGGAGTGATGCACCGCATTCCGGCCAGCTTCTTCGTGTCCGTCGCCTATAACTGCTGGGCGTTCCGCCGCCTTGGCGTGAAAATCGACCCAGAAACAGGCGAAATCATGGAATGGTTATATCAAGAAGGAGAAGATGTTGATTTTGGAAAAGAATTAGAAAAAGCGGAAGCAGCCGCGACGGCGGAGCTTGGTGAAGTGCGCGAAATCGTCCTCGAGCCGCCGATTACGGAAGAGCAAATCCGGCAGCTGAAAGTCGGCGATGTCGTGCGCATTAACGGTATTATTTATACCGGCCGCGACGCGATTCATAAATATTTGATGGATCATGATGCGCCTGTCGATCTGAACGGACAAATTATTTACCACTGCGGCCCGGTGATGCTGAAAGATGAAAACGGCAATTGGCAAGTCAAAGCGGCCGGTCCGACGACAAGCATTCGCGAGGAGCCTTATCAAGGCGACATTATGAAAAAATTCGGCGTTCGCGCGGTCATCGGCAAAGGCGGAATGGGCGCAAAAACGCTGCAGGCCCTAAAAGAACACGGCGGCGTCTATTTGAACGCGATCGGCGGCGCGGCGCAATATTATGCGGACTGTATTAAGTCGGTCGAAGGCGTCGATTTATTGGAATTCGGCATCCCAGAAGCAATGTGGCACTTGCGCGTCGAAAACTTTACCGCCGTCGTCACGATGGACTCTCATGGCAACAGCCTGCATGAAGATGTAGAAAAATCGTCATTAGAAAAACTTGCGCAATTTAAAGAGCCGGTTTTTAAATAAGAATTGATCACCGTCAGCGCTTAGCTGGCGGTGATTTTTTATGCAAAAAATGGCGCGGTTAAAGTGGCAATGGTGGAAAAAACTAATGGTTAGCAGCACGACAAGGAGGAAAGACCGATGAAGAAATGGACGATATGGCTGTTTGTATATGTCATCATCTTATCGTTTGTTCCTGCTTCCGCGGAAGCCGCAAGCAATCAAGCGATTCATTGGGGGTTTAAGCGAAGCGAGAACCACGATCCTCCTTCCGCGGGAAAAGAGCTGGATCAACTGCTTGCCAAATATGACGCATTTTATTTAGGGGATCCAAGCAAAAAAGAAATTTATTTAACGTTTGATAACGGGTATGAAAACGGCTATACGGCTAAAATTTTAGATGTCTTAAAAGAAAAAAAAGTGCCGGCGACGTTTTTTGTTACGGGGCACTATTTAAATACGGCTCCTGATTTAGTAAAACGAATGGTAAAAGAAGGGCATATTGTCGGCAATCATTCGTGGCATCACCCCGATTTGACGCAAGTGAGCGATGAAAAACTGCGAGAGGAATTGGAATCTGTCCGTAAAAAAACGGAAGAGCTTACGGGGCAAAAAGGAATGATGTATCTTCGCCCGCCGCGTGGCATTTTCAGCGAACGGACGATGGCGGTCGCCCGCGAGCTTGGTTATTACCATGTGTTTTGGTCGCTTGCGTTTGTTGATTGGCAGACGAACAATCAAAAAGGATGGAAGTACGCATACGACAACATTATGAAACAAATTCATCCGGGCGCGATTTTATTGCTTCATACCGTCTCGAAAGATAACGCCGACGCCCTGGCGAAAGTGATTGACGATTTGCGCAAGCAAGGCTATACGTTTAAAAGCCTTGATGATCTGATGGTCGAAAAAATGAGTTTGCATCCGTGGCTTTTTACCCCTTGAACGTTTGGTTCAAAGGGGTGTTTTTCGTTATAATGTGGGTATTAACGATAATAAAAAGGTGATAGTTATGTGGCAACAGCAAGTTGAGGTCACCCCTCCATATGATTTTTCCCACGCGCTGGAGCGGCTTGCGCTCGATCCTCTTATATCGGTGGATATAGCGAAACAGAAGGTGGTTGTGCCGCTTTATGTTCGACATATCCCAATCGCTGTTACGGTCAAAAGCATTGGGACAAAGGATGAGCCGAGCTTCCTTGTTACGGCGCCATATCCTGAACGAAAAAAGGAAATTATGGAGCGGGTTTCTCATCTGTTTCAATGGAATACGCCGCTTGCCCCGATTCACGAACATTTTCAACGGACCGAATTACAGTCGCTTTTTACCAAATATGAAGGAATGCCGCTTATTTTAGATTTTGACCTTTATTTTTGTTTAATGAAATGTCTCATTCACCAGCAATTAAGTTTGAAAGTTGCTTATCGCCTGACAGAGCGGTTTGTGAAAACGTTTGGAACACAAATCGACGGCGTTTGGTTTTATCCGCGGCCGGAAGACATTGCCGCTCTTTCGTATGATGAACTGAAACAGCTGCAGTTAAGCGGGCGAAAAGCGGAGTATATCATCGATACATCGCGGCTTATTGCCGAAGGGAAGCTTTCATTAGAGGAACTTGCGCACAAAAGCGAGGAAAAAGTGATGGAAGAATTGTTATCGATTCGCGGCATCGGTCCATGGACAGTGCAAAATTTTCTTCTGTTTGGGCTTGGAAAACCAAACCTGTTTCCAAAAGCAGACATCGGCTTGCAGCGGGCGATCCAGCGGCTGTTCGGTCTTTCGGAAAAGCCGTCGATAAAACAAATGGAAGAGCTAAGCACGCGATGGGAGCCGTATTTAAGCTACGCATCGTTATATTTATGGAGAAGCATTGAATAGAGGAGTGGCAAACAGTGACGAAGCAAACAATTACCATCAAGAAAGGGCAGCAGTTTCCGTTGACGATTAAGCGGCTCGGCATCAACGGGGAAGGAGTCGGCTATTTTAAAAAGCAAGTGGTGTTTGTCCCAGGTGCGCTCCCGGGAGAAGAAGTCGTCGTAGAGGCAACGAACATCCATCCGAAATACGCGGAAGCGAAAATTAAAAAAATTCGTAAGCGCTCCCCGTATCGAGTAACGCCGAAATGCCCGTTTTACGAACAATGCGGCGGCTGCCAGCTGCAACATCTTGATTACGAAGCGCAGCTTCGCGAAAAACGCGATATCGTTATTCAAGCTTTTGAGCGGCATTGCCGGCTTCCGATGGAAACGCTGTCGATCCGCCCGACGATCGGAATGGATGACCCTTGGCATTACCGCAATAAAAGCCAGTTTCAAGTCGGCGCGAAAAAAGGAGAGGTCATCGCCGGTTTGTACGGCTTGAATTCCCATCAGCTCATTAACATTTCCGAATGCCTCATCCAGCATCCGGCTACGAACCGTGTGACCAACATTGTGAAAATGATTCTCCAAGATTTGCACATTCCGATTTACAACGAGCGGACGCAGACCGGAGTTGTCCGCACGATTGTCGCAAGGGTCGGGTTTCATACAGGGGACGTGCAGCTTGTGCTCATTACGGCGACAAAAGAAATCCCGCGCAAGCAATTGCTGATTGACGAAATAAAGCGGCGCCTTCCGGAAGTCAAGTCGATCGTGCAAAATATTAACGGACGGAAGACGTCGCTTATTTTCGGGGAAGAAACGAAGCTGCTCGAAGGAAAAGAATACATTCAGGAAGTGCTCGGCGACTTATCGTTCGAACTGTCGGCGCGCGCGTTTTTTCAGCTGAATCCGGTGCAAACGGTGAAACTGTACGATGAAGTGAAAAAGGCCGCCGCTTTAACGGGAACAGAAAAGGTCGTCGATGCTTACTGCGGCGTCGGCACGATCGGGCTTTGGCTCGCCAAAGACGCCCGCGAAGTGCGCGGCATGGATACAATTCCGGAAGCGATTGAAGATGCGAAGAAAAACGCGAAAAAACATGGGTTTACCAATATGATGTATACGACAGGCAAAGCGGAAACGCTGCTTCCAAAATGGGTGAACGAAGGATGGATGCCCGATGTCATCGTCGTCGACCCGCCGCGCACCGGCTGCGACAGTGCACTGTTGCAAACGATTCTCCGTGTTCAGCCGAAAACGGTTGTGTACGTCTCCTGCAACCCGTCCAGCCTCGCGCGCGATATCGATGTGCTTAGAGAGCGCTATCACGTTGACTACGTCCAGCCGGTCGATATGTTTCCGCATACGGCGCATGTGGAAAGTGTGGCGCGATTAGTGTTAAAGATGTAGAGCATAAATAAACTCTTGTCAAACTCGAAATAAAGTGGTGCAAAAGGGCAGGGGAAAGGTGTAAGGGAGAAGGAGAAATCCTTTTCCTCAAGCCTTTTCTTTTTTTATGTCAAAAGATATAAAGTTTTGGCAGAAAAATCAAAGCAAAAATCGGAAAAATGAGCGATTCGTGAATGGCTTTAGTATGAATGGAAAAATATAGGGGGAATAAGAATGCGGGGTGAGGAAGGATTGGATAGCAAAGGAGAACAAAGACAAATCGTTTCCAGTGAAGCTGAAAGTTGCTAACCGGTGAAAGTCCTGTAACATAACGTTCACTTGACTATTCGTGATAAGCCGTGATACGCTCGACTTGGATTGGACACCATGAATGTTTCTCCAACAAATTTTTTGTAAAATCCTGCGATAAATATGCCAATTGCTAAAAATTAGAAATTCTAATCCACAAAAGTTCTAAAAGAGCAATACTAAAGAAACCTAGTAAAATTTATGCTCCTAGCGCACTTGTTGATCAATCACCTCCATGAGCTGCCTGGTGGAAATTCCCTTGAAAGCGGATTCTAAAAATACTATACGAAGGGTGGATATTTATGCACATGGCTGATGCTTTGATTTCACCAGTTGTTGGTGGAACTATGCTGGCAGCCACTGCCGGCGTTGCAGCTTATTCAATCAAAAAACTCCAGAATGAGATGGATGAAAAGAAAATTCCTTTAATGGGAGTTATGGGAGCATTTGTTTTTGCAGCACAAATGATTAATTTTTCAATACCAGGTACTGGTTCAAGCGGACACCTCGGAGGAGGAATGCTGCTTGCCATATTATTGGGCCCTTATGCGGGATTTTTGACGATGGCTTCGATTTTGTTGATACAGGCATTGTTCTTTGGTGACGGTGGATTGCTTGCTTATGGCTGCAACGTATTTAATCTTGGTTTTTATACCTGCTTTATAGCATATCCTTTAATATATAAATGGTTTACACGTAAAGAGGTTACTTCCAAAAGGATTTTTGTCGGTTCAATGGCTTCAGCGCTGGTTGCTCTCCAATTGGGTGCTTTTAGCGTTGTCCTTGAGACTCTTTTATCAGGAAAGACCGAATTGCCCTTTGGGAAATTCGTATTGCTGATGCAGCCGATCCACCTTGCGATTGGGGTAGTTGAAGGGCTGGTAACCGCAGCAATTGTTACTTTCGTATGGAGAGCCAGACCTGAAGTTTTGGAAAAAGCAGCGAATGGAGAAGCCCTTGGCAATATATCCATGAAGAAAGTATTGACAGTTCTTTCAATCGCAGTAGTTGCGGTTGGCGGCTTGTTTTCTTGGTTTGCTTCCGCAAATCCTGACGGCTTGGAATGGTCTATCGAAAAAACAGCAGGTACGACAGAACTGAAAGCTTCTGATGGCATTCATAAAGTACTCTCTGAAATTCAAAGCAAAACAGCATTATTACCTGATTATAACTTTAAGACAAATGAAAGTGAAAATAATAAAGAAGAAACAGCTTCACAGGCTGAAAATGTGTGGCCTGCTGTTAATGCCGGAACAAGTGTTTCGGGTATAGTAGGAGGAGCGTTGACCCTTGCGTTGGCCGTATTTACAGGATGGATAATCATTGTGATTAAAAGGAAAAAGAAAAAAATTACCGCTTAATTATTTTTATGGCGGGGTAAAAAACTACCTTTAGTTTTTAAGAGGAATTGATTTAAATGGCGAATATGATAAATTCATTATCTAATATGAGGCTTCTAGATGACCTAGCACGAAAAGAGACCTTTATACACAGAATTCATCCACTAATAAAGCTGTTAACCACAGTCGCTTATTTGACTGTGGTTGTGTCATTTGAAAGGTATGAAATCAGCGGTCTTTTGCCTTTTATTTTTTATCCTATACTAATTTTTGCTTTTTCAGAGATACCAGTTGCGCCAATTCTAAAAATGATATTGCTTATTGAGCCTTTAATTATCGGAATTGGAATATTAAATCCATTGTTTGATCATTCCAAAGTGGTGCTTGGTGGAATTGCTGTTTCAAGAGGATGGATTACTTTTTTATCCATTTTTATAAAATGCAGTTTAACAGTGACAGCCAGCATTTTACTCATTGCAACTACAGGTATGGATCGGTTGGCGGCAGCTTTGCGGATGCTCAAAATCCCTAAGATTTTTGTCTTACAGCTTTTATTAACATACCGATATATATCGGTACTGATCGAAGAGGTTTCCAGGATGATGAGGGCGTATTCCCTTAGGGCACCAGGACAAAAGGGAATAAAGTGGAGTGTTTGGGGTTCTTTTGCCGGGCAAATATTGCTAAGGACTTTTGAGAGAGCAGAGCGGGTATATCAAGCAATGAGTTTAAGAGGCTTTACAGGAGAGTATCATACCGGAGATATTTCAAAACTAAGCTTTAAAGATCTCACCTATTTTGCAGCATGGTGTCTGTTTTTTGTTATTGCAAGAATTTACAATATACCTGTATGGATAGGGTCATTGTTTACAGGAGTGATTCGATAGATGAGTCATCATAAAATTGAAGTAAGAAATTTGCATTTTTCGTATCCCGATGGACATGAAGCAATTAAAAATATTTCTTTTTCAATTCATCACGGTGAATCTGTGGGGATCATTGGTGCGAATGGTGCTGGGAAGTCTACGCTGCTGATGCTGTTGATGGGGGTTCTCTTTCCAGATGGTGGAGAAGTACTGGTAGGAGATGTTCGTGTAACAAAAAAGACATTACCGATGATACGCCAGAGATTGGGAATGGTTTTTCAGGACCCTGACGATCAATTGTTCATGACTACTGTTTATGATGATGTTGCCTTTGGACCACGAAATTATAAGCTGGAGGAGGAAGATGTGGAGAGAAGGGTGACGCAGGCATTGGAGATGGTCGGAATACCTCATTTGAAAGACCGGGCCCCCTATAAACTATCGGGTGGAGAAAAGCGGTCTGCCGCAATTGCATCCGTTTTATCAATGCAACCTGATGTATTGATAATGGATGAGCCAACTTCAGGCCTGGACCCAAAATCAAGACGGAGAGTAATTGATTTGTTAAAAAGCTTTGAACATACAAAGATAATTACCAGCCACGATTTGGACATGGTGTTTGAAACTTGTAAAAGAATTATTGTGATAAAAGAAGGTGAAATAGCTGCAGATGGAACCACAGAGGAGATTTTATCCAATGCGGAATTGCTGGATAGCTGTGGTTTGGAATTGCCTCTTTCACTTCAGAATTGTCCTATCTGTGGTGCCGCGAAGCGACGCATGGATGGCTAAAGGTTGGCGATAGTTGACCAGCACATAAAAAAAGACCGATTGATTTCGGTCTTTTTCTCCTCCCGTCCTTTTTGCTCCTGCCATTTTAACAATAACCTATGAAATGATCCTTCAACCACTTTACTAAAAACCGTTTTTAGTCAAACTTTTCAAACCGGTCCAAATCTTTATTTTCCCCGATCACGACTAATATATCTCCTTCTTTAATGGTTTGATCAGGTGAAGGGGAAATACTTACTTTTCCACCGCTGATAATAGCGATGACCGTTATATTAAACCGTGCCCTGAGATTTAATTCTCTTAAATTTTTTCCGATCATTGACGGATGGACTTTTACTTCTTCTATACTATAATCTTTCGCGAGTTCAATGTAATCAAGCACGTTCGGTGACATGAGCTGTGTTGCAACCCGCTCTCCCATATCCCTCTCTGGAAATACGACCCAATCGGCACCAACTTTATATAAGACTTGACCGTGCCGTTGGTTAATGGCTTTTGCCACAACTTTATTAACCCCTAATTCTTTAAGGACTAGCACCGTTAAAATGCTTGCTTGAATATCATCACCAATCGCTACGATGACAGCGTCAAAATTTCGAATGCCGACTCTCTTTAACGCTTCTTCATCTGTTGAATCAGCGACAACGGCATATGTAACATGATCTTTATATTCTTCAATTCGTTCTTCATTGCGATCAATGGCCAAAACTTCATTTCCAGCTTGATGCAAGGTCGTGGCCAGACTGGAACCGAATCTTCCTAATCCGATCACAGCATATTGTCCTTTCATGTTCTTTCGTCCCCCTTTATGTATGATAAATTACTATCCGATCATAATCTTTCCCTTTGGAAACTTAAATGGATCCGGTTTTCGATGTAAAGCAACGGCATAAGCGATCGTTAAAGGTCCTACCCTTCCTGCAAACATAGTTAATATAATAAGAATTTTTCCGATAGGAGATAATTCAGGCGTTAACCCCATCGATAACCCTACTGTAGCAAATGCCGACGTTGCTTCAAACAAAATCATCAAAAAATCTTTATTCGGTTCGGTTATCGTTAGGAGCATCGTTATCGTCATGACAACAAATAAGCCGCTTACTGTTACGGTTAGTGCTTTATAAATCGTGTCATACAATATACGGTTTCGGAAAAAAATGACATCTTCTTTACCCTTTATATTTGACCAAACCGCGCCTAACAAAGTGGCAAAGGTGGTCGTTTTAATCCCCCCGCCTGTCGATCCAGGAGATGCCCCTATAAACATTAAAAAGATGATGAGAAAGAGAGTCGGTTGCGTTAAATCCGGGATATTCAGTGTATTTGAACCAGCTGTCCTCGGTGTAACCGCTTGGTACAAGGATGCTAAAAATTTTCCAAATGTTGATAATGGCTGCAATGTTTTCGGATTATGATATTCCAAAATAAAAATAAGAATAGTTCCAAAAACAACCAAGATCGAACTCATAACAAACACGACTTTGGTATGTAAAGAAAAACGGCGTGTCTGACGATACTCATATATTTCATTTAAGACAATAAACCCAATACCACCCAGTGTAATAAGAATACATAAAACGAGAGTTACTAGCGGATCATCCACGTAGCCAGTAAAACTTCTGAAATCACCCATTATGTCAAATCCAGCGTTATTAAAGTTTGAGATGGCATGAAACAAACCAAAATAAATTGCTTTAGGCAACGGCATATCAAAGGAAAAACGAATCGCAAGCAAGATTGTGCCAATTAGCTCGATAACGGCAGTAAAAATCAATATTCTTTTCACTAGTCGAACAACACCATCAATCGACAAATTATTTAATGATTCTTTTATTAATAACCTTTCTTTTAATGAAATTCTCTTACCTAAAATCAAAGCAAAAAGAGTGGCAAAGGTCATAAAACCTAATCCGCCAATTTGAATCAGTGCTAGAATGACTAATTGCCCAAATAATGTAAACGTCGTACCAGTATCCACGACGACCAGGCCAGTTACACAGGTAGCAGAAGTAGCCGTAAATAAAGCGTCTAACCATGGAAGCCCCTTCCCATCTACTGTTGCTGCAGGTAAAGTTAAAAGAAATGCACCAATAAAAATAATGAAACTAAACCCTAATACCAATATTTTAGGTGGATCTAAATAAAACATCCTTTTCTTATTCATATTCTTCTTCCTTACTCCATTAATTTTTTATTATTCTAATGGTAAGTATAAATCGTAGAAATGAGAATGGAAAGAATCATGAGAGGAAATCCGGCAATGAATTTTTTAATGAGGAAGTTGATACCCCTCTTTTTGGAAGCGAGTCCTGCGACAACTAAAATAATTCGGCCTAACATCGGATGCGATCGTACGATACACTTTTTCTGATATGATGAGGCATCATCAGAAAAAGATCTAGAGCAATCATCGTTTGTGAATCCTGCCTTTGCCTCCATTCCCCCATTTATATAGTAGTATGTCTTATAAAGATTGGATATATTCTGATAAATTAACTAACACATCCTTTTATATTCATCACAGTATGCAGCAAGCGCTACGATATCAAAAATTGTGATGAACCCTAACCCCGATCCTTCAGGAACCAAAAAGATCAAGCCAATTTGGAGAATGGAAATTAATTCATGAACATTTAAGCAGTCTTTAAATAAATATTAATGTTGGATTAACGGATGCAATCCTTCAATAAGGAACGACATTCTATGTTTCCGTTCGCCGCAAACTGTTGAAAAAGTTCAACAAGCCATTATTATATAAAATACAGCATAGGTTCTGTTGAATACTGAACCCATGCCGTAATTCTTTTACACGTATCTGTTTGACAGATGCCAGTTCACCATATTTAGGCCTTCTTCTGTCGTTTACCGCGCAAGTGCACTGGATGTTTTGGCGTGGCGGGAAAGTGTAAAACATCTCCAAGCCTTATGCTTCCAGTTTTTGCGTTTCTCCGTTATAAATATTTAAATTCAATTCTTTAGTGATGCGGCTGGTGACTACACCGGCGGTCATGCTTCCGCTGACGTTTAAGGCAGTTCTTCCCATGTCAATCAACGGCTCTACGGAAATGAGCAATCCTGCTAATGCTACTGGCAGATTCATGGTAGATAGCACTAAAATCGCCGCGAACGTAGCCCCGCCGCCAACGCCTGCAACCCCAAACGAACTGATGGTGACGACTAGAATAAGCGTCAAAATAAAGGAAAGAGAAGTTGGATCGATGTTGACGGTTGGCGCGATCATCACTGCAAGCATGGCAGGGTAAACGCCGGCACAGCCATTTTGCCCAATCGACAGCCCAAATGAGCCGGCAAGGTTGGCAATGCCTTCCGGAACGCCAAGCGCGGTTGTTTGTGCTTTAACATTCAATGGAAGAGTGGCTGCGCTTGAACGGGAAGTGAATGCAAACGACAGTACCGGCAGCGCTTTTTTTACGTAAGTAATAGGGTTTAGTCCGGCCAGCGCTAAAATTAGCAAATGAATGGCAAACATAACGAGAAGTGCAATATAGGAAGCTAGGACGAATTTTCCTAGTTTTGCAATTGCGTCGATATCGCTTGTCGCAGCCACTCGGGACATAATGGCTAAAATTCCGTAAGGTGTTAAACGGAGCACTAGCGTGACGATACGCATGACAATAGCGTACAAGGCATCCACTATTTTTTTGAACATTTCTGCTTGTTCAGGCTGTTTTCTGGCAACTCCTAAATAAGCAATGCCGACAAAGGCAGCAAAAATAACAACCGCTATGGTGGATGTGCTGCGTTGTCCCGTGAAATCTAAAAATGGATTTGCCGGAAGCAGCTCGATAATTTTTTGCGGGAAAGACAGGTTTTGAATTTGTTCATATTTTTGTTCTAACTCCTGCCCACGTATCTGTTCCGCCTCTCCCGAAGGAATTTCCATCGCCTCTAATTGAAAGCCTAATGAGGCCATAATGCCGATAGAAGCAGCTACCGCTGTCGTGCCCAATAATAGGCCAATAATGAGCGTGGCGATTTTTCCTAAATTATTAGATATAGAAAGTTTGGTAAATGCCATAACGATAGAAATGAAAACTAATGGCATAACAATCATTTGCAATAGCTTTATATATCCTGTGCCAACAATGTCAAACCATTGGGTGGACTGCTGAACGATAGTGGAACCAGCCCCGTACACTCCCTGCAATGCGAACCCAAAGACGATCCCTAGTCCAAGAGCGGTAAACACCCGTTTGGAGAAGGAAACGTGTTTCTTTTGCATATAGGCCAGCACACCAATCAATAATAGCAATATAGCAATGTTTAAAATGATTAAGTAAACATTCATCGTTAATCCCTCCTGACACATAGAATTGCTTTAATAACCAAAAACCGATATGTCAAGTAAGTTTTATTTATCTTATGAAAGAGTTTATAGGAAATTGCTATTGCTAATAAAAAATTTCATGAATGGCTATTAGATGGTTTTCGTTCTTCATACAGAATTTATTAAGATTTTGTTATCGAAAACGAAAACATTTTGCTCTTTGTCGGGGTATATAAAGTGAAAACAGCGCTGAGGAGGTGGGGAGATGGAAAAGGAAATCATCCAAAGGATTCAACAGGGGGATGAGAAGGCGTTTGCCAAGCTGTATCATCTATACGCGGAATACGCGTTAAGGGTGGCCATGGCGGTTACGAAAAGCAGGGCAAACGCCGCGGATGCGGTGCAAGAAACGTTTATCCGCGTGTATGACCATATTGACCGCTTCGATCTTACGAAAGATTTTAAGCCTTGGTTTTACCGGATTTTGCTCAATGAATGCAATCGGCTGATGAAAAAGCAAGGGAAAATGGTGGCGATGAGCGATTATATAGATGATCAGGTGCGAATAGCTAATGTAGATCACCATGCTTTTGAGCAATACGAAGAGCTGTATAAAGCGATTGAAAAATTAAAGGATATTCATCGTATTCCCATTGTGCTGAAATATTTAAAAGGATTTTCCGATGAGGAAATTGCGCAAATTCTTGATCTTAATGTGAATACCGTCAAGTCGCGGCTGTTTAAGGCAAGAAACAAGTTGACAAAGATTATTGAAAAAATGAAAGAAAGGGGTGTTGGAAATGGATGAAAAAAAGATGGAAAATATGATTCGCACCGCTCTGATCAACGGAACGGAATCGACGGTAGAGTTGGAAGAAGAGGTGTGGGAGTATGTGCAAAAAAATATAAAAGGACAGCGGAGAAAGGGAAGGAAAATAAAAACAAGAAAAAAACGCCTATGGTTTGCCTTCGTGTCGGCTGCGGCTGTGCTGATGCTAACGTTTCTGTTTACCGAGCCGGGCCAGGCAGGCATTAATAAGGTAAAAGAATGGTTTGCGCCGAAAAAAGTGATTGTCGAAGAAGTGGAAGGGCAAAAAGAGCAAAAAGAGGTAACGTTAAATAAAAGCAAAGTTGGGTATGTGATTTATTTCGATGAGAAAATGTATCGGGTAGAAAAACTGAACGGAAAAGACCGCATCGTTCCGCTGGTGCAAGGAAGTCCGGATTTGCCAAAAGTGTATATGGAAATCAGACAAGTAACCGATCAAACTCCGGAAGCGCTTGCTTCTTCTTTGGAAAAACAGGTGAAAGAACAATATCCGATCATCATTCAGACAGGAAAGGTCAGCGAACCTGTGAAAGGGTATGTCATCCAAGGGGAAAGCGGCCGGCAATGGAATGATGAAGTAGTAAAGTATTATCTTGTCGATAACGGCCAAGGAGGAACGTTCGTCATCGAGCAGCATTATTTTGTTGAGGCGAGCGAAGGCCATGGAGCTAGATTTGACAACATGCTAAAACAATTTCGGGTGACGAAGGAGCTTGATAAACAGCAATAGACTAGCATAGATAAGGGGGTATCCTGATGAAGGCTACCCCACTCTTATTATTCTTGAGTTTGCAATTGATATTTTGATTCTAACATTGTTCCGTATTTCTCATAATTGATATGCCATGAGAATGCTTTTTCTAGGACGTGCGGTGTTTGCCCTCCGCGCTTAAGCGCTTCCTTAAAGTATTCACGCAACTGCGGACGGTAAGCTGGGTGCGCGCAGTTTTCAATGATAACAGGTGGGCGTTCAATTGGCGCCAAGCCGCGAAGGTCAGCATAACCATACTCCGTGATAATCACATCCACGTCATGTTCGGTATGGTCAACGTGCGATACAAATGGAACGATGCTTGAAATAGCCCCATTTTTTGCAACGGATTTTGTCACGAAGATAGTAAGGCGTGCATTGCGGGCGAAATCGCCTGAACCGCCAATGCCGTTCATCATGTTTGTGCCGCGAACATGTGTAGAATTAATATTTCCGTATATGTCTGCCTCCAAGGCTGTGTTGATGGAAATGAGTCCGAGACGGCGAACGATTTCCGGATGATTAGAAATTTCCTGAGGACGAAGGATAAGTTTGCCTCGGTAAGCATCTAAATTGGAATATACTTGTTTCATTTTGTTTTGAGACAAAGTAATGGAGCAGCCGGAAGCAAACCGGACTTTTCCAGCATCAATAAGGTCAAACACGGCATCTTGAAGAACTTCTGAATAAACTTCTAAGTTGGAAAATTCCGAATTCAACAAACCGTAAAGAACGGCATTTGCAACCGAACCAATACCTGCTTGAAGCGGAGCTAAATTTTCGGAAAGCCGACCTGCTGCCACTTCTTTTCGTAGAAAATTGATTAAATGATTTGCTATAACAGCTGTTTCCTCATCTGGAGGTACAATCGTGGATGGTGAATCCGTTTGGTTTGTCAAAACAATTCCTATAATTTTGTCCTCATCCACTGGAATGCCAATCGTTCCGATTCGATCGTCTACTTTTGTCAAAGGTATCGGTTCCCGTTCCCCATGTTTGCCGACTTCATAAATGTCATGAAGCCCTTTGAGTTCTTTTGGTTGGGCCGTGTTCAATTCAACAATAACATGTCGGGCTTTTTTCACAAAAATAGAAGAGTTTCCTACGGAAGTAGACGGGATGATCATTCCGTCTTCGGTTATCGAAACCGCTTCCACAATTGCGAAATCGATAGGATTTAATACGTCTGAACGCACTAATTCCGCTGTATGGGATAAATGTTGATCAATAAACAAAATTTCTCCTTCGTTAATTTTTTTGCGCATAACAGAATCGGCTTGGAACGGAAGCCGTTTGTTGATAATTCCTGCTTCTGCCATCATTTTATCAATGTCCGAGCCTAGGGAAGCGCCTGTATATACGTTTACCTTTAAGGGGTGTTGTTTCGCTTTTTCGATCAGTGCAAAAGGAACCGCTTTGGCATCGCCCGCGCGGGTAAATCCGCTCAAACCAAGCGTCATCCCGTCTTTTATCCATGAAGCGGCTGTTTCTGCCGTTACAATTCGGTCTCTTAAACGGGGATTGCCGATTAGCTCCGAAATATGTTTATCCAATGCGACCTCACCTCTTTTGTTTTTTAAAAATATTCTAGCGATTTGGCTGTAAAAAATCATTCGAAATTGAATAAAAAGGCTTTCTTTGTACGTGAAAAAGAATTTTCTGTGCATAAAGAAGAAAAATAGAAAAACAGCTTCGAAAAGAAAAGGAATAAGCGAGAAAAAACATTGCCTATAAAAGAAAATAAATACATAGATTGCAAGGCATCAGTGAATAGTTGCGGAAAATAAAGAAAGAGCTCACTTTCATGAGCTCTTTAGAGAGAAGGGGATTGGTAAAAGGAACCGTACAGTAGGAGAAAAGAAGCCGAATTATTAAAAGCAGAGCAGCTTCCGAAAATGGCTTGCATATGTTTGGCTGACAGGCACTCGTGAGCCGTCTTTCATCATCAATAAAAAAGTTGAATGCGAATCTGGATGAATTTCTGCAATGTGATGAATGTTAACGATATATGATCGGTGACACCGAACAAACATATCATCAGGAAGGGAAAATTCCAGTTCTGTTAAGTTATATTTATGGTAGCCTTCCGCATAACTCGATTTTACGAATGTTTTCCGGTTTTGGGCTTCTAAATAGATAACGCTCTCGAAAGGAACAGGCAGCCAACGATCCGTCGCTCGAATCGTTAAATACGGCATTGCAAGCATCGGTTTTCTCGGCAATATTGCGGTAACGCAGCCCCTCGGGCTGCCATCATCCAAAATTGGGACGGATATCCCGAAATAAGGCACGCCAAAAACGCGGCTGTCTTTCTGTTCTGCAATTTTCCGTTGAACGATCAAGGCCTTGTAAGTAACCGATTCCGGTTTGATTTCGTCTCCGGGGCGAATTTTTAAATCGATCTGTTTGCTTGGTCGGTAATAAATATAGCGCTTATTATCAGAAATCACGAAAGACGCTTCTTTAGGAAATAATTCATTCATCACTTTTGCAATAGAGGAAACAGTAAATGAATCCATATTATCACCCCTAGTGAACGATCTGCCACTTTACTTCGTTTGAGCGGGGTTTCTGCCGACTTGTATGTTTTTGCTAAACGACAGTGACATACAAGCCCCCTTTACGCTTACCTTCCATCCGAAGATGTTCGTTTGAGCATCATTATAGCATTATGTTGTGCGTCTATAAAGGGCAGATAAGGAAATCGGGTGGATGGGAACAGTGTAGGCAAATTTATGATAAAAAATATAGAAAAAAAGTTTGTCGATATACTTTAGAAAATTATGATTAGTTATGTTTTATAATCTTATATAGTAGACATTTTGACGAAAGGGGAGAGGGAGATGAATACGCAGTTTATTGCTGGGCACGCGCGGCTGCCGGCGGGAATGGCGGCGAAAAGCATCTACGATACATTGACGATTACGGCGGAGATTGATAAAAAGTACGGGGTGATCGTCGACGCTTCGTGTACACTGGCGACCGAGCACGGGCGTGATTATGTCGCCCGCTTGCTTAAAGGCCATTCTTTAAGGGACGGGATTGATTCGATTTTAGAACAGCTGAATGAGGGATATTTAGGAAAGGCGAATTCGGCGCTGTGTGCGGCGCTAAAAGATTTGTACAAGCAATATTGCAAAATGCAGGAGGAGAAGGAATAAAACCCCCGCTTCGGGCGGGGGATTTTTTTACATTTGTACCGATTCCGGATTCCAAGGCGGAAGCGTTTTGCGCAGCGGTTTATCCTGGCGGTAGCCAAGCACGTATTCCGCCTGCATAATCGTATGAATTTCCCGTGTTCCTTCATAGATGACCGGCGCTTTCGAGTTGCGCAAGTATCGTTCGACAGGATATTCGTTTGAGTATCCGTACGCGCCGTGAATTTGCACCGCATCATCGGCTGCTTGATTAGCGAAGTCGCAGGCGATCCATTTCGCGAGCGATGCTTCTCTTGTTGTGCGGCGCCCTTGGTTTTTCAAAAATCCTACTTTGTAGACGAGCAAACGGCTGATTTGCAGACCTGCTTCCATTCTGGCGATCATTTGCTGTACAAGCTGATGTCTCCCGATTTCTTTGCCGAACGTTTTCCGCTCATGGCAATACTTGACGCTTGCTTCTAAGCAAGCCATAATCAGGCCGACCGCTCCGGCGGCAACCGTGAATCTTCCGTTGTCGAGGGCGGACATGGCGATTTTAAATCCTTCGCCTTCTTCGCCAAGCAGGTTTTCTTTCGGTACGCGGACGTTGTCAAAAAACAGTTCTCCCGTGTTGCCGGCACGGATGCCCAGTTTTCCTTTAATCGCTCTTGATGAAAAGCCTGGCATTGTCCGTTCGACAATAAAGGCAGAAATGCCGCGGTGCTTTTTCGATTTGTCCGTATAGGCGAACACGATAAAGTGATCAGCGATGTCACAAAGTGAAATCCACGTTTTTTGTCCGTTTAAAATGTAGTAGTCCCCGTCGCGGACGGCGGTGGTGGTAATGGAGGCGACATCGGAACCGGCGTTTGGCTCCGTCAGGCCGAAGGCGCCGATTTTTTCCCCTTTCGCCTGCGGAACAAGATATTTTTGTTTTTGTTCTTCCGTGCCCCATTGCAATAATGTGAGGCTGTTTAAGCCAGTGTGCACGGAAACGGCGGTGCGAAATGCGGTATCCCCGCGTTCCAACTCCTCGCAGACGATGGCGAGCGAGTTGTAGTCCATGCCCATTCCGCCGTATTTTTCCGGAATGCATACGCCCATTAAGTTTAATTCCGCAAGCCGTTTGAAAATATTCGGATCAAAATATCCGCGTTCATCCCATTCTTTGATGTACGGTATAATTTCTTTGTCGACAAATTTGCGCACGGTGCTGCGAAGCATTTCTTGTTCTGGAGTAAAATCGAAATTCATCATCATACATCCTCCCCCGTTTCATTCATGATTTCTTTTATAATTTCGTCGTTGTGCTCTCCGGCAAGCGGAGGCGGCAGACGGTACGATACTTTTGTATCCGATAGTTTGATTGGGCTTCCGACAAGCTGCAGCGTTCCCACCTTTTCATGCTTTATCGTAATGACCATATCGCGAGCTAGCGTCTGCGGATGCTGGAATAATTGTTCAAGATTTTGCACCGGGCCGCACGGTATTCCTTTTTCGGCAAGCAAGCGCTGCCACTCGGACCGCGTCCGTTTTTTCACTTCTTCATTAATGCGCCTGTTGAGTTCCTCGCGGTGGGCGACGCGGCCCGGATTCGTTTGAAAGCGTGGATCCGTCCCGATCGTCGGGTCTGACAAAAGCTCGCAAAACGCTTGAAATTGCCGGTCGTTCCCAACGGCGATTACAATCGGTCCGTCGCTCGCTTCATACGTCGAGTAGGGAACGATATTCGGATGTTCGTTTCCCAACGGCACCGGGATGTCGCCGGACATTAAATAGTTGGCTGCGACGTTGACGAGCGCGCTGATGGCGGAATCGAATAGAGAAAGGTCAATTTTTTGTCCGCGCCCGGTCTTTTCGCGGGCAAGCAGTGCGGCCTCAATTGCGATCGCTGCATATAATCCGGTGAATACATCGGCAATGGCGACGCCGACTTTCAGCGGTCCGGATGAGGCGGTGCCGTTAATGCTCATCCATCCGCTCATCGCCTGAATAATGTAATCATATCCAGGCAGGTGGGAGTAGGGACCTGTTTCGCCAAAGCCGGTAATGGAACAGTAAATAAGGCGCGGATTCAACAACGATAAATCGTCATAACCAAGCCCAAACTTTTCCATCGTTCCCGTTTTAAAGTTGTGAATGACGACGTCGGCTGTTTTGGCAAGGTTTCGGATGACTTTTCGGCCTTCTTCCGTTTTTAAGTTGACGGTAATGCTTCGCTTATTGCGGTTAATCGCCGTATAATAGGCGCTCATCCCGTTTTGAAAGGGAGGGCCCCAAAATCTTGTATCATCGGATCCGCCCGGTGCCTCGACTTTAATCACATCGGCGCCAAGATCGCCTAAAATCATCGTGGCGTAGGGACCTGCGAGGACACGCGTCATATCTAAAATACGAATGCCGTCTAACGCGCCTGGCATGGATACACACCTCCTTATGCGGGAAAATAAAAAGCCGGCTCCTTTTCTTTGTCAAGAAAGGAACCGGCTAAACGGCCTGAGGAAGCATTCGGTGAGGAAATGCTGATCAGACCGTCACAGTTCTTCATTTATGACGATGATAAAATGGTTGTCCTCTTGTTCCATCATTGCCGTCTGTGCAGCGCCAGCGGCGAAACTGACGGGAGACGGCTTGTTAAGTTTATTATAAATAATAGAACGATAATTGTAAATAATAAAAAAATTCAGCTAAAAAAAGAGCCTGCTGCTGGCTCCGTTACTGCGATTTTACCGTTTGAAAAATGTGTTTCACGATATTTACGACATATTTGCTTCCTTGATCGTTCTGTACCCCTTCGACTAGCATGGCAAGGAGAAGGTCAGGATTGTTTGTATTATAGGCGACAAACAGTCCGTTTTCTTTTCCCTTTTCTCCTTTTTGTCCTTTCAGTTCAGCCGTTCCGGTTTTCCCGGCCAACGGAATGTCTTTCATATAAGCGCTATGTGCGGTTCCGTTTGGATTGGCGACGACTTGTTTTAATGCGTCTGCGATGGTGTCAGCTGTTTTGGATGAAATCAATTGCGGTTTCCAAACCGTTTTTTGCTGGCCTTTTTCTAAAATTGGCTGCAGTAAATCGCCATGGTTGATAAACGGTGTGTATGCGGCGGCAAGATGAAGAATGCTCATCTGCATTTGTCCCTGGCCATAGGCGGTATCCGCCAGCTGCGGCCCCGGTTTCAGCTCGCCTGTATTCGATATTTGCGAAGCTGGAATCGGGTATGGAAACGGCAATTTTTCGCCAAATCCGAATGAGTGCAACCCTTCTTTCAATTGATCCGGTCCGAGATCAAGACCGACCATGGCGAAATAAATATTATCGGAATAAATGAGCGCGTTTCGCAAATTCACTTGTTGCAGGCGATCGCTTACCCTTGTGACGAAATAATTTCCCCACGATCCGTCTTTTGGCTGCCACTTTTTCCCGATGATCGTTTTTGTCTGTTCAGGGGTAATTACGCCTTGTTCGAGACCGATTGCCGCTGTCACCGGCTTAATGGCCGAGCCAGGCGCGTAGGTGGCGGCAAAACGATTAATCAATGGTTTTAGCGGATTATTTTCTAATTTTTTGTATTCCTCTGCTGAAATTCCGAGTACAAACTCGTTTGGATTGAACGAAGGGGAGCTGACTAAGGCGAGAATTTCGCCGGTCAACGGGTGAATGGCAGCGGCGGTTCCCGCTCTTCCTTTCATGTTTTCATAAATCGTTTTTTGCAGCTTGGCGTCAATCGTCAGTGTAACCGTTTCTCCGTTTTTTGGTTTTGATTCGGCAATCGTCACCGTCGATCCATTTTCTTTTTCGATATAGATTTTGGCACCGTCTTGTCCTTTGAGGCGTTCTTCAAACAGCTCCTCGAGCCCGCGCTTTCCGATGCGGTCGGATGGCGAATATCCTTTGTTTTTTAATTTGCTTAGTTCTTCTTCCGTAATATTGCCGATATATCCAATCAGATGGGCGGCGGCCTCCGCGAATGGATATTCCCTTTCTGATACTTCTTTTACTGCCACAGCTTGGATGTTACGGGCGCTTTCTAATAACGCTGTTTCCGATTTTGCTACTTTTTGAATCGGAACAAAATAATCAGGCTGAACCCAGTCGGCATTCAGTTTTTCATTAATGAATTCCACAGGAATATGGAGCAACTCAGCAAGCTGTTTTTTAATCGTTTCTTCGCTTTCGCCCATTTTCCCGGGAACAATGCCGATTTCGTAAGCGGTTCCATTGATGGCGAGCGGCAATCCGTTGCGGTCGTATATTTCGCCGCGCTTTCCAGGTGTAATGGCAATGCGGATTTTATCGTTTTTTTGCAATTGCGGGAAAATGTAAGTGGTATCCCATTGCACATGCCATTGTTCTTGATCCTGCTCTTTTTCTTTTACAAGCAGTGCTTCATGTTTAAACTGGATGGGGCCGGCGATCGTATCCATTTTTACGGAAAAAGGAAGCTTTATTTGGTTTTTGTCGCTATCTTCTTCTTTTTCTTTCACCGGCAGTGGCGTTACCGATAAATTCTTTACTTCGATGTCTTGATAAATTTTTTTGTAGCGCTTAACAAACTCTTCCTTGGATATGTTTTCTTTCGCCTTTTTCGACAGCATTGCGTACATATCCTCGAACCGCTCATCAGTCCATAGTTTTGTATACTTTTGCAGCGCGTCATGCGGGGATGGCGGTTTGCTGCAGGAAGATAATGCAATGGATAAAAACAAAGCAGCGAAAAACAATAGAACTCGTCTTTTCTTCATTCTCGCTTCCCTCCCATTATAGTTAGGTATATTTCGGACCGTTTCGTTTCTATGTCAAATATACCATTACACAGGAATTAATATCCAATAAAAATAATAGAAAAAGAGAGGAGAATGAATATTGGAATAGTGTCGAAATTATATTAATAATATTTATTTACTATCATATAAGGTAATCATAATGATGGTCATTCATGAGAAAGTATATATTTTTTATTATCCAAAATATTAACACTGACCAATCACTATTGCCCATATAAAAAATTTATATATGAGAAAAAATAAAATTTTTTGAGGAAATTTTAACAATACTTTGTTATTATCATAAATGGAGCAATTTTGATATGGAACGTTTTTGGATACAATGAGAAGGACAATGGGATGCAAACGGTTGCTTTTTTAGGTGAAGAGTGGTCTTCCGCTGCATGTGCGGCAGCGGGTTGGCAATAGATCACATCATCATCGGCAAAGGAGGATCCAGATGAGCAAAACACCAATTACGGTTGCGTACGGAGATGGAATCGGTCCAGAAATTATGGACGCGACGTTAAAAATTTTGGACGCCGCGGGTGCGCAACTAGATATTGAGACGATTGTGATTGGGGAAAAAGTGTATCTCCGCGGCGGTACAACAGGCTTGGAAGAGAGTGCGTGGGATTCGTTAAGAAGAACGAAAGTATTTTTAAAAGCACCGATTACGACACCGCAAGGAGGAGGTTATAAAAGCTTAAACGTAACGATCCGCAAAGCGCTCGGCTTATATGCGAACGTCCGTCCGGCGGTGGCGTATTATCCGTTTGTCGAAACGAAACATCCAAATATGGATGTCGTCATTATTCGCGAAAATGAAGAAGACTTGTACGCTGGCATCGAACATCGCCAAACGGAACAAGTATATCAATGCTTGAAGTTGATTAGCCAGCCTGGTTCGGAAAAAGTGATTCGCTACGCATTTGAATATGCGCGCAGCTACCGCCGCAAAAAAGTAACCTGTTTTGTGAAAGACAACATTATGAAACTGACAGACGGCATTTTCCACCGCATGTTTGACGAAATCGGCAAAGAGTATCCGGATATTGAAAAAGAAACATGGATTGTCGATATCGGCGCGGCAAAATTGGCCAATAGCCCAGAAGAATTTGATGTCATTGTCATGCCAAACTTATACGGCGATATTATGTCCGATATTGCAGCGCAAATTTCAGGTTCTGTTGGGCTTGGCGGTTCGGCGAATATCGGTGATCAATGCGCGATGTTTGAAGCTGTTCACGGATCGGCGCCTCCGCTTGCCGGGAAAAACCTTGCCAATCCATCAGGATTGCTTTTAGCGGCGGTGATGATGCTGCAGCATATCGGTCAGCCGGAAGTAGCGGCACGCGTGCATAACGCTTGGCTAAAAACGATTGAAGACGGCATTCACACGTTTGACATTTACCGCGAAGGAATTAGCAAACAGCAAGTAGGAACGAAAGAGTTTGCAAAAGCGGTCATCGACCGTCTCGGCCAGCTTCCGGAAAAACTTTCGCCAGTTTCCTACAAAGAAGCGCCAAAGCTTCACGCGGTGTTAAAACAACGGCAAAAACAAAAGAAAGAATTATTTGGCGTAGACATTTTCCTTGACTGGGATAAAGGGACGGCAGAAGAGCTTGGCAGAGCGTTGGAGCAATTTAAAGCAGGCAATCTCAAGCTTCGCGTTATTACAAACCGCGGTGTGAAAGTATATCCAGGAGGATTTCCGGAAACGTTCTGCGCCGATCATTGGCGCTGCCGTTTCCATGCGGAACCAGGCGAAACGATCGAGCATCGGCAAATTGTCGAATTATACAACCAGCTTGTTGCGGCGGGATACGATTGCATTAAAACGGAAAATCTTTATTTATTTGACGGCGAACCGGGATTTGCAGCGGTTCACGGATGAAAAAACAGCAGCGGTGCGCTGCTGTTTTTTTTTGGAAGAAACACGAAACTTTTAAGAACAAACTTCGTATAAACGTAATGAAAGGAAGGAGGGACAGAATGAAAAAATATATTGTATTTTTGTTTAGTTTTCTGTTTATTTTTATGGCGATTCAAATAGGATCTGGAATTGTCTTGACGTGGCTGTATACGCCTGATCCGGCAAAACTATGGTCAGAAGCCGCGCAGGCGCCAGCGGAAGTGCAATTTGTCGGACCAAAATTTGGCATGCTGTTTATATCTGCCGTGCTGGCTTTGGTGATATCTTTGTTGATCATGAAACTATTTCGACGATTTTCCCGTCCGCACCTTGGCTAATGTACTAGCTGGCAGCCTATAGCTGCTTTTTTATTTTCCATCCATAAGGGAATTGCCTCTTCATCGGATAGCTATTTTAGCCTATTGAACGATGTCTTGCACATAAGCATCAAACGCGTTTCCTTTGCGTTACTAAAAAATTTACCGGAAACCATGAAAAAGAAGAAACATCAAGCGATATTTATATATAATTGTAAGGAGGGAATGGTCTAGTTTTTACTGAACGATATGGACAAGGAAGTGATGGTGGATGTTTCATGTTCTCGTGACGCTGGACGCCAATTACCTTCCGCCGCTCAAAGTGCTAATGAATTCTTTGTTTCGCAATAACAACCGGCCATTTACGTTTTATTTATTGTATTCCCGCATCCCTGAGATAGAAATCGAATTATTAAAACAATTTGTGGAGAGGCAAGGGCATCAGCTCGTGCCGATTTATGTTGATCCAGAGCTGTTTGCCGATGCACCTGTATTTCGCCATTATACGGCGGAGATGTACTATCGGCTTGCCGCCCATCAGTTTTTGCCGCCGCAGTTAGATCGTGTTTTGTATCTAGATCCGGACATCGTAGCGATTAATCCAATCGACGAACTATACGATATGGATTTTGAAGGAAATATATTTATCGCCGCGGAGCATACCCACTCCACGAAAGTAGCGAATTTATTCAATAAGCTGAGGCTAAAGACGCCGAATGCGAAAGGATATTTTAACACTGGCGTCATGATGATGAACTTGGAGCTGATGAGAAAAGAGGTTCGGCTCGAAGATATTTACCAGTTCATCCGCGATAATCGCTTTAAGCTCGTGCTTCCTGACCAAGATGTGTTGAACGGCTTGTATTGGGACAAAATTAAACGAGTCGATGGCTATCGCTATAATTATGATGCCCGCTATTACGATATGATTCAGCTGCTGCCGAATCCAAAACATGATTTGCAATGGATTCAGGAAAACACCGTATTTATTCATTATTGCGGAAAAGATAAGCCATGGAAAGAAAATTATAAAGGAGAACTTGGTCTATTCTATAAACGGTATAGTGATGTTTTGCAACTCGAAGGGGAAACAACATAAAGGCAGCACAAAGCGCTGCCTTGTGAAAGGATGTTATTTTTTGCGCGCTTTGCTTTGGCGAATGCCTGCAGCTTGGGCGCGCGCTTGTGCTTCGAGATCTTCGTGATCAGCAAATTCGCGGGAGTATTCGACATCGAGTCCGTCAGATTTCAGTTGTTTCGGAACTTGCGGCAAAGTAACTTTGTTTTTATCGCGTGTTTTTTGTCCGCGAGATCGGCCCATCGTCTATGCCTCCTAAGCCATAATGTGAATCGTACGATTCATTACTTAGGATGGCGGGCCGTGCCGAAAAGTATAAATAACAATGTTTTCTAATGCTTCGCTTTTTTTGCCGTGTAGCCGCCGGCTTGGTCAGCCAGTTTAAAGTCGCGGGCATAGCTCATTTCTTGTGCGCGCGTTAACGTGCTTTTTGTTTTTTCGCGTCTCCGGTTTTCCGCCATATTCAGCCCCTCGCTTTTATAAAAATTTATTTGTTTTTAGTTTGCCCGCTGCTCCGCTTTTTTATGCACGCGAATAAAAAAGGGCTGCTACCGTCAGCCCCGTTACGCTTCCTTGCGTTGTTCCTCTTCGATTAAAGAAGGATGGCGAAGCGTATATAACGTATAATTGTCTTTTGTAATTTCGTATAGATTGTATACATCTGCTCCAATTTGTTCAAGAAGGCTTTTTCTTGTCTCGTTTGCCGGCGTGACGTACGGCAGTTTTTCCGCCGCTTTAATCGAGCGAGTGTTTACTTTGCGAATGCGCATAAATACCGTTTCGATAGAAAGTTCGTAAAATAGTTCATGGAAAAACGCCTCTTTTGCACGGCGGTTGTACCCTTGCCCGTGATACGGCTTTCCTAGCCATGTACCTAGAAATCCAGCGTTATCTTGTATGTCAAATAAGCTGATTGTGCCAATCGGATTGCCCCATTCGTCTAAAATCGTGCGAGAAATAAGTTCGCCGCGCTCTTCTGCTTCGATCATTTGTTTTGTCATAAACAAAAATTCTTCGTACGAGCTCGCTTTTTGGCGCACGAAAGGGAAGACTTCCGGGTGCACCATCAGCTCGTAAAGCGCATGGCAATCTTGCAGGTCACGTTTTTTTAACATCATTTTCCCTCCTTTTACCGAGGGCAGTTTATCTGTGGGCAAAACCACCCTCGAAATTTTTTAATATATATTCATCAAAAAATTTCGGGGTGGGAATCGAACCCACTAGAACCAGCGGGATCCGCTGGTGGCGCACCATTTGCCTTCCCCTTTGTCGTGTCGATATATGATTATAGGCAACGAGTTGTTTTAAGTCTTCATCATCATACACGATGATGAAGAAAAAAGAAATAGGTTTTTTGTTAAATTTTTATGGATATTTTTTAATTTTCCACAGCGAAATAGTTATGTGGCTAATAAATCGGCTAAACTTTTTTCCAGCGTAGGAAAGGAAAAGATAAACCCAGCTTCCATCAGTTTTTTCGGAATTACTTGCTGTCCCTCGGTCACAAGCATGCTCATTTCACCAAGGAGAGCGCGCAGCATCGCATTTGGCACACGAAGCCAATGGGGGCGGTGAAGTATACGGGCGACCGTTTCCCCAAACTGTTCCATACGGACTGGAGATGGGGCGGTAATATTGATCGGTCCGGTGAGTTCGTCATGATCGATAATATAGGCAATGGCACGAACAACATCGTGAATATGGATCCAAGAAAGCCATTGCTGTCCCGTGCCGATGGGGCCGCCAATGTAAAAACGATAAGGAAGCACCATTTTTGGCAGCGCGCCGCCATTTTTGCCAAAAACGACACCAAATCGTGCCATTACCGTACGAACGCCCAACAATTCTGCTTGTTTTGCTGTTTTTTCCCACTTCGCTACGGTTTGTGCCAGAAAATCGTTGCCAATAACTGAATTTTCTTCTGTAAAAGAAGCGGTAAGCGAAGTGCCATAAATACCGATGGCACTTGCGTTAATAAATACGCTAGGAGGGGATGACAATGCTTTGATTAGTTCAATCATCCGTTTGGTCGTGGAGACACGGCTATGGACAATGCGTTCTTTCTGCTTTTTCGTCCACCTTCTGCGGTTAATCGGTTCGCCGGCTAAATTAATAACAACATCAAAGGCAGGAAAATCAATGTTGGGGCGAGTATCAGGCGTCCATGCAAGATAGTGGATGGTTGCAGAGGAAGACGGTCTAGGGTGCCGGGTTAAGATATAAATCCGGTGTCCTTGCGCCGCAAAGTAATTAGTGAGCGATTGCCCAATGAAACCTGTTCCGCCGGCAATGGCGATATGCATCGGATTCCCTCCCTATTTTTTGCCATCATATAATTCATTTCGTGTTTTGTGTGCAACATTCCTTCTTATGATACGATAAAAGTGGAGGGAAAAAATCGATGGGGATCATTACGAATATAACCGTTCAGCCAAATAGCCACGAACGCTTTCGCGTCACGATGCAAAAAGAAAATGGAGAAATAGATGTCATTACTGTTGATCAAGACGTGCTGCTTCAATTCCGACTGAAAAAAGGAATGGAAATCGATGAGAATTCCTTACAAGAAATAGTATATGCAGATCAAGTCAAAAAAACGTATAATCAAGCTTTATATTTTTTATCGCACCGCATGAGATCTGAACGCGAGGTGCTCGATCACCTGAAGAAAAAAGGTGCGCGCGAAGATGTGATTGCAGAAGTACTACATAAGCTGCGGGAGAACAAATACGTGGATGACCGCGAATTCGCTTTTGCCTATGTGCGCACGCAAAAGCAAACGACGGCAAAAGGACCGTATGTCATTCGTAAAGAATTGGAAAAGCTCGGGATTGCGGAAGAATGGATTGAGCAAAGCCTGGCTGTTTACTCCTTTACCGAACAAGTGGAGACGGCGCGCTCGCTTTATGAAAAAGCAAAAAAACAACGGACAAAGCAGTCTTTGCGGCAATGGAAATATCAGATCGAACAGCTTTTATATCGAAAAGGATTTCCGCAGGAAGTCATTAATCAGGTGTTGTCGTCAGAATGTGACGAAAGGGAAGAGCAAGAGTGGGAGGCTTTGCAGCATCAAGGAAGAAAAGCGCACCGCCGCTATGAAAAATATGATAGCCCGCTATACGAGCAAAAAATGAAGCAGGCTCTGTACCGCAAAGGTTTCCCACTTGAGATGATCGAGCAGTTTTTAAGCCAATTAAAAAACGAGAGGGACCATTAGGATAAAATCAGTTCCGCTTGCCCGTTTTCCAAAGCAATAATTTGTTCGGCTATTTCTTTTGGCGAGCGCAGCCGCGAGCGGTCTTTTATATGGTCGCTTCCGTTCCAAAATGGCGTGTCCATGCCGCCCATATAAACGGCGGTAACGGAAACATTGGTTCCTTCCAGTTCTTTCACTAAGCTTTCGCTAAAACCACGAATTGCGAATTTTGTAGCGACATAGACGGATTCGTTTACTTTGCCGCGTAAGCCAGCAGTCGAAATAATATTCATAATTTTTGCTTTCGGCATCGTCAGGAAATGTGGCAAAAATGCTTTTGTCATATAAATGGTGCCGTTGATGTTCGTTTGAATCATCTCGTCAATTTGCTGCTGGGAAAGGGAAGAAAGCGGGCCAAAATGGCCGATGCCAGCATTATTCACAAGACATGTAACATGGTGATTTTTCACGATCGTATCGACTGTATGAACAACATCTTCGTAACAGCGGATATCAAGTGAATAGGCAAATGCTTTTCCGCCGAGATGTTCGATTTGTTGTACTACGTCTAAAAGAGGGGAGATCCGTCTACCGAGAGCAACGACGATATGTCCTTGCCCAGCATATTGCAATGCTAATTCTCTTCCTAAACCTGTACCAGCTCCGGTAATAGCAATAACATCCATCATCTGTCTCTCCATTCTGTTGGGTTGTTGTTTTTATCATATAATAAAAATCAAAGGAGGAACAAATAATGAACGCTCCTGGGGAACAAAAACGATATAGCGAAATGACGAAACAAGAATTACACCAAGAAATCGCCGCATTGACGGAAAAAGCACGCAAAGCAGAACAGATGGGAATGGTCAACGAATACGCCGTATACGAAAGAAAAATTGCCATGGCCAAAGCGTATTTGCTTGACCCGAACGATTTCCAGCCTGGAGAGATATATGAAATTGAAGGCGATCCAGGAGAGTATTTTAAAGTGCGTTATTTAAAAGGTGTGTTTGCTTGGGGCTATCGTCTAAAAGGAAATGGGGAAGAAGAGGCATTGCCGATTTCACTGCTCGGCAAGCCGAATATGTAAAAAAGAACCTAGAGAAGGAATTCTCTAGGTTCCATCAGCTACGACTGTTTTCGCGTCTGGCGTTCAAGGATAATTAAATCGAGTGTCTGCTGCGTTTCCCCATTCACTTGCGAGTGAGCGTGTTTCGGGTTTGCCCATGGCTGCTGGAAAGGGTTGGAGTAGAAGTTATCATAAAACTTTTTGCGTGGATGGTGACCCATTATCGAACACCTCTCAACATCAAGGAAGGTTTTTAAAAATCATCTCCGCGTTCACCAGAGGCGCGCATCCGTTCTTGCGGATGGGTGTTTGTCGTGCCGTTTGCCCGTTTGGAAGCATATTCCGCTTTTGCTCGCGGTTCTCCCTCGAATTTGTTATTGTTTTGGTTTGGGAAGCTGCGCTTTTTATTCCGCACCGCACATTCCCTCCTTGTTTTCCTGCTCGTGTTGGTAACCAACACGTATTTTTATTATGATGCAACTTGGCTGGCTTATGTATGCAAATTGTTGGGACAAGAGGTGAAAAAAATGATGATGAATGAATATTTCGAACGGCTGACGAATTATTTGTTGGAGAAAAACCCGTCCCTTGCTTATGCCCAAGCGCGAACATGGGTGGAATTGCTGTGGGAAGATTTCGAAACGACATACGCCCGCGCCGGATACGAGTACAGAGGAAAAGAGCTGACGGAAAAAGTAGTGCGGCAATGGATCGACCGCTACGGAGCAACGCTGCATGAATTTCAAACAAACAACCCAAAATATAAACATTTATTAAATCGTGACGATTATTTAAAGCACTAAAAAATAGGCGGGTGCTTCTAAGCGTCCGCCTATTTGCTTAGTTTGGCGCGAGATCCAGTTTTTTTCGCAGCTTTCCTTCGCTAAAAACCCAGCCTGTGTACGAACTAATAACATTTAAACCGCGATCCAATTGCGCTACGGCGACAAATGGGTAGTGGCCTTTGCTGCGGTAGCGCAAATCGGTAAAGCGCACTTCGTAATAATCGTCATATTCGTTAAGCTCCCAGCGATAAACAGGGGAGAACGATAAAAAGGCGGCAACGTTTTCATCCCGCTTGGCCGCTTCGATGACGGGATCGTCGGGAAGAGGGCATTTTGCAAATTGATCCAATATATAGATGCGCCCGTTTTTTGCCCGCCCGACATAAAAGTAATCTTTTGCCGTAATCGCCAAATGCCACTCGCGGAAGCGGAACGTCGGAACGGTAATAATCTGTTCGACATCGGCAATTTCGGTGCGAACGGCTTGTTTAATCGCTGCCTGCTGGCGAAATCGTATCATATAATAAACGGCGATGACGCCATAAATCGCTAAAAACGTATAGCCAGGATGAAGGTCAAGAAACAACAGGCCGATGCCGATGACATGCAGGGCAAAAATGATTGGGTCGAATGTATTAATCACGCCGAGCGCGACCCATTTTTTTGTAAACGGACGCAGCACCTGGGTGCCGTAAGCGTTGAAAATGTCGACAAAGACGTGAAGTACGACAGCAATAAATGTCCATAGCCATAGGTGAAATAAGTTAACCGATGGATAAAAGAAAGCGATAACTCCTACAATAAGCAGCGGCCATAATGATATGGCAGGGATGGAATGAGTAATGCCGCGATGGTTACGAATATATTTGGCATTGTTGCGCAATTTCAGCACGGTATCGATATCCGGCGCTTGAGAGCCGGCTAATGTTCCAATCAGTACAGCGTGAGACAAAAAAGGATCGTGTGCGACAGCGGGATCTAATGTAGCAATGCTGCCTAGCGCTACCCCCATCAAAATGTGCGTTCCTGTATCCAAGCGAAATAAGCCTCCTTTGTTAGTCTCATTCATTAGTATATCCAGTCCGTTTCCGATCATTGGACGAGTCAATGGATGAAAAACAAAATGATGTATTGCCAGTGTAGCACATTTCGAATGCATTGACGAGGGAAGGGAATACTAAAGCCATCTTTCCTGTCCGGGAAAGATGGCTGAAAAGGCGTCATCATCTAGCTATTTTCCAATTTTTTGAATAGGAAAGAATAAAGCCGATGGTGTGGCTTATGTGAAAAATAATAACGGCGAAACACCTGATGCCGCGAAAGGCACAATCAGGTGTTTTTTGTTATAATAAACATGCAAAACGGACATAAGGGTATCATGGAGGAAATAAGGTGAAAGAACAAACATTGCTTGGCGGATTTGCCATCAAACAGTTTCAACAAGATTTAATCGGCTGGTTTGAAAAAGAGCAGCGCGACCTGCCGTGGCGTAAAGACAACGACCCGTATAAAGTATGGGTGTCGGAAGTGATGCTGCAGCAGACAAAAGTCGATACGGTGATTCCGTATTTTCATAAGTTTATCGAGCAGTTTCCGACGCTTGAAGCGCTTGCCGAAGCGGATGAAGAAGAAGTGTTAAAAGCATGGGAAGGACTCGGTTATTACTCGCGCGTCCGCAATTTGCATGCGGCGGTAAAAGAAGTGAAAGAGCAATATGGCGGAAAAATTCCCGATAATCGCGAGCAATTTGCGAAATTAAAAGGAGTCGGACCGTATACGACAGGTGCGGTGCTAAGCATTGCCTACGGCATTCCTGAACCTGCGGTCGACGGCAATGTGATGCGGGTATTATCAAGGATTTTTCTTGTCTGGGAGGATATTTCCAAAACAGGAACGAGAAAGCTGTTTGAAGCGATTGTCCGGCAAATTATTTCACGTGAAAATCCTTCGTATTTTAATCAGGCGTTAATGGAGTTAGGAGCGCTTATTTGTACACCGCGCAATCCTGCCTGCCTGCTCTGTCCGGTGCAAGCGCATTGCCGCGCGTTTGCCGAAGGAGTGCAGGCAGAGCTGCCGGTCAAAACCAAAAAAACGAACGTGAAACAAGTGCCGATTATCGCTGCGGTGTTGAAAGATGAAAATGGAAAAGTATTGATTCATAAGCGCAGCAGCGAAGGGCTGCTTGCGAACTTATGGGAATTTCCAAACTGTGAAGCGGCGGACGGACAAGCAAGTCAAGAAAAGCAGCTGGAAGCATTTTTAAAGGAACAATATGGGGTCAAGGTACAGCTTGGGCAACCGTTTATTGCGCTAGAGCATGCATTTTCCCACTTGATTTGGAATATTACCGTTTATGACGGAAAAATAGCTGGCAAATTTATTGAAACGGAACAGCTGAAACTGGTGGATGAAAAGGAAATGAGTTCCTATGCTTTTCCGGTTTCTCACCAGCGTGTTTGGCAGGAGTATAAACAGAAAAAAGGTGGATTGTTCCACCTGTTTTAGTCATACATCTGTCTGGTACATTGTATACGTGGCTTCGCTGTTTCTTAGTCCGCCGCGAGCTTCGATTTCTTCGATGATTTCACGGTGGAGCGTCTGGCCTTCTACGTTTAAATATGGAGCGATTTGTTGAAAGGAATGATGGAAATAAGCGAGTTCGCTGTCCGTCCATTCCGATTTTGGAAGCATGGACAGTTCTGTCATATCACGACCAACGTACATTAGAAAAGCCCCCTTTTTTTTCTAGTTTGAAAAAGCAATGATTCATTTATGCGTAAAGGAGAGAAAAACATGAACGAAAAAGTGGCGGTAGTTACAGGAAGCAGCCGCGGAATCGGCAAAGCGATTGCTCTTCGCCTGGCGAAAGAAGGATATAATATTGTTGTTAACTATGCACGCAGCAAAACGGCTGCACTAGAGACAGCAAAGGAAATCGAAGCGTTGGGAAGAAAGGCGCTTGTCGTGAAAGCAAACGTCGGCGATGTCGAAAAAATTAAAGCGATGTTCGCGCAAGTGGATGAAGCGTTTGGGCGTGTGGATGTCCTTATTAATAACGCCGCCTCAGGCGTGCTGCGGCCAGCGATGGAGCTCGAGGAGTCGCATTGGAATTGGACGATGGATATTAACAGCAAAGCGCTTTTATTTTGCGCCCAAGAAGCAGCAAAACGAATGGAAAAAGTCGGCGGCGGCAAAATTGTCAGCATCAGCTCATTAGGAGCAATCCGCTATCTGGAAAATTATACGGCGGTCGGCGTTTCGAAAGCAGCGGTTGAATCATTAACGCGTTATTTAGCTGTGGAATTAGCACCGAAAAATATTTCTGTAAATGCCGTATCAGGTGGTGCCGTCGACACCGATGCATTGAAACATTTTCCAAACCGTGAAGAGTTGTTGTCCGATGCTGTCGCAAAAACACCTGCCGGTCGAATGGTAAAGCCAGAAGATATTGTTAATGCAGTAATGTTTTTGCTGTCTGATGAAGCCGAAATGATCCGTGGGCAAACGATTATCGTGGATGGTGGAAGATCTTTACTTTTGTAATTTTCATGGATAGAATCATCACCTCCTGGGTACATTAAGTCACGTGGAGGTGATAACGATGGCAAAACAACAACAACCAAACAAAACAGCTGCAGGCACTAACGCTCAAGAAGTAAGACAACAAAACGCGCAATCTGCACAAGCAGGCCAATTCGGCACTGAATTTGCTGCAGAAACTAATGCGCAACAAGTAAGACAACAAAACGCGCAAGCAGAAGCTAGCAAAGCGCAAAACTCCAGCAAGTAACATAGAAAAGCGGAGGCGGCAAAAGCCTCTGCTTATTTCATTTTGCACCACTACGAAAACGTCAAAAAAGCTAACAAAGTGAAAAATTGGTAAGGCGAAACATGGTTCGTTTAACGACAAAAGTTGCCATAACTTTACATATATAGTCAAAGGAAATTTTCCTCCCTTCCCGAATGTAATAAACATAACCGGAAGGAAAGGGAGAGAACGAACGTGGAACTGTTTGAACGTTTAGTAAATGAGCAACTAAAAACGATGGACCGGCTTTTATTTTTACAGTCGGAAATCGAGCGCTGCCAAGAAATTGAAAAACAATTGATCGAACTGCAGCAAGAAGCAAAGCTCCAATCGATTCAAGAAGAAATTCAGCAGATGAAACAACAGTTAAAGGAAATTCAACAAACGTTTGAGAAACAAACGGAAGAAGTTATTCTTTCTTATCAAAACCAGTATCGCCGCACATGCGAGCCATCTTCAGCTTGGTAAGATGGCTCTCTTTGTTTTCAATTATCTGCTTAATCGTTATAATAGAAAAGAGAAGTTCCCATGAGAAAGTAGGGAGAATGATGTCTGGATATCCTGTAGAAGGAGAGATTATTCAAATCCATAGTTATAAACATAATGGGATGATTCACCGTATATGGGAAAAATCGGTCGTGCTAAAAGGAGCTTCTGCATATATTATCGGGGCGAATGACAAAACGCTGGTGACGGAAGCGGACGGCCGGACATGGGTGACGCGCGAGCCGGCCATCTGTTTTTTTCATGCAAAACATTGGTTTAACATTATTGGAATGATTCGTGATGATGGGGTTTATTATTATTGCAACTTAAGTTCGCCGTTTGTATGGGATGAGGAAGCGCTCAAATATATCGATTACGATTTGGATATTAAAGTATTTCCGGATATGACATATATTTTACTTGATGAAGATGAGTATGAACGGCACCGTAAAGAGATGAATTATCCCGATGTGATCGACCGCATTTTAAAAAATAACGTAAAAAAACTGATCAGCTGGATTCAGGAACGAAAAGGCCCGTTTGCGCCTGATTTTATTGACAAGTGGTATGAAAAGTTTCAGTCATATCGAAAGTGAATAAAAGAAAAAACAAAAAAGCCTGTTCGTTGCCGCAAACAGGTTTTTCTGCTTTTAAGGGGGATGTTTATGGAAAGTATTCGCCGCTATATGCAATTTGTTCGTCCGTACAAATGGTATATCATCGCTACAATGATCATCGGCATTATTAAGTTTGCGATCCCGCTTCTTATTCCGTTGCTGCTGAAATATGTGGTGGACGAAATTATTGGAAATGCGACGATGTCGATGGCGGCGAAAACCACCCGGCTTTGGTGGGCGCTTGTGATCATGTTGGTTATTTTTGTCCTTATTCGTCCGATTGTCGAATATTATCGGCAATATTTTGCCCAGTGGACGGCGAGCAAAGTGCTGTATGACATTCGCAACCAGTTGTTTACACATATGCAAAAGCTAAGTTTTACGTATTATTCGAATCACCGCACCGGTGAAATTATTTCGCGCGTGATTAACGATGTCGAGCAAACAAAAGATTTTATTATTACGGGACTGATGAATCTTTGGTTAGATATGACAACGATTATTATTGCACTCGTTATTATGGTGAAGATGGATATAAAACTGACGCTGCTTTCCATTAGCACGCTTCCGCTTTACGCGTTTTCCGTTAAATATTTTTTTGGCCGCCTGCGCCAGCGGACGAAAATGCGCTCCCAAGCTTTGGCAGAGCTCCAAGCTTATTTGCATGAGCGGGTGCAAGGAATGTCAGTCATTAAAAGTTTCGCGATCGAAGAAGCGGAGCAGAAGCGGTTTTCTGCGCAAAACAACCATTTTTTAACGAAGGCGCTGATGCATACGAGCTGGAATGCCAAATCGTTTTCGGTTGTCAACACGGTTACCGATATCGCCCCGATCATCGTTATTATTTATGCCGGCTATCAAGTACTGCTTGGCCATATTACCGTCGGAACGATGGTCGCTTTTGTCGGATATATCGATCGGCTGTATAGCCCACTGCGCCGCCTTGTCAACTCGTCTACGACTTTAACGCAATCGTTCGCTTCGATGGACCGGATGTTCGAATTTTTCGATGAGCCGTATGATGTTGCAGATGCGCCAAACGCGGTCGACTGTCGAGAAGTAAAAGGCGATATTGTATTTGACCATGTTACGTTTGCTTATCATAAAAATGAACCGCCGGTACTTCGCGATATTTCGTTTTCCGTAAAAGCGGGAGAAACGATCGCCCTTGTCGGCATGAGCGGCGGCGGGAAATCTACGCTAGTAAGCCTGATCCCGCGTTTTTATGACGTGACTGCAGGACGGATTTTATTGGATGGCGTTGATATTCGCCATTTTCGCGTCCGCAGTCTGCGCGATAAAATTGGGATTGTGTTCCAAGATAGTTTTTTATTTAGCGATTCTGTAAAAGAAAATATTTTGCTTGGAAAACCCGGAGCGACGGACGAAGAAGTGATTGCCGCTGCCAAAGCGGCTAACGCCCACGATTTTATTATGAATTTGCCAGACGGATATGACACGAAAGTCGGAGAACGCGGCGTTAAATTATCCGGCGGGCAAAAGCAGCGAATCGCCATCGCCCGTGTCTTTTTGAAAAATCCTCCGCTTCTTATTTTTGACGAAGCAACATCAGCGCTCGATCTGGAAAGCGAGCATTACATTCAAGAGGCAATGGAGCGGCTCGCTAAAAATCGCACAACGTTTATCGTTGCCCATCGCCTGTCGACGATTACGCATGCGGATCGCATTTTCCTTATTGAAAACGGCAAGATTGTCGAAAGCGGAACCCACGAGGAATTAATGGCGAAACAAGGGAGCTATTATCACTTATTTACCATTCAGCAACTCCATCAATAAATAAAAGAAAAATATTTATATTATTGGAAAATAAAAGATGAAAGCGGTTTTACACTTTGTAAGACCGTTTTTTATTATTGTTCAATCTATTGGGATAATTTAAATTTTTTATAATATTATATTGTCTTATGGAAACTCACGTGGCATAATTTTAATTAAAATAAAAATATTTTATCAATTGAACCGAATGGGGATAGAAGGTGAAATAATGGCAGAAGCGCGGGTGCTAGAAGTAAAAGGATTAAAAACGTCTTTTTTTACCGATGAAGGAGAAATCCCTGCCGTTGACGGCGTTGACTTTTACATAAACGAAGGAGAAATTTTAGGAGTCGTTGGCGAATCAGGATGCGGAAAAAGCGTCACCTCGCTGTCGATTATGGGCTTGTTGCCGAAAGGGGTCGGGCGCATTGTCGATGGTGAAATTTTGTTTAAAGGCGAAAATCTCGTTCATGCCTCCGAAAAACGGATGAAGCAGATTCGCGGCAATGAAATCGCGATGATTTTTCAAGAGCCGATGACATCCTTAAATCCGCTGTTTACGATTGGCAATCAGCTAATAGAGGCGATTCGCATACATACGAAAGCGAGCAAGAAAGAAGCGAAAGCAAGAGCCGTCGAGATGTTAAAGCTCGTCGGTCTGCCGCGCGCGGAACAAATTATCGATGAATACCCGCATCAGCTCTCCGGCGGGATGCGCCAGCGCGTGATGATTGCGATGGCGATGGTGTGCAATCCGGCACTGCTCATTGCCGACGAGCCAACTACGGCGCTCGATGTGACGATTCAGGCGCAAATTTTGGCGTTGATGAAAGAACTGAATAAAAACTTTCATACCTCGATCATGATGATTACGCACGATTTGGGAGTAGTCGCTGAAATATGCGACCGTGTGATCGTCATGTATTCGGGAAAGATCGTCGAAGAGGGCGATGTGCGGACGATTTTTAAAAATCCGAAACATCCATATACGATCGGCTTGATTCAATCGGTTCCCGACATTCGCGACAAAAAAGAACGGTTATATTCCATTCCAGGCAATGTGCCGAAGCCGGGATCGGTTCGCCAAGGCTGTCGGTTTGCGGCAAGGTGCGAGCATGCTTTTTCCCGCTGCCTTCAAGAAGATCCAGAACTATACGAAGCAGGAGAACGCGGCCATCGCGTCCGCTGTTTTTTGCCGCTTGGAGAGGAGGAACGAAATCATGAGCGAACCGCTGTTGCAAGTGAAAGGGCTTAAAAAATATTTCCCGATTACGGGAGGAGTATTTGGCAAAAAAATCGGTGAGGTGAAAGCGGTCGATGATGTAACATTTACCGTTTACAAAGGAGAGACGCTTGGCATCGTTGGGGAAAGCGGCTGCGGCAAGTCAACGACAGGACGAATGCTCCTCCGTTTAATTGAACCGACGACAGGGTCGATTGTTTTTGAAGGAAAAGAAGTAACGAAATTGCCGAAAGCAGAATTGCGGAAAATGCGGCGCGATATGCAAATGATTTTTCAGGACCCTTTCGCCTCGTTAAATCCGCGCCATACGGTCGAAAAAATTTTGGAAGAACCGCTGATCGTACACGGAATAGGCTCCAAAGAGGAACGGAAAAAGCGCGTTCAGGAGATGCTGGAAGTGGTTGGGCTTGGGCCGTATCATGCGAAGCGGTATCCGCATCAATTTAGCGGCGGGCAGCGGCAGCGCATCGGCATCGCGCGCGCTTTGATGACCAATCCGAAGCTCATTATCGCCGATGAGCCAGTGTCTGCGCTTGATGTATCGATTCAGGCGCAAGTGCTGAATTTGCTTGAAGACTTACAAAAAGAATTTGGGCTTACATATATTTTTATTGCCCATGATTTAGGGGTTGTCCGTCATATTAGCGACCGCGTCGGCGTGATGTATTTAGGGCGTCTAGTGGAATTGGCCGATAGCGACCAATTATATGAATCTCCGAAACATCCGTATACGCAGGCGCTGCTTTCCGCTGTGCCGATTCCGGACCCGGAATATAAAAAAGAACGCCAGCTTTTATCAGGAGATTTGCCAAGCCCGGCTAATCCGCCGCAAGGGTGCGCGTTTCATACGCGCTGCAGCGCTTGCATGGATATTTGCAAACAAAAGCGACCGGAGATGAAAGAAGTAGAGAAAGGGCATTACGTTGCTTGCCACTTGTATTAACAGGATGGCAACCAACGAAATGATAGAAATTTTATTTAAGGGGGAACAAAGAATGAGGAGAAAAACATGGATGACATTGCTTGCATTAATGCTTGCAGTGTCGATGGCGCTTGTTGGCTGCGGAAAGTCAGAAAAAACAAGCAGCGGCGAAAAAGAAAAATCATCATCGCAAGATACGCTCGTCTACGGACGTGGCGGCGATTCTGTCTCGCTTGACCCGGCTGTGGTCACAGATGGCGAATCGCTAAAGGTAACGAAAAATATTTTTGACACACTGCTAGACTATAATGACGAAGATACGACCGTAAAACCGGCGCTAGCGACAGAATGGACGATTTCTGATGATGGATTGACTTACACATTTAAGCTCCGCAAAGGTGTGAAATTCCATGATGGAACGGATTTCAACGCCCAAGCGGTTGTCTTCAACTTCGAACGTTGGGCCAACGGCAATGCGGATAAATTTCCGTATTATGGCTCGATGTTTGGCGGTTATAAAAACGATGAAAGCCATGTCATTAAAGAAGTAAAAGCAGTGGACGACTACACGGTTCAATTCGTGTTGAAACGTCCGCAAGCTCCGTTTTTGAAAAATATTGCCATGACGCCATTTGCGATCGCCAGCCCAGCGGCAATTAAAAAATATGGCGACAAGTTTGGCGAGCATCCAGTGGGAACTGGACCATTCGTGTTTAAAGAATGGAAGCGCAACGAACGAATCGTCCTCGAAAAAAATAAAGATTATTGGGAAAAGGGCTATCCGAAGCTGAATCAATTAATCTTTGTTTCGATTCCAGATAACTCCGCCCGTCTCAATGCGTTGCTAAAAGGCGAAATCGATTTGATGGAAGACTTGAATCCGGCCGATTTGAAACAAGTGGAAGGAAATAAAGATTTTCAAATTTTTAAACGTCCGTCGATGAACGTCGGTTACGTCGGATTGACGGTGACGAGAGGACCGTTGAAAAACAAATTAGTCCGCCAAGCATTGAACTACGCGGTGGACAAAAAGGCGATTATTGACGCGTTCTACGCCGGTCAGGCGGAACCGGCGAAAAACCCGATGCCGCCAAGCATTCCTGGCTATAATGATGCGATTCAAGACTACCCGTTTGATTTAAATAAAGCGAAAGAATTGCTCGCACAAGCGGGATATCCGAATGGCTTTGAAATGGAGCTATGGGCTATGCCGGTGCCTCGTCCATATATGCCAGATGGTCAAAAAGTAGCGGAAGCTCTCCAAGCTAACTTTGCGAAAATTGGAGTAAAAGCGAAAATCGTTACGTATGAATGGGCAACGTACTTAGAAAAAGCAGCAAAAGGAGAAGCGGATGCGTTCTTGCTTGGTTGGACCGGCGATAACGGTGACGCCGACAACTTCTTATACGCTTTGTTAGACAAAGACAGCATCGGCAGCAACAACTATACGTATTACTCCAATGATGAACTTCACAAAATTTTAGTCGAGGCGCAAACCGTCAGCGACGAAAATAAACGAAATGAGCTTTACAAAAAAGCGCAAGAAATCATTAAAGAGGATGCACCATGGATTCCGCTCGTTCACTCGACACCGCTGCTTGCCGGAAAAGCAAACATTAAAGGCTTTAATCCGCATCCGACTGGTTCGGATAAATTTACAAAAGTTGAATTTGAATAACGATATGCGGAGGGGAAAGGAGTGCATCCTCCCCTCTTTTTCATGATCGGCAAAAGGAGGGACAGGCGTGCTTTCATATACAGTCAGAAGAATACTAATGGTCATTCCTGTATTGTTGGGAATGTCGCTTGTCGTTTTTTTCATGATTCGCGCGATACCGGGCAATCCCGCGCAAGTCATTTTAGGACAGAAAGCAACGAAGGAAGCGGTTGCTGCGCTAACACATAAGCTAGGATTAGACCAGCCTTGGTATGTGCAGTACATCAAATATTTAGGCGGCTTGCTGCAAGGGGATTTAGGCGAGTCGATCCGCACCGGCGCCGCGATATCGGATGAAATTTGGCCGTATTTAGCCGCGACGTTGGAGCTTTCGCTAGCCGCGATGATCATCGCTGTCGTCATCGGGGTTAATGCCGGTATTATTAGCGCCTGGTTTCAAAATTCTTGGTTTGATTATGTCGCGATGGTCTTAGCGCTTATTGGCGTTTCGATGCCGATTTTCTGGCTTGGCCTGATGGAGCAATGGGTGTTTGCCATTCAGTTAGATTGGCTGCCGACATCAGGACGGGAAGACGTGAGAAACCCGATAGAGCCGATTACCCATCTGTATTTGCTTGACACGCTTCTAGCAGGAAATACGGAGCAATTTATGCAAGTCGCGCAGCATTTAATTTTACCAAGCGTCGCCTTGGCGACGATTCCGATGGCGATTATCGCCCGGATTACGCGCTCGAGCATGCTTGAAGTGATGAAATCGGATTACATCCGCACGGCGAGAGCAAAAGGTTTAAGCATGTTTTGGGTCGTGTACAAGCATTCATTGAAAAATGCGATCATTCCGGTGTTGACTGTTATTGGTTTGCAAACAGGCCTGTTGCTTGGCGGCGCGATTTTAACGGAAACGATTTTTAGCTGGCCTGGCATTGGCCGCTACATTTACGACGCGATTAACTATCGCGATTATCCGGTTATTCAGTCGGGAATTTTAGTGATTGCTACCATCTTTATTTTTATCAACTTAATCGTCGATCTGCTTTACGCGGCGATCGATCCGCGCATCAAATATAACTAGGAAGGGGGAAAGCGGATATGGCGGAACTGGCACGCAATCAAACACCGCTGCATACGGTGCAAGAACAAACAGAGTCTGCTTCCCTATGGAAAGAAGGATGGCGCCGATTTCGCAAAAACAAAATCGCCCTTGTCGGACTGGGCATCGTCGTCTTTTTTATCTTGCTGGCGATTTTTGCTCCACTGCTTGCGCCTTATGACTTTAAAGAGCAAAATTTAGCAGAGCGGTTGCAGCCGCCGTCATCGGAACATTTCTTTGGGACAGACGATTTTGGCCGAGACATTTTTTCCCGTGTTATTTATGGTGCAAGAATCTCGCTATGGGTCGGCTTTTTCTCTGTGCTTGGCTCGGTTATTGTCGGCTCGCTGCTCGGTATTATCGCCGGGTATTACGGGCGCTGGATTGATGGCATTATTTCGCGTTTGTTTGATATTATGCTCGCTTTTCCAAGCATTTTGTTGGCTATTGGCATTGTCGCCGTGCTCGGGCCGTCTTTGCAAAATGCATTAATTGCGATTGCCGTCATCAACATTCCGAACTTTGGGCGCTTGATCCGCTCACGCGTCTTAAGCATTAAACAAGAAGAATACGTCATGGCGGCAAGAGCAATTGGAATGAGCGATATGCGCATTTTGTTCCACCACATTTTGCCGAACAGCATGGCGCCGATTATTGTACAAGGGACGCTGGCGATTGCGACGGCCATCATTGAAGCAGCAGCTCTTGGATTTTTAGGATTAGGGGCGCAGCCGCCAAATCCGGAGTGGGGGAAAATGCTTGCTGATTCGAAAGACTTTTTGACACAGGCGCCATGGACGATGATTTTTCCAGGGCTGGCCATTATGCTTACGGTGCTTGGCTTTAACTTAATGGGAGACGGGTTGCGCGACGCGCTAGATCCGCGCATGAAAAGCTAACGAAAAAGGCTATCTCCGCTATGATGGAGATAGCCTTTTAGTCGTTAATTAAAGTTTTCGCTAGGGAAGAATCTTGGTGATAATGTTGGAAACTGTCAATAAGCTTATCAAGATGTTCCAACTGCTCGCTATAATCGATAATCGTGCCAACCAACGAGAAAAGATAATATTCGTTCAATGGATGATGATGTGCGTAAAACGCCTCGATTAACCGCATTCTTTCTTGATGCGCTTCATCAGCCGTTTCCATGCGTGGCTGATGTTTTACTTTGCCTATAAACTTTAATAATATTTGTTCGTGATAATAGAGAAGACAGTCTAACTGCGAACGGATGATTTGCTGGAATTCGAGCGGCATGCGATACAGCTCGTTTTCAAAGCGATGAAGGAGTTTTAATGTATCGAGCGCCCGGTTAGCTGTGACGATCATTTGCCGATATAACACGAGCTTTCGCGATTTTTGGAAACGATTTTTGCGAAAATACGTGCGCTCTTCTTTATACATTAAGTAAAGATGTTCCAGCTTCGTCATATTTTCTTTTATTTTTTCAATATCTTCTTTCAAAATATGATGCTCTGATGCGTGTCTCGTATGGATGCGAATCCACTTTAAAATGTTTTCTGTGTTTTCGCTAATTTTCTCATATAGTTTCTTTTCATATTTTGGGGGAAGAAAGATTAAATTGACAATAAAGGCAGCAAATATGCCAAGCATAATAGTGAGAAAACGGATAACGGCAAATTCAATAAACTGTTTATCTGTATATTCCATAATAGCGATAACTGTAACTAACGCCACCGAAATGGTAGATTCAAGGCGCATTTTTAAGCAAAGGGCGATAACAATCATGAGCGTAAGGCCGACAATAAATGGATCGCGTCCAAATAACAGGACGGCGATGATTGCCAAGATGGCCCCAATGATATTCGCCTGCACTTGTTCGACCAATGAAAGATAAGAGCGATAGATCGTTGGCTGCATCGCAAATACAGCCGAAATCCCCGCAAATACGGGAGAAGGCAAGTGTAGCAGCGCTGCGAGGAAAAGCGCCAATGTAACGGCGATTCCCGTTTTAAAAATGCGGGCACCGAGCTTCATCGTATCTTCAAACCTTTCCTTCTTCGTTCTCGTAAACAATTTAGTACTATACACGCTTTTATATATGATATCAAGAAGGAAATATACATGGAATATTTTTAAAAATGGGAAGGACAGATTTTCTTGCAAAATGGATGGCGGCCGCCGGCATTATTGGTCGTGCTGGCTGCGCCGCTTCTCTCCGGGCCATGCTGCGCTGAAGTCTTTTTTGCAGAAACGGGGATAAAGGCAAATCAAAAAAGAGCATCCCGATGTGAGCAGGGATGCTCTTTCTCGTCATTCTGTCGAAATCGAAGGGTCGGCTTGTTCTTTTGTCGGGATGATTTGGAAGAAATGTTCTTCTAAGTTTTCGAGAAGCGGCTGCAATGATTGCGCTTCTTCGTGCTGATCATGTTCTTTTAACAGTTCGATGTATGTCGATAACAGTTCTTCGACATCTGCTTTGCCGCGTTCGTTTAATGGCTCGAGGCGCACTTGCGCTCCTTTGGCGATGCGGCGCTCTAACGCTGCTTTGGTTAAGCCCATTTCAGGCTGATGGCGCAAGTAGACGACGCCGCCGGTCATGCCGGCGCAAATCCACGGCCCCGGATCGCCGAGGACGAGACCGCGTCCATTTGTCATGTATTCAAAAGCAAATCCTTTAATGTTGGCGCGCGTTCCGATGTTTCCGTGTTCCTCATCTGGAAGCGGGGAGGTTACTTGGCCGCCGATGATCATATCGGCTCCGGAGAGGCGGATGCCGGCGCGTGCATCGGCGTTTCCTTGCACGACGAGAAGTCCTTTTTGCGCGCCGTATCCAAAGCCTTTGCCGACAGACCCATTATAAAATTTTCCGTCTTTTCCTTTCGCTTTAAAAATCAAGATGCTGCCGCCAAATGCGGTTTTTCCGACGCCATCCTGGCCGCCGCCGTCAACATGAATGTGAATGCCGTGAGTGTTATAAGCGCCAAGGCCGTTGCCTGGGATCGAGCCTTTCGTATAGCGCAAGGTGACGTTCGGCAATTTTTTGTACGAACCATCAAGGCGTCCGCGCACACGGTGACACGAAACACGGCTGCCGAGAACGCGCTGTTCTGACGTGATGGTCGTAAATTCACGGGAGCGATGCAAATCTTCCACATGATAATCGAGATATTCTGCTCCGGCGGCCACGAGCAACTCTGGTTCTTCCGCGCTTGCGGCTGCTTCTTTTTGCGCCAGCTGCGCGACTTCGAGCACTTTAAGCAAGTTTGCTAGATTCATTTGCTCTAGCCCTCTTGTTTGCTCTAGTAAGTCGGAGCGGCCGACAATATCTTGCAGGCGGGTAACACCAAGGGATGCCGTCAATGCTTTTAACTCATTTCCAAAGGCGGTGAATAAGTTAACCAATCCTTGCACCGCAGCCTCGAATTGCCGCGGGACGAAACGGCGCAGCCCGTGTTCTTTTGCTTGTGCTACCGATTCAATTTGCGTGGCAATGCCGACGTGGCACGTATCTAAATGACAGCCGCGGCAGGTCGTACAGCCGATCGCGATCATCGATAATGTACCGAAGCCGATGCGGTTTGCGCCAAGCAGCATCACCTTTAGAACGTCGAGCACACTTTTGATGCCGCCGTCTGCCCAAATTTCGACTTTGTGTCGCAAACCGGCTTCTATGAGCGCGTTATGGGCCGCTTTTACCCCGATTTCTACCGGAAGGCCGACATGCTGCAGGGCGTGGATGCGTGCCGCCCCGGTTCCGCCGTCAAAGCCGCTTAGCGTAATAATGTCCGCACCTGCTTTGGCGATGCCGACGGCAATCGTTCCGATGTTTGGAACGACCGGCACTTTAACGGCGACTTTTGCCTTGTCGTTCGCCGTTTTTAATTCGGCGATCATTTGCGCTAAATCTTCGATTGAATAAATGTCATGGTTATTGGACGGAGAAATTAAGTCGGAACCAATTGTCGCGTTCCGCGCTTCGGCGATTTTTGCCGTCACTTTTGAACCTGGCAAGTGTCCGCCTTCGCCCGGTTTTGCTCCTTGGCCGATTTTAATTTCGAGCAGATTCGAAGAGTTCAGCAGTTCCGCGTTGACTCCGAAACGGCCGGAGGCGATTTGCTGGCCGCGTGTGCGCGGGTATTTGCCGAGCATATCTTTAATTTCGCCGCCTTCGCCGTTTAGGCTGACCATGTTCAAGCGATCCGCCGCTTCCGCATAAGCGCGGAACGCCACTTCATTTTGTGAGCCGAACGACATCGAAGCAATGACAAACGGCAGGCTATGTTCACCGACACTAATATCGACTTTTTCAACTGGAACGGGCTTGTCGGATTTCTTTATATCCAGCAAGTGGCGAATGGTTGTCGGCGTTTCGCTTTCAAGCTCGTTTGCTTTTTCCCGGTAGCTGTCATACGATCCTGTTTGCGCGACTTCGCCGATCGCCTTCCAAATGCGCGGGAAGAGGTGGAACGTTTTTCTCGGCTTGGCGTTTTCGTTGGCGTAGTCTTCGGCACGGGCGATGGCGTCTTGTTTTAGCGCCGCGAAGTCGTATTGCAGTGAATCCGAACCAAAGAAGTTGACGATGTTTAACGCATCGGCAATTTCATCATGCAGGCCGATTGACGAGAAGAGGCGGCTGTAGCCGCGCAATTCATGAATGCCGATGGTGGAAATGACCTTTTCTAATCCTTTATTCAGCGCTTTAAATAAGTTTATTACAGGCGTAATTGATTCTTCCGCTGCAACTGTCGCAAACATGAGATACGGGCTGATGGCGTTTGCTCCTAACCCGTAGACGACGATCACATCATGAAGAGAGCGGATTGCACCGGAACGAAGCAAAAGCGAACAGTCGCGGCGCAAATCTTGTTTTGTTAGCGCTTGATCAATCACCGATGTAACAAGCAATGGGTCGATCCACAAGTTTCCGTTTTGGTGTGCCTCTGCATCGTCTAAAACGAGCAGGGTTTTGCCGGAACGAACCGCCTCGCATGCTTCGTTAGAAAGACGCTCTAGCGCCTGTGGAATTGTCTCTTCGCTTGTAAATGTCGTTGACAAAGTATGCGCTAATTGTTTTTCTTGGAACGAATGAACAATTTGGTCGTACGAAGGATGATGTAATTCTGCCGCACAGTCGTTGCCGATTTTTCCCTCAATGAGAATCGGTGAGCTCAGTTCGATGGTGTATGATGTTTCTGGTTGTGCAAAAAGAGACGGCCGTTTGCCAATCACTGTTCTTGTCGAGAAATGCTCCATCTCACGGTCGCGGTCAATCGCCGGGTTGGTGACAACGGCAACGCTTTCTTTAATGAAGTCGGCAAGATTTTTGCGATTCGGGTCAATCGCTGCAAGCGGCGCGTCATGACCTAGTGAGCGAATCGGCTCCGCGCCTTTTTCGGCCATTTGCTCTAGCAGTTGAATATGCTCTCTGTCCCAGCCAAATGCCGCATATTGTCCGTTATGCACTCTGGTCGGAGCGGAGGAAAATATATGGTTGTCTAGTTTCGGAACATCAAGGCGCTTTCGGAAGTTTGCGATATCAAACCGCCCCGAAAAACGGGTGTATACTTCTTCTTGAAATTGTTCATATTCCAACACTTGAATAGCCCCGTTGCCGGACCACATCAAACCGATTTTTTCCCCAGGCGCAAGCGGTTTTGGTTCGCCAGTATATTCGCATGTTGGAATAATTCCCGGTTCGGACGTAAACACAAACCGCTTTTCCGTTTCTAATTTCCATAGCGGCCGCAAACCAAGGGCATCGACGCTGAATACTGCTTCATCGGCGTAGCGGGAGATAATCGCCGCCGGCCCTTGGGCGAAATGCCCCCATGCCTCGCGGATGTATGCATATAAATCTTGCAAGTGTGGCGGATATTTCTTGATTTCATTCAAAATAGGCGGGAACAGTATATCCATCGCTTCAAATAAGCTATAGCCATAGCGGCAAATGAGCGTTTCGATTGTTCGGCTTAAATCTTGGGAGTCGCTGCCGTCTTTTGTCAGCGGAACGCCGATCATTGTTGCTTCTTCGCGTAGCTTTGCGATCGTGTTGATTTCTCCGTTATGCCCTAATACGCTAAACGGCTGAACGCGGAAAAAGTTGGACAGCGTATTGGTCGAGTAACGGTTATGCCCTAATGTCATGGTCGATGCGATAAACGGATGGGCTAAGTCATGATAGTATTTTGGCAAAATATCGCCGGCTCCCATCACTTTATAGACAACGTGGAAATTGCTCAAAGAGGCGACATGGACATGTTCATCTTGCTCAATGTCAATAACGAGATCAAATAACCGTTTCGAAAGCTGTACATTGTCGTTTGGCAGCAAGGCGATTTGCCAAAATACCGGTTCTTGTCGAAGCGCGATTGGGCCTAATGCGCTCGATGAAGTGACACGGTCCGATTCAAAAATCAACGAGAATCCATAATGTTTACAAAGCTGTTTAATTTGCGCTTTGACATCGTCTACATCTGCAGACCGATGGATGAAAACATGGCCGACGGTAAAGCTTTCGTCGTTGGCAATCTCCGGGTTTTGGCCGGCATTTGCGAGTTTTTCCATCCACAGTTTTCTCGGAATATCCATATGAATGCCAACGCCGTCTCCCTCGCCGTTAATGAAGCCGGCGCGGTGGTTCATTTTGACAAGTGCATCAATGCATGTCATAATGTTTTCGCGTGTCGGGATGCGCTGTTTTTCAATGGCGGCGACAATGCCACAGGCATCATGCTCGACCTGATGAAAGTTTTTGAAAAGATTTGGATTCCAATGTTGTTTCATATGCAAGTGGCGTGATTAAGCGGGAGGGGCCCGCTTCCGCCGTTCACCTCCTGTTGTATTCCCTGAACCTCTGCGCGATGGAAATCGGCATGTTCTAGCATACAAAAAAGAGTTTTTCTACACCTTCGCATAGATGCTCCCTCTTGTTCCGCTAGATTTTCATGGATAAATACTTGTCTTGTCAGCCCGATGCAAAACCGATCCCCACTTCATCCAGATAATTTCAGTGACGGACTTTCAAATGGTAAGCATTAAATTCGGTCTTAATTTTCAGAATTTATAACTTATCATACCATGTCAGAAAGTTCAAATCAATTATTTATTCACTTTTTTGGATATATTATTCACAAAATTGTCAAGTTTTTTGTAACCGTTTTCATAAAAATAGCAAACCATCCAGGAGGAGATCCTTCCTAGATGGTTTGTATAATTATGCATTTTTTAATTGTTTAAATGCGTTTTCTACCGCCTGAAGTGTGTATTCAATATCGTCTTCTGTATGTGCGAGCGTGACAAACCACGCTTCATATTTTGAAGGAGCGAGGTTGATGCCTTGTTTTAACATGAGTTTAAAGAACTTCGCAAACATTTCGCCGTCGCTTCGCTGCGCTTGTTCATAGTTTTCGACTTTTTCGGTCGTAAAGTAGACGGTAAGTGCGCCTTTTAAGCGGTTGATTGTTACTGGAACACCATATTTGTCAGTATGGTGAAGAATGCCATCTTCTAACATCGCGCCAAGTTTATCAAGATATTCATAAACGCCGTCTTGCTGCAGCACTTCAAGGCAGGCGATGCCAGCAAGAATCGATGCTGGGTTGCCTGCCATCGTCCCTGCTTGGTATGCCGGACCGAGCGGCGCGACTTGTTCCATAATGTCTTGACGACCACCGTATGCGCCGATTGGCAGACCGCCGCCAATAATTTTTCCAAGTGCGGTTAAATCGGGTTCGATACCTAATAAATTTTGCGCACCACCGTACATAAAGCGGAATGCCGTGATGACTTCATCGTAAATGACAAGCGCTCCTGCTTGATGGGCGATCTCATTGATTGCCTCTAAAAAGCCAGGTTTTGGTGTAACGATGCCAAAGTTGCCAACGATCGGTTCAACAAGCACAGCGGCGACTTGGTCTCCCCATATTTCCATCGCTTGTTTGAATGAGTCAACATCATTGTACGGTACAGTAATTACTTCTTGAGCAATGCTTTTTGGCACACCGGCGGAATCTGGGGTTCCTAATGTCGACGGACCAGAGCCGGCAGCGACAAGGACTAGGTCAGAATGTCCGTGGTAACATCCGGCAAATTTGACGATTTTATCGCGGCTGGTATAAGCGCGCGCCACGCGAATCGTCGTCATTACCGCTTCCGTTCCCGAGTTGACGAAACGTACTTTTTCTAAGGATGGAATCGCTTCTTTTAGCATTTTCGCGAATGTAATTTCATGAGGAGTTGGAGTGCCATAAAGGACACCAGTTTCCGCAGCGCGCTGAATCGCTTTCGTGATGTGCGGATGGGCATGGCCTGTAATAATCGGTCCGTATGCTGCCAAATAGTCGATATATTTGTTGCCGTCGACGTCCCAAAAATAAGCGCCTTGCGCGCGTTCCATGACGACCGGCGCCCCGCCGCCGACCGCTTTATACGAACGGGATGGGCTGTTGACGCCGCCGACGATATGCTTGAGCGCTTCCTGATACAATTGTTCCGATTTCGTAAAATTCATGTTCTAAAGCCTCCTATGATTGTCATCATTTTTCCCTCTCTTATTCTAACATATTTGCCGGAATGTACATTTGAAGCAGCTATTCATTAGATGCTTCAACGGGGAGCGGAAAAAGCATGGCGCGCAGACATTGTATGGCAAATAATGAAAGAACAAAAAAGATGAAATATCATTCCGTTTATGTATAATGCAATACGTAGGAATTTTGTATGAAGCGAAGGGAATAAATAACGTTTTGCGATTGACGGTTACGCCAATATTTGGTGAAACATGTATGTTCCATGTCTTTTTTTAACTTCATTCCTATGCAGGAGGAGAACGATGAACGCCATCGAAGTGGAAAACTTACGGAAAGAATTTAAATCGTATTCGAGCCGCTCCGGCTTAATTGGCGCGTTTCGCGATTTATTTACGCGAAACTATAAAATCATTCGTGCGGTGAATGATATTTCGTTTACCGTAGAGCAGGGGGAAATCGTTGGCTATATCGGCGAAAACGGCGCAGGAAAATCGACGACAATTAAAATGTTGACGGGAATTTTGACGCCGACGGCGGGAAAAGTGATCGTCAACGGTATGAATCCGCATAAAGAGCGGGAAAAGTTCGTGCGGACGATCGGTGTGGTATTCGGACAGCGTTCCCAATTGTGGTGGGACATTGCGGTGCAAGAATCGTTTCGGCTCTTGAAAAAAGTGTATCGCGTTTCCGATGAAGATTATCGGCAACATATGGAACATATTATTGAGACGCTAGATATCGGTCCGCTCTTGGACAAGCCGGTGCGCAAGCTGTCGCTCGGGCAGCGGATGCGCTGTGAACTGGCAGCGGCGCTCATTCATAATCCACCGCTGTTGTTTTTGGATGAGCCGACCATTGGCCTCGATGTGCTTGTCAAACTGAAAATCCGCGAGTTTTTAAAAGAAATTAATGAAAAATACAACACGACGATTTTATTGACGACGCATGATATTTCCGATATCGAAGCGTTATGCGAGCGCGTCATTATGCTCGATGAAGGAAAGATCATTTACGATGGTTCGCTTAAGCGCCTTAAAGAAAAATGGGGAGAGGGAAAACAAATCCAATTTACGTTTGCGAGCGAAATTACCTTTCATGCTTTACAGGAACTAACGAACGGTCTGCAAGTGATATGGAAAAAAGGGGAGCAAGACAACATCTGGATAGCGCACGTGCCTTCCGCGCTGCTGCCTGAAGTGATCAGCCGCGTTGTCGCCCGCTATTCGATTCAAGATATGAACATTAACGAAATTTCCACGGAGGAAGTTATCCGCAACATCTACGAAGAAGGTGTTGTGCATGGATAAATATATTGAGATGATCCGCATCCGCTTTTTAATGATGCTTGCTTACCGGACCAATTATTATACGGGCATTCTTATTTACGCCATTAATATCGCCGCGTACTATTTTCTCTGGTCAGCGATTTACGGCGGCAAATCGACGATGCAAGGAATGTCGATGGAGCAAATGACCACGTATGTTGCCATTTCGTGGATGGCGCGTGCGTTTTATTTCAATAATATCGACCGTGAAATCGCGATGGAAATTCGCGAAGGAAAGGTGGCGACCGAGCTCATCCGCCCTTACAGTTATTTGGGAATGAAAACGATGCAAGGATTGGGTGAGGGAATTTTTCGCTTATTGTTTCTTTCGCTTCCCGGCATTCTTCTGATCGCGCTGTTTTTGCCGCTTCGTTTTCCGACCGATGTTCATACATGGCTGTTTTTTATATTGTCGATTACATTCAGTTTTATTATTAATTCAGAGTTGAATTTGCTTGCAGGAATTGTGACGTTTTTTACCCTCAACAATGAAGGCTTGTTGCGGGCAAAACGGTTCGTCATCGATCTTTTTTCTGGCTTGATTTTGCCAATCCGCTTTTACCCAGAATGGGCGCAAGAGGTAATGAAATACTTTCCATTTCAAGGAATTAGCTATATTCCAAGCATGATTGTGACAGGAAGCTTTCAAGGGCAAGCAATCATCCACGGTCTTTTGTTTCAGCTTGTATGGTGCGTGCTGTTGCTCATCCCGATTCAGCTATTGTGGCAAGCGGCGAAAAAACAGCTTGTCGTTCAAGGAGGGTGAGTTGTGTTTTACGTATCGGTCTTTTTTCAATATATGGCGCAATACATGAAAACCAAATTGCAATATCGCGCCGATTTGTTTGTTGAGTTCATTTCTGATTTGATGTCACAGGCGGTCAATCTTGTGTTTCTTCTCGTTGTGTTTGGGCATACGTCGTTATTGCACGGCTGGACGCGCGAGGAAATTTTGTTTATTTACGGCTTTTTCTTAGTGCCATATGCGGTGTTTGGGGCGTTTTTTAACATTTGGGATTTTAACGAGCGCTATATTGTCCGCGGGGAGATGGACCGTGTGTTGACGCGCCCGGTGCACAGCTTGTTTCAAATTATTCTCGAGCGGATGGAACTTGAATCGTTGCTTGGCGGAGTGACGGGCATCATCATTATGGCGTATGCAAGCGCGCGTTTATCCCTTTCGTTTCATTGGTATGACATTTTTATGTTTATTCTGTTTGTTTTAGGTGGAGCGCTTATTTACGCGGGAGTATTTGTGTCATTGGCGACCATTAGTTTTTGGGCCGATGCTCGTACATCTATTATGCCGATGATGTACAACATCAGCAACTACGGACGCTATCCGATTGACATTTATCATCGCCTCATCCGCTATATTTTAACGTGGATTTTGCCGTTTGCGTTTGTCGGAGTATATCCCGCATCGTATTTTCTTGGCAAAAAAGAATGGTACAACTATGCGTTTTTTACTCCAATCATGGGTGTTATCTTTTTTACGATTGCGGTCGTTTTATGGAACGCAGGAGTAAAGCGATATCGAGGTGCGGGGAATTGAGAAAGAGGGTGAATTCAAAAGGAAATAAAAATTCCTTTGACGGATCCGCCCTCTTATTTTTTATAGGATATTACGGAGGGTATAATGACAGACTGTTTTTTTCGTTTATTGGCTGTGGTTGTGTGAGCAAACTGTTAACAAAAAAGACAAATTTATTTTATAGTTGATACTTGATAAAGTTTGTGAAGTAATGCACAATATATTTGTGAATTGTTTCACAAATGAATTTTTGGAAAGGATGACAGACAACTATGAAAAGACAATGCATGAATCGAGTAGCACTTATAGGAACAGGATTCGTTGGAGCCAGCTATGCATTTGCTCTTATGAATCAAGGGATAGCGGATGAACTAGTGTTGATTGATGTGAATAAAGAGAAGGCAAAGGGCGACGTGATGGACTTAAATCACGGAAAAGTATTTGCGCCGAAGCCAATGAATATATGGCATGGAGATTATCAAGATTGTCAAGATGCTGATTTGGTAGTGATTTGTGCAGGTGCTAACCAAAAGCCAGGGGAAACAAGACTCGATCTTGTTGACAAAAACATTAATATCTTTAAAACGATTGTCGATTCGGTTATGAGATCAGGGTTTGATGGCATTTTTCTTGTTGCAACAAATCCAGTAGATATCTTAACGTATGCTACTTGGAAATTTAGCGGTTTACCGAAAGAACGAGTTATCGGTTCGGGAACGATTCTAGATACGGCAAGATTCCGCTTTTTGTTAAGTGAATATTTTCAAGTAGCTCCAACCAATGTGCACGCGTATATTATCGGAGAGCATGGGGATACGGAGCTGCCTGTTTGGAGTCACGCGGAAATTGGAAGTATTCCAGTTGAGCAAATATTGTCGCAAAACGATAGCTGCAGAAAAGAGGATTTAGAAAATATCTTTGTTAATGTTCGGGATGCGGCATACCAAATTATTGAGAAAAAAGGTGCAACATATTACGGCATTGCAATGGGGCTAGTCCGCATTACACGTGCTATTTTGCACAATGAAAATGCTATATTAACCGTTTCCGCTCATTTGGATGGTCAATATAATGAGCAAAACGTTTATATCGGTGTACCTGCTATTATCAACCGAAACGGCATTCGCGAAGTAATGGAAATAAAGTTAAATGAAACAGAACAACAGCAATTTCATCATAGCGTAACCGTATTAAAAGACATTCTTTCCCGTTATTTTAATGAGGTAAAGTAATAAGTACTGACTTAGAATAACAACAAGGTGAACATCATGTGGATACAACATTACAATCCTTTTCATAACGCATATCTTTCTGCATTCATTGCGGCGCTTCCAATTGTTTTATTTTTATTATGTTTAACGGTGTTGAAGATGAAGGGAGTAAAAGCCGCTTTTCTTACCCTTTGTTTTGGATTAGTGACAGCGGTTTGTTTTTTCCATATGCCGATTTCAAAGGCGATTGCCGCTTCCATTTATGGAATCGCGAACGGTTTATGGCCCATTGGTTATATTGTGATCATGGCCGTCTGGCTATATAAAATCGCTGTTAAAACGGGGAAATTTGATATTATCCGTGGGAGTATCGCAAACATTTCTGAAGATCAGCGGCTTCAACTGTTGCTCATCGGTTTTAGCTTTAACGCATTTTTAGAAGGAGCTGCGGGATTTGGCGTTCCGATTGCCATTTCAGCCGCTTTACTTTCGGAACTAGGATTTCGTCCATTAAAAGCTGCCGCTCTTTGTTTAATTGCCAATGCTGCATCTGGCGCGTTTGGAGCAATTGGGATTCCAGTTATTGTCGGAGCGCAAATGGGAGATTTAACTTCGCTTGAGTTATCTCGTACACTTGCTTGGATTTTACCGTTTATCACATTTGTTATTCCATTCTTATTAGTGTTTATTTTAGATAAATGGAAAGGTATTAGAGAAACATTGCCTGCTCTTTTAGTGGTAAGCGGAAGTTATACCATTGTGCAAACATTGACAATCATTGTATTCGGTCCTGAATTGGCCAATATTTTAGCAGCACTTGTCAGTATGGGGGCACTAACTATTTTCTTAAAAAAATGGCAGCCTTCACATATATATCGAGTTAATCAAGATGGGAAAGTTGTAGAAAAATCTAAATACAGCTTGAAAGAAATCATCAATGCGTGGTCTCCTTTTTATATTTTAACGGTAATCGTTATTATATGGAGTCTACCAAGTTTTAAAGCTCTATTTGCTGAAGGTGGAATGCTTCATCAAACTACGCTTTTATTTAAAGTGCCATTTTTACATGGGGAAGTCGTAAAAACTCCTCCGGTGGCGCCGACACAGACTGCATTAGATGCAATATTTAAGCTAGATCTTGTGTCAGCAACAGGTACAGCGATTTTATTAGCGGTGTTGTTCACAAGTATGTTTAGCAAAAACATTACGTTCGCTGAAGGAATACAAAGTTTAAAAGAAACATGTAAAGAACTATGGATTCCTGTATTAACTATTTGTTTTATCATGGGATTTGCCAACTTGGCTAACTATGCGGGCTTATCTTCTACGATTGGTTTAGCATTAGCGAAGACAGGGGATGCATTTCCGTTCGTTTCCCCGTTATTAGGGTGGCTTGGTGTGTTTATTACAGGATCTGTCGTGAGCAACAATGCTTTATTTGGCCATTTACAAGTGGTTACAGGAACTCAAATAGGGACAAACTCTTCGTTATTGCTTGCTGCCAATACTAGTGGAGGAGTTATGGGAAAACTCATTTCTCCGCAATCAATTGCCATTGCAACAGCAGCGGTGCAAGAGACTGGTAGAGAATCTAACTTGTTTAAAATGACGGTTTATTATAGCTTGATCTTGCTATTGTTTGTAGGAGTCTGGACATACGTTCTTTCGATCATTGGAATTTAATAGTTTGTTATTAAGTTAAGCATTGTGTATAGATATATTCTGCGGCCTTTTTTTCCGATTTATGTACCGGAAAAAGGCCGCATTTAACATTTTCCCGAGAAGTCTCCCTTCCTCTAAACGGAGTGAAGGAGGGAGAGGTTCATTTTACATTACTTGCTCCATCTTTTTCGTGTAAAGCGAACGAATCAAAAAATAGTAACCAAGTTGAACAACGAAAAAGATGATAATGACAAGCACGCTTGTCTTGACAACGGAGCCGGACACCATGTTTTGCAGCATTTTAAAGGCGAAGCCGGCATGGACGGTAGCGACAGCAAATGGAATAAAAAAGAGAATTGCTACTTGCTTCGCAGCGATTTGTTTCATTTCTTTCCATGTCAAACCGAGTTTGGATAACGATTTGTATTGCTTGCTGTCCTGCTCTAAATCGTTATAGAGCTTAAAATATAAAATGCTGTCAGCGGCTAAAAAGAAGAGGACACTGACGAAAAAACCAATAAAGAGCATTAAGGAGAAAATTTGTTTCATTTGGTTAAAGAATTCTAAACGATTGATGAAATCGACATCATCTTTTTGAATCACGCGGTTCAGTTTTTTGATTACTGATGTTTTTGCTTCCCAATTTTTATATGATATACCAGTGTAATATTGAATCGTTTCTTCCGCTGCGAGACGCTGAAATTTAGCATATAAATGATCAGGAACAACTAACATGTATCCGATAAACCCCGAAGGATTGATGGCTGGTTGGGGAATCGATTTAGCCAATGGAACCACCAACGTCTCATTACTATTTTTTATAGCGATCGCAATTTGTTTTCCTTTAATAGGTTCATACCCTTGGTCAGGGGTAGGGTGCATATAGGCAGCTGTATTTGCTGGTAGCGATATATGCGGCTGACCGGCCAAATCCGCGAATCGATTGTAATCTGTTACACGCATCAGAACAAGGTTTTGCATTACATCATCGTTAGGTTTCTTAGGATTATATGCCCGGATGAAAGCGGCCTTATGACTTGTGAAAGGAATATGCTCATCACGTAAAACATTTTTTAGTATTTGCAATTTTTTTTCAAAGGCTTTCGGTTCTTTTTTCGATATAAGGGCAATCGCATGCGGAAACCGCGCTTCTGCTTCTGCTTTTTTGCCAAAATAAAGGTTGGCAAGCACCCCGGTAGAAGTGAAGGTCACCGCCGTTAGAATCGTCACCATGCTTAAAATTCTCGCGTTATCTTTCAGTTTATATGTTAGTTCCGCGGCGGTAATTAAGTTTGTGCCACGATAATAGAAATGCTTTTGCTTTTTATAGTATCGCAGCAGCCCGATGCTCGCTTGCGTATATAGAAAGTACGTTCCAATAATGACGAGCAATAGAATTGGAAGGACGCGTTTCATCATTTGTACGATGTTGGAGGTATAGGCTAAATAGTATCCAATTGCCAGGCAGATAACCGCAAGCATCGAAAGCCAGATCGAGTAGACAGGCGTTTTTTTCGGTTTTTTCGCCGACATTAATAAATCAATAATTTGCGAAGAACGGATCGTGATGAGCGTCAAGATCGTAATTGCCTCAAATGTCACTAGAAACACGATCCCGGTAGTGGCGACCGCTTTCCAAGCAATATAGTAAGATAGCGGCGATGGCAAGTCTAAAATAACAGAAAACAACATGAAAAAGATTTTTGTCAGTAAGGCTCCAAACACCATTCCTGTTACAATCGAAAGCAGGGCGATGATCGAGTTTTCGATCACGATTAATTTATTTAGCTGACCGCGCGTAATACCAAGTAACGTCAGCATGCCAAAATCTTTTTTACGCAATTTTAAAAACGAGCTTGTCGAATAAAAAATGAAAAATACAGAAAAAAGAAAGACGATGACTTCGGCAGCAAAGATTCCTCTTCGCACTGATGGACGAATCGTTCCATTCACTACATCAGGATGGAAAATAAATGCAGCGTACATAAAAAAGACAGTGACGGCGAAAGTGCTGCTCAAAAAATAGGCGGCATATCGGCCAAAGCTTCGTCTCACATTATGAAGGGCGAACTGTCGAAATGTCATTGACGTTCCCTCCTAATAGTGACAGCATGTCCAGAATATCTTGAAAAAACGCCTGCCGGTTATGTCCTCTGCGTATCTCTGTGAACCATTTGCCGTCTTTGATGAAAATAATGCGCTCACAGTAGCTCGCCGCAAAAGGATCGTGCGTAACCATCATGATGGAAACGTTCTTTTCCTGATGCAATGCTGTTAATGTTTCCATCACATCTTTTGAAGATTTCGAGTCCAGATTCCCGGTCGGTTCATCGGCAAAAATGAGCAGCGGTTCATGAATAATTGCCCGTGCAATTGCAGCGCGCTGCTGCTGTCCGCCTGAGACTTCGTATGTCCGCTTATCGAGAATCCCTTCAATGCCTAAAGTGGCAGCTACCATTTGCAACCGTTGTTCCATTTCTTTAACAGGAATTTTGTCCAACGTAAGTGGAAGAATGATATTTTCCCCGATGGTTAACGTGTCTAGCAAGTTGAAGTCTTGGAATACAAAGCCGAGTTTCCGTCTGCGAAACAAAGCAAGTTCTTTTTTCGAAAGCTGCGATAGATTTTTCCCCTCTACCAACACTTCTCCCGTAGTCGGCTGATCGATGGTTGCCAAAATATTAAGCAAGGTTGTTTTTCCGCTTCCGGATGGTCCCATGACTCCGACAAATTCCCCTTTTTCAATCGATAAACTGAAATTATCTAACGCCCGATGTGCGGCCGATTGGCTGGAACGATATATTTTCGTAATCGAGTTTGCCTGCAGGATCGTCATAAAAAAACCCCTCCCTTATGTTCTTCTATTGTCGATTATACGGAGGGAGAACATGTGAACATATCGATTTTTCTTACAATGTCTGCTTGTTTTCTTACATTTTTGTCACATTGTAAAAAGTGATCGTGACGGACGTTCCTTTTCCTTCTTCAGAAGAAATGGTAATTCCGTGGCCAAGATGGTCAACAATTTGTTTGACAAGGTATAACCCCATTCCAGTGGATTCGCGAAACCTGCGCCCATTCATACCAGTGAAAAAAGGTTCAAATACGCGTCCGATATCTTGTTTTGGAATGCCGACTCCAAAATCTTGAACGGACAAAAACACTTCGTTTTCGCGTTGAACAGCAGAAAGCACGATTTGGTTGCTAACGTCTTTCGAATATTTGATGGCATTGGTGACGATTTGGCTAAGGGCGAACTGAAACCATTTTTGATCCGTTTCTACGAAAATCGTTTCGGGAATTTCCACGATGGGGTGAATGCGGTTGCGAATAAAAGAGCGTTTGTAATGTTGAATGACATGGTTGACCATTGTTTTTAGCGGCAGCCGCTTTACATGAAAATCGTGAGAAAACCGCTTTATTCGTTCCGAATACAGGGCCAGCTCCAATCCGTGCTGCAATCGCTCGAGTTCTTCGCGCATGCTATTAACAAACTCCCGGTCGGATTGGTCTTGAATGTCAAAGTTTTGCAAAAGCAAATCAATGACAGAAACCGGCGTTTTCATCTGATGAACCCATTGGTTCATAAATAATGATGCATCGTCCATCTCTTTATGCAATGCTTGCAGTTCTTCTGTATAATAACGATATTGCGAGTGAAGGAGTTTTTGAAAAGCATGCAGTAGCGGAGACCCGCTAAAAGGGTACGTGCTCATATCTAACTGCCGCAAGTTGGACGATAAAAACCGATATGCATGGGATTGCCGCCAATAACGCCATGTTAAAAACATTGCGATGCACACAAAGCTGATAACAAAAAGATAAGCAAACATGCCAAAAGACGGATGAAAGGATTGTTCGAGCATATATAAATACACAATCGATAGCAAAAGTACAGTGTGAAGGAGATGAAAGACGGTCAGCGGGATATGCTCGCGCAAAAACAATTTCATTGTGAATCCCTCCATGTTTCCACCAATTTATAGCCGACCCCGCGAACCGTTTCAATTGCCTGTTCGATTCCGATTTGCTGCAGTTTTTTGCGAACGCGTGTAATATTGACGGATAGTGTATTATCGTCGACAAATTCCGTATCATCCCACAATGACTCGAGCAGTTCTTCGCGAGATACAATTTTTCCGGATTTTTTTGCCAAACGCTCTAATAAGGTAAACTCCTTTTTGGTTAGCTCGATCGTTTTCTCTTTCCATTGAACGATATGTCGATCATATAACAGGTACAATCCTGATACTTCATATACATGGGGCTCTGTAGGAGCAGCGTAAGGACCGTATGTTCGCCGAAGTAAACTTTTGATTTTTGCCATGACCAGATCAAAATGAAACGGTTTGGTAATATAATCATCCCCACCGTTTTCAATGGCCATAATTTGGTTCATTTCATGACTGCGCGCGGAGATGAAAATAATAGGGCAAAGGGAAATCGTGCGGATTTGCCGGCACCAATAAAAACCGTCAAATCGAGGCAGATTAATGTCGAGCAGTACAAGATGAGGCCGACATTTTATAAACTCCTTTTTAATATCGTCAAACTGTTCCGCAATATGTGCGCGATATTCATATTTCTCAATATGTTCCTTAAGCATGGAGGCGATTTTAGCATCATCTTCGACAATCAAAATCGTATGCATTGTTTTCTCCCTCTCCATAATCTTTCTTTATGTTTTATTATATCGAATCCACTTATATAGGAATAATCGACTTTCTGTTTTTGTATATATGGTTATGGACAAGTATGAGGTGAGAGCGATGGAGTACGCATTCATTGGAATTGTAGCCACGGTGTTAATTGGAAGCATTACGTCTATTTGGACGACAAGTGTAAAAGCAACTCGTCGTATTTCCTTAGAAAATTTATTTGTCCTTATTCAATGGTATATCACGATGATGCTAGGTTTTGGACTTATATATATGGTGCTTCAACTGAATGGGCATAACGTATTTACCCCATCGGCGAATGGAACAGCTAATGAATGTTTTTCTATACTTCAAGATAGTCTTTACTTAAGCGGGATCACGTTATTGTCGGTTGGATATGGAGACGTTACCCCAATGGGGATTGGAAGATGGATTGCCATCATTGAAGCTTTGTTAGGTTATATTATGCCTGCTGTGCTTGTTGCCCGTACGATGATGGATCGGGATGAAGCTAATCGTTGCAATTGATCGTTCCTTTCGCTACTCTAAAAGCGAAAGAACAATACATTGGAGGGAAAACGATGTCACTGCAAGTCGGGCAACTAGCACCGGATTTTACATTGCCGGCAAGCAACGGGGAAATGGTTTCCCTTTCGGATTTCAGAGGCAAACATGTCGTATTATATTTTTATCCGAAAGATATGACGCCGGGGTGTACGACAGAAGCATGCGATTTTCGCGATCATCACGAGCAATTTGTCAAGTTGGACGCAGTTATTTTAGGGGTTAGCACCGATCCGCTCGAGCGGCATAAAAAGTTTATCGAAAAGTACGAACTGCCGTTTTTGCTGCTTGCCGATGAGCATCACGAGGTAGCGGAAATGTACGGCGTTTGGAAGCAAAAGAAAAACTTTGGCAAAGAATATATGGGCATCGAGCGATCGACGTTTATTATCGATCGCGATGGCAAGCTGGTAAAAGAATGGAGAGGCGTCAAAGTAAAGGGCCATGTTGAGGAGGCCCTCGAGTATATCTCTAAAAATTTGCATTAACGTACCGTTAATTGGGTAGAAGTCCATACAAAACAAAAAAGGCTGCGTATGATGGATAGTAACCTCCTCAAATGAATGAAAGGGCGACATTGGTGCGGAACGTTCTTCCGCACATTTTTTTGTTAAAAAATATGACAAATTCATATATTAATGATACGAATATTGACAAGTAGCATAAAATACTTGTAGACTAATTATAAAAATTATAAAATAATAATTCTTTTTATTTTTAAAGAAGTGAGGTGCATGACGGTGTCTGACAACCAGCAGTTAAAAGAAGCGCTTGATATGTTAAAGCAGACGGGAATACGCATCACTCCGCAACGTCATGCGATATTGGAATATTTAATTAATTCAATGTCACACCCGACGGCAGATGAAATATATAAAGCGCTGGAAGGAAAATTTCCAAACATGAGCGTAGCAACCGTCTATAACAATTTGCGTGTTTTTAAAGAGATCGGATTAGTGAAAGAATTGACATATGGTGATGCATCAAGCCGCTTTGATTTTGTCACATCAAACCATTACCATGTTATTTGTGAACAATGCGGCAAAATTGTCGATTTCCACTACCCAGCGTTGGATGAAGTAGAGCAGCTTGCCGCACATGTAACCGGATTTAAAGTAGATCACCACCGCATGGAGATCTACGGAACATGTCCGGATTGCCAGAAAAGCGGACATCGCCGACATTAAAAAGCTGATAGCGGGAAAATGGCTATCAGCTTTTTCTTTTTTTGTTATACTTTTCATCAAACTCTTTACCTTCTAACTCCGGATCTAATGTTAACGGTTCGCTGCAAAACATACATAAGTCTACTTTGCCAAGCATTTTTGTCACTTTGCCACAAGAAGGACATACTACCTGTACTGCTCTTGTTGATAATGTTCCAATCCAAAAATAAACGACCGTGCTAGCGATGATAAAAAGAAGTCCTAAGATCATAAACAGCGTCATCACTAAAGGAGAGGTACGGAAAAATATACCTATATACATGACAAAAATGCCGACAAAGATTAAGCTTAAGGCGAATGTACGAATTTTGTTGATTTTGCTCGAATATTTAATGCCCATGCTTGTCCCTCCTATATACACCACTATACCATAAAGTGCCGAAAATCCGTTAATTTTAACATTTTTCTTCCCATACATGTTTTTATTTCGTTTGACCAAACAATAAAGGAGGATTTTTTCGTTTTTTGTCGAATAACCAATGACAGCATAAAGGAGATGGAGGAAACGATTATGGAGGATTTGCTTCGTCCCATCTACCAAGAATGGGCTAGCCGCCGCGATACATTAGGGATTTTAATGATTGAAAAGAAAGGAAATAATTCAGCGGTCACCGATACGTTTGATAAGGTTTTATTAGTAGTTACTATTGATGGGGATGTTCCCGTCTTTATAAAACATTATGCATTAGGTGAAGAAAAAGCGGCTTTATATGCAGTTAGTGAAGCAAAGCTAAATGAATGGCTTCTTCTCGGTTCTCATCGAAAAGTGATTGACTGGATATTCAACGGGAAAGTTTTGTTTGACCGAAATGATTATATACATCATCTGCGAAACCGTATGAAGGAATTTCCAGAGGAAACGCGGCAATTAAAAATGGGATTAGAATTTGCAAAGTTGATTCGTCGTTATATGGACGGAAGGGCGTTTTTTGACGCAGGGCAATTGTTAGATGCATATAATCATGTTATTCATGCGTTACATCACCTAGCAAGACTGGCTGTGATCGAACAAGGATTTTATCCGGAAGTAACGGTATGGGACCAAGTAAAACAAATCGATGCACAAATTTATAAGTTGTATGAGGAGCTTGTGAGCAGTGAAGAACCGTTGCAAAAACGGTTAGAGCTTTTATTTTTAGCAAGCGAATTTTTAATTCATTCGCGAATTTCATCAGGAGCCGCTCATTTGTGTAAAGTGTTAGGTGAAAAAGAAGGGGCATGGAGCATTGCTGAAATTGTGCAGCATCCAGAGCTTTCTCCGTATTCTGTAGATCTTATTATCATGTTGGAATATTTAGCGGAGAAAAAAGTTTTGTCCGTAGAAGAGATACCGACAAAAAGTCGTCGTATATATCATCGTTGTTATTCAATTCAAAACGAATAGCCGGAGGAGGACATGCATTTTTTGCATGTTGGCGGGAGAGGATTTTGTTTTGGAAAGCATGACAGCCTTGCTTTTCACCGGTAAAAGGGCTGTTTATTTTTTGTTATCGCGAAAAATAAAAAATGTTATTGACTTGTGAAAAAAGAGATGGTATATTATGAAACGTCGTCGCAATCGAGATTGTTGCGAGGCGTTAATAAAAAAACAAAAAAACAGTTGACAACAGAGAATAAAAATATTAAAATAAAAAAGTCGCTTTGACGACGGAAAATGTTCCTTGAAAACTGAACAAAACGAAGCGTCCACATAGAAAAGCTGAAGCGCCGAGATCAGCTCTCGAAGCCAAATGTTCTTCATCCGCAGAAGTGCTTGCACTTCGAGGGGGAAGGTTATTTGGCGCAAGAGAGCTAGGTGCTGAAGCTTGGGAATAAGCCAATCAACTTTCTTTGGAGAGTTTGATCCTGGCTCAGGACGAACGCTGGCGGCGTGCCTAATACATGCAAGTCGAGCGGACCGAATGAGAGCTTGCTCTTGTTTGGTTAGCGGCGGACGGGTGAGTAACACGTGGGCAACCTACCCGTAAGACCGGGATAACTCCGGGAAACCGGAGCTAATACCGGATAACACCGAAGACCGCATGGTCTTTGGTTGAAAGGCGGCTTTGGCTGTCACTTACGGATGGGCCCGCGGCGCATTAGCTAGTTGGTGAGGTAACGGCTCACCAAGGCGACGATGCGTAGCCGGCCTGAGAGGGTGACCGGCCACACTGGGACTGAGACACGGCCCAGACTCCTACGGGAGGCAGCAGTAGGGAATCTTCCGCAATGGACGAAAGTCTGACGGAGCGACGCCGCGTGAGCGAAGAAGGTCTTCGGATCGTAAAGCTCTGTTGTTAGGGAAGAAGAAGTACCGTTCGAATAGGGCGGTACGGTGACGGTACCTAACGAGAAAGCCCCGGCTAACTACGTGCCAGCAGCCGCGGTAATACGTAGGGGGCGAGCGTTGTCCGGAATTATTGGGCGTAAAGCGCGCGCAGGCGGTTCCTTAAGTCTGATGTGAAAGCCCACGGCTCAACCGTGGAGGGTCATTGGAAACTGGGGGACTTGAGTGCAGAAGAGGAGAGCGGAATTCCACGTGTAGCGGTGAAATGCGTAGAGATGTGGAGGAACACCAGTGGCGAAGGCGGCTCTCTGGTCTGTAACTGACGCTGAGGCGCGAAAGCGTGGGGAGCAAACAGGATTAGATACCCTGGTAGTCCACGCCGTAAACGATGAGTGCTAAGTGTTAGAGGGGTCAAACCCTTTAGTGCTGCAGCTAACGCGTTAAGCACTCCGCCTGGGGAGTACGGCCGCAAGGCTGAAACTCAAAGGAATTGACGGGGGCCCGCACAAGCGGTGGAGCATGTGGTTTAATTCGAAGCAACGCGAAGAACCTTACCAGGTCTTGACATCCCCTGACAACCCTGGAGACAGGGCGTTCCCCCTTCGGGGGGACAGGGTGACAGGTGGTGCATGGTTGTCGTCAGCTCGTGTCGTGAGATGTTGGGTTAAGTCCCGCAACGAGCGCAACCCTCGACCTTAGTTGCCAGCATTCAGTTGGGCACTCTAAGGTGACTGCCGATGACAAATCGGAGGAAGGTGGGGATGACGTCAAATCATCATGCCCCTTATGACCTGGGCTACACACGTGCTACAATGGGCGGTACAAAGGGCTGCGAACCCGCGAGGGGGAGCGAATCCCAAAAAGCCGCTCTCAGTTCGGATTGCAGGCTGCAACTCGCCTGCATGAAGCCGGAATCGCTAGTAATCGCGGATCAGCATGCCGCGGTGAATACGTTCCCGGGCCTTGTACACACCGCCCGTCACACCACGAGAGCTTGCAACACCCGAAGTCGGTGAGGTAACCCGTTTGGGAGCCAGCCGCCGAAGGTGGGGCAAGTGATTGGGGTGAAGTCGTAACAAGGTAGCCGTACCGGAAGGTGCGGCTGGATCACCTCCTTTCTAAGGATGATACGAAAAACGAAGGACGCTTCGGGTTTGTTCAGTTTTGAGGGAATATTAGTTATTCCTTCAACTGTTTGCGTCTGCGTCTGCTAGTGGATTCGGGGAAGTGGGATTCCTCGACGCAAAACTGCAGGGAAGCAGACTCAAGAAGTCGTTTTGTTCCTTGAAAACTAGATAACCGAAAGGAAGAAGCCGAGAAGCGCTGAATGGTTAAGTTAGAAAGGGCGCACGGTGGATGCCTTGGCACTAGGAGCCGATGAAGGACGGGGCAAACGCCGAAACGCTTCGGGGAGCTGTAAGCAAGCGTTGATCCGGAGATGTCCGAATGGGGAAACCCACTGTCCGTAATGGGACAGTATCCATACCTGAATCCATAGGGTATGGAGGGCACACCCGGGGAACTGAAACATCTCAGTACCCGGAGGAGAAGAAAGCAAAAGCGATTCCCTGAGTAGCGGCGAGCGAAACGGGAACAGCCCAAACCAAGAGGCTTGCCTCTTGGGGTTGTAGGACCACTCACATGGGAGTGACAAAGGAACGGGGTAGATGAAGCGGTCTGGAAAGGCCCGCCAGAGAAGGTGACAGCCCTGTAGTCGAAACTTCGTTCCCTCCCGAGTGGCTCCTGAGTACGGCGGGACACGGGGAATCCCGTCGGAAGCAGGGAGGACCATCTCCCAAGGCTAAATACTCCCTAGTGACCGATAGTGAACCAGTACCGTGAGGGAAAGGTGAAAAGCACCCCGGAAGGGGAGTGAAAGAGAACCTGAAACCGTGTGCCTACAAGTAGTCAGAGCCCGTTCATGGGTGATGGCGTGCCTTTTGTAGAATGAACCGGCGAGTTACGATGGCGTGCGAGGTTAAGTCGAAGAGACGGAGCCGCAGCGAAAGCGAGTCTGAATAGGGCGTGGAGTACGTCGTCGTAGACCCGAAACCAGGTGATCTACCCATGTCCAGGGTGAAGGTAGGGTAACACCTACTGGAGGCCCGAACCCACGCACGTTGAAAAGTGCGGGGATGAGGTGTGGGTAGGGGTGAAATGCCAATCGAACCTGGAGATAGCTGGTTCTCCCCGAAATAGCTTTAGGGCTAGCCTCAAGGGAAGAGTCTTGGAGGTAGAGCACTGATTGGGCTAGGGGCCCTCATCGGGTTACCGAACTCAGTCAAACTCCGAATGCCAATGACTTATCCTTGGGAGTCAGACTACGAGTGATAAGATCCGTGGTCGAGAGGGAAACAGCCCAGATCACCAGCTAAGGTCCCTAAGTGCACGTTAAGTGGAAAAGGATGTGGAGTTGCCCAGACAACCAGGATGTTGGCTTAGAAGCAGCCACCATTTAAAGAGTGCGTAATAGCTCACTGGTCGAGTGACTCTGCGCCGAAAATGTACCGGGGCTAAACGTGCCACCGAAGCTGTGGGATGACCGTTGGTCATCGGTAGGGGAGCGTTCTAAGGGCGTCGAAGCGAGACCGGAAGGACTCGTGGAGCGCTTAGAAGTGAGAATGCCGGTGTGAGTAGCGAAAACAGAGGTGAGAATCCTCTGCACCGAAAGCCTAAGGGTTCCTGAGGAAGGTTCGTCCGCTCAGGGTTAGTCGGGACCTAAGCCGAGGCCGAAAGGCGTAGGTGATGGGCAACAGGTAGAGATTCCTGTACCACCTCCTCACCGTTTGAGCGATGGGGGGACGCAGGAAGGTAGGGCGAGCAGGCTGCTGGAATAGCCTGTCCAAGCGGTTAGGCTGCCAGATAGGCAAATCCGTCTGGCGTAAAGGCGGAGCCGTGATGGCGAAGGGACCTTTGGTCCCGAAGTCCCCGATCCTACACTGCCAAGAAAAGCCTCTAGCGAGGTGAGAGGTGCCCGTACCGCAAACCGACACAGGTAGGCGAGGAGAGAATCCTAAGGTGCGCGGGAGAACTCTCGTTAAGGAACTCGGCAAAATGACCCCGTAACTTCGGGAGAAGGGGTGCTCTCTTGGGTGAATAGCCCGAGGGAGCCGCAGTGAAAAGGCCCAAGCGACTGTTTATCAAAAACACAGGTCTCTGCGAAGCCGAAAGGCGAAGTATAGGGGCTGACACCTGCCCGGTGCTGGAAGGTTAAGGGGAGCGCTTAGCGCAAGCGAAGGTGCGAACCGAAGCCCCAGTAAACGGCGGCCGTAACTATAACGGTCCTAAGGTAGCGAAATTCCTTGTCGGGTAAGTTCCGACCCGCACGAAAGGTGTAACGACTTGGGCACTGTCTCAACGAGAGACCCGGTGAAATCATACTACCTGTGAAGATGCAGGTTACCCGCGACAGGACGGAAAGACCCCGTGGAGCTTTACTGCAGCCTGATATGGAATTTTGGTATCGCTTGTACAGGATAGGTGGGAGCCTGGGAAGCCGGAGCGCCAGCTTCGGTGGAGGCGCCGGTGGGATACCACCCTGGCGGTATTGAAATTCTAACCCGCACCCCTTACCGGGGTGGGAGACAGTGTCAGGTGGGCAGTTTGACTGGGGCGGTCGCCTCCCAAAAGGTAACGGAGGCGCCCAAAGGTTCCCTCAGAATGGTTGGAAATCATTCGGAGAGTGCAAAGGCACAAGGGAGCTTGACTGCGAGACGGACAGGTCGAGCAGGGACGAAAGTCGGGCTTAGTGATCCGGTGGTTCCGTATGGAAGGGCCATCGCTCAACGGATAAAAGCTACCCCGGGGATAACAGGCTGATCTCCCCCAAGAGTCCACATCGACGGGGAGGTTTGGCACCTCGATGTCGGCTCATCGCATCCTGGGGCTGTAGTCGGTCCCAAGGGTTGGGCTGTTCGCCCATTAAAGCGGTACGCGAGCTGGGTTCAGAACGTCGTGAGACAGTTCGGTCCCTATCCGTCGCGGGCGTAGGAAATTTGAGAGGAGCTGTCCTTAGTACGAGAGGACCGGGATGGACGCACCGCTGGTGTACCAGTTGTCCCGCCAGGGGCACCGCTGGGTAGCTATGTGCGGAAGGGATAAGCGCTGAAAGCATCTAAGCGTGAAGCCCCCCTCAAGATGAGATTTCCCATCGCGTTAGCGAGTAAGATCCCTCGAAGATGACGAGGTCGATAGGTCCGAGGTGGAAGCGTGGCGACACGTGCAGCTGACGGATACTAATCGATCGAGGACTTAACCACGAAAAGCGCAGGACGCACGGCTTCTTCCCAACAGACGGTTATCTAGTTTTGAAGGAATGAACTCCTTCTTGACAAAATCGATCAGATGGATATAATAATACATGTCCAATTGAACAGCTTGCCTAGTGACAATGGCGGAGAGGAAACACCCGTTCCCATCCCGAACACGGAAGTTAAGCTCTCCAGCGCCGATGGTAGTTGGGGCCAGCGCCCCTGCAAGAGTAGGTCGTCGCTAGGCAGGTATTGTGGAGGATTAGCTCAGCTGGGAGAGCACTTGCCTTACAAGCAAGGGGTCGGCGGTTCGATCCCGTCATCCTCCACCATTTTCAATAAAAAACTACTATCTCGGTGGGAAGCGACGAGCCTAAGCTTCTATGAATTCGCTACGAGTTGTCCCGACGCATCCAGCATCATTGAATAAGCTAGAAGAGGAAGGGACAACGAAAACAACGAGTGTCTTGATTTATCATAATGAGCCATTAGCTCAGTAGGTAGAGCATCTGACTTTTAATCAGAGGGTCGGAGGTTCGAGTCCTCCATGGCTCACCATCTTGCGGGTGTGGCGGAATTGGCAGACGCGCTAGATTCAGGGTCTAGTGCCCTTTACGGGCGTGGGGGTTCGAGTCCCTTCACCCGCATTCATTCTTGATAATGCGGAAGTAGTTCAGTGGTAGAACACCACCTTGCCAAGGTGGGGGTCGCGGGTTCGAGTCCCGTCTTCCGCTCCATCATTCGCCGGGGTGGCGGAATTGGCAGACGCACAGGACTTAAAATCCTGGGGTAGGTAACTACCGTGCCGGTTCGAGTCCGGCCCTCGGCACGTGCGCTCGTAGCTCAATTGGATAGAGCATCTGACTACGGATCAGAAGGTTAGGGGTTCGAATCCTCTCGAGCGCGCCATAGCGGGAAGTAGCTCAGCTTGGTAGAGCACATGGTTTGGGACCATGGGGTCGCAGGTTCGAATCCTGTCTTCCCGATTTTAGTCAATATGGGGCCTTAGCTCAGCTGGGAGAGCGCCTGCTTTGCACGCAGGAGGTCATCGGTTCGATCCCGATAGGCTCCACCATTTGGTTTAATATAATTTGCGGATTCATGGCGGCGTAGCTCAGCTGGCTAGAGCGTACGGTTCATACCCGTGAGGTCGGGGGTTCGATCCCCTCCGCCGCCATTATAATGGACCTTTAGCTCAGCTGGTTAGAGCAGACGGCTCATAACCGTCCGGTCGTAGGTTCGAGTCCTACAAGGTCCACCATATTTTCAATATGTTGGAGGAGTACCCAAGTCTGGCTGAAGGGGTCGGTCTTGAAAACCGAGAGGCGCCGCAAGGCGCGCGGGGGTTCGAATCCCTCCTCCTCCGCCATAGAGTTTATCAATTATTCCTTTCTATCGTCGCGGGGTGGAGCAGTCCGGTAGCTCGTCGGGCTCATAACCCGAAGGTCGCAGGTTCAAATCCTGCCCCCGCAACCAAAATATGGTCCCGTAGTGTAGTGGTTAACATGCCTGCCTGTCACGCAGGAGATCGCGGGTTCGAGTCCCGTCGGGACCGCCATTCCAAAAATATGCCTGCTTAGCTCAATTGGTAGAGACGAGCATAAGCCTCTGTGAATTAGCTTCGAGTTGTCCCGACGCATTCACTTCTGTGAATAAGCTGGCAGAGGAAGGGACACAAAAAAACTAAGGGTATATATCAATGTTTTTTATATCGGCTTAGCTCAATTGGTAGAGCAACGAGCCTAAGCTTCATCGAATAAGCTGCGAGTTGCCTCGACGCATTCAACATCTTTGAATATGCTAGCAGAGGAAGAGGCAACGAAAATAATTAGAGTATAGACGACAAATTCTCTATGCCGGCTTAGCTCAATTGGTAGAGCAACTGACTTGTAATCAGTAGGTTGCGGGTTCAAGTCCTGCAGCCGGCACCAGAATGTGGCGGCTATGGCGAAGTGGTTAACGCACCAGATTGTGGCTCTGGCATGCGTGGGTTCGATTCCCACTAGTCGCCCCATACTATGCGGGTGTAGTTTAGTGGTAAAACCTCAGCCTTCCAAGCTGATGTCGTGGGTTCGATTCCCATCACCCGCTCTTGGGCCTATAGCTCAGCTGGTTAGAGCGCACGCCTGATAAGCGTGAGGTCGGTGGTTCAAGTCCACTTAGGCCCACCATTGCATATTATCCGATAGTGAGTTAAACTATAGTTAGATTTCATCATTCCGCAATAGCTCAGCGGTAGAGCAACCGGCTGTTAACCGGTAGGTCGTAGGTTCGAATCCTACTTGCGGAGCCATACGGAGAAGTACCCAAGTGGCTGAAGGGGACGGTTTGCTAAACCGTTAGGTCGCAGTTTTGCGGCGCGCGGGTTCAAATCCCGCCTTCTCCGCCATTTAATATGGCCCGTTGGTCAAGTGGTTAAGACACCGCCCTTTCACGGCGGTAACACGGGTTCGAATCCCGTACGGGTCATCAAAGCACCGGAATAACTGGTGCTTTTCTTTTATGTATAAAAATATCGATAACAGGCAAAAAATGAAATTTGTCGAATTTTGCGTTTTATCGTTGCAATATCGTGCATTGTCTGCTATAATTAATGCTGTTAGTTCCATTGACAAGGAAAAAGCATACAGTGGCTCTTATTCATTCAGTTATATGGGGACAACGCAGTGTTTCGTTTCTAAAAAGAACGGGGCATTGCGTTTTTATTTTTTATATTAATAATTGAAACGACGCTTCTCCGCCATGAATTTGGAAAAACATGTTTTTTATTGATTCCAATATTTTTTCACATTGCTCCCGCTGCATGGAAGGTAGTAAATAGACAATTTGTATGGCGTTTTTTGTTTCTTTGGTTACAGCTGTCCGCTCGGAATCGACAATTGGGCTGCCGAAAGGTCCATGCATATCTTTCGACACAAGCTTGTGGGCAAAATTAACGGTACGTCCGTTGATCGCCATATATTCATCTTGTTCGGTTCCGATATCAATCGTAATCGGTCCTTCCAGTTTATCGAGGTCATAAATTCCGATTGGAATTTTATAATACAGTGAAAAGAAATTATTGACGTCCGCTGCGGAATGAATCGTTGGGATAAAACTTTTCTTCTGAATCCGCCGGTACAAGCTCTCGGAGGAAGGGCGGTATCTGCTTGGATCTGTTCCGATGGTTTTAAAGATTTTGCGCCATTCTGCCAACTCTGGGATGTCCGCAATGGCAGTTTCCTGCAGGTCAAAGTAAATCGATTCTTGAAATAATTGGAGTTTCCCTTTTAACATTTGCGGAGAATCGTCGACAACGATATGATGATAACGGATAATCCCTACTTTAAAGGTGGGGATCATTTGTTTAAGCGTGTCTGCAACAATCCCTTGCATGTATCTCACCTCAGATTTTTTTCTTTCATTGTACCATAAATGGTTAATTTTGACGAAAGGAGGGGTCACGGTGGATGTAACGGCGCTAAAACAGGAGATTATTGAATATAGCAAAATGATCGGCATTGATAAAATCGGCTTTGCCAGCGCGGATCCGTTTGTTGAGCTAAAGGAGCGGTTACGCCGTCAGCAGGAGTTAGGGTATCAATCGGGATTTGAAGAACCGGATATTGAAAAGAGAACAAATCCTTCCCTGCTTTTGCCGGAAGCAAAGTCGATCATTGCGATTGCTTTGGCATATCCGTCGAAAATGAGAAATGCTCCCCGCGGCACGAAAACGGAACGAAGAGGGATTTTCTGTCGGGCGTCATGGGGCAAGGACTATCACGATATTTTACGGGAGCGTCTTGAAAAATTAGAAACGTTTATTTTAGAAAAAGTGCCGCAAGCCCGTGTCAAATCGATGGTAGATACGGGGGAACTGGCAGACCGCGCTGTTGCCGAGCGCGCAGGAATCGGCTGGAGCGGTAAAAACTGCTCGATTATTACTCCTGAGTTCGGTTCTTATGTTTATTTAGGAGAGATGATCACCAATATTCCGTTTCCGCCTGATGAGCCTGTTGAAAATCGCTGCGGTACATGTACAAAGTGTATTGATGCCTGCCCAACGGGAGCGCTTGTGCAAGGCGGACAGTTAAATGCGCAGCGATGTATCGCATTTTTGACACAAACGAAAGGCTTTTTAGCCGATGAGTTTCGCAATAAAATCGGAAACCGCTTATATGGTTGTGATACGTGCCAAATGGTTTGTCCGGCAAATAAGGGGAAAGATTTTCACTTACATCCAGAGATGGAACCAGATCCAGAAGTGGCAAAACCAAAGCTGATTCCGCTTTTGCATATCAGCAATCGCGAATTTAAAGAGAAATTCGGCCCGGTGGCCGGATCGTGGCGCGGGAAAAAACCGATTCAGCGCAATGCCATTTTGGCTTTGGCACACTATAAGGATAAAACAGCCATCCCACATTTGTTAAAGCTATTAAAAGAAGACAGCCGTCCGGTCATTCGTGGCACAGCGGCGTGGGCGCTCGGGAAAATTGGCGATACAAATGTAATCCCGGATTTACAAGAAGCGAGCCAAACAGAAAAAGACCCGGAAGTCCTTGCCGAAATAGAAAAAGGCCTGCAATTGTTGCAAGCATCGAAAGAATAGAGAAAATTTCGCTCTTCCGTCACATAAGGTAATAACAAAAAAAGAAAGTGGGGAGCGACGTGAAAAAGCAACTGCAACATTTGCTGGAAACGCGGGCGCAGTTATTTGTTTCTGCCAGAGACGATATGATGGAAGAAGCGGTAGAGAGAAAACGGCGGTTGTGTGAAAAACGCGGGGCGGAAATAGTTCGTTGTACGATCCATTGCCAAGTTGCCGGCAAGCATGTAGTGGAAAATGAAGCGAGGCTTACTTATTATGCTCATTATCAGTTTTTGATCAAGCATGGCAATGAGATGTACGTCGAAGAGCAAATAGAGGAAAGACAGGCGTATTTTGTGGATGGAGAGTTAGCAAAAGATGAAAAGATAAGCAAAACGGATGGGGAACTGGAGCCCCCACGTTTAGAACGCGAGATGCCAGTAGATGAGCGAATTTCTTATGAATATAATCGGGCACAGGCGGTGCGTTATGCGGAAATATGGTGGAACAGCTATAATCCGGCGTTTCCAAAGTTTGACGTCGATTGCACTAATTTTGTGTCACAATGTTTATATGCCGGTGGGGCACCGATGACCGGGTATCCGAACCGCGCCAAAGGTTGGTGGTGCAAAAACAACAGTTGGAGCTATAGCTGGGCGGTGGCGCATTCATTCCGTTGGTATTTAAGCGGAGCGCGCGTTGGATTACAAGCAGTTGAAGTATCATCGCCGGAAAAATTGATGGCGGGGGATGTTATTTGTTATGATTTTCAAGGGAACGGCCGTTTTGACCATTCGACGATCGTTGTGGCGAAGGATAAAGATGGGATGCCGCTCGTAAACGCGCATACTACCAACAGCCGCATGCGTTACTGGTCGTACGAAGATTCGAGTGCGTACACGCCGAATATCCGCTATAAGTTTTTTCATATTATCGACCGAAAATAATGCTATTGTTTGAGGTGAATCAACTATGCCATTACATGTCGTATTGTACCAGCCAGAAATTCCAGCAAATACAGGAAACATCGCCCGCACTTGCGCGGCGACAGATACGGCGCTCCATTTGATTCGCCCGCTCGGCTTTTCTACAGATGATAAAATGTTAAAGCGCGCGGGGCTGGACTATTGGCCGTATGTCAATATTTCTTATTACGACTCGCTAGACGAGTTATTTGAGCGGTACCCGCATGGAGAGTTTTACTTTATCACGAAGTTTGGCAAAAAATATTATGATTCCTTTGATTTTAGTGATACCGAAAAAGACATTTTCTTTGTGTTTGGCCGGGAAACGACGGGATTGCCGAAAGACTTGTTGGAGGCAAATATGGATCGCTGCTTGCGCATCCCAATGAACGACAAAGTCCGCTCCTTAAATTTATCAAATACGGCAGCGATTTTGGTGTATGAAGCGCTGCGTCAGCAAAAATTTAACGGTTTATTTTAATAAAAAAACGACCTTCTGAAACGGAGGTCGTTTTTTTTGGCATTAATTTTTCACGCTTGGCTTATCTTCATAACCAGCTGTAAAGATCGCGGTTAAAAAAGCGACAATCACGCCTAATACAAGCAATGTACGCATCGTGATTCCTCCTTTACGAAATGATGGCCCTATCTCTCATTATAACGAATATGACAAGCCTTGTGAATGGAAGCGTGGTTGGAACCATCAGACAAAATTTTTTTTGCAACGAATCATACAGGACATCCTTGCATACATTGTAATAATCTTGCTGTTAGACATCAAGGATAAGGAGGTCCTTTATGGATATTTTAAAGAAAATTGCGCAATATCGGGAAGAAGAGGAACGGTTAAGATGGGAAGGAACGTTTGCGGAGTATTTAGAGATTTTGAAAGAAAAACCGTGGGTTGCTCAGTCCGCACATTCACGTGTTTATAATATGATTAAAGACGCTGGAGTAGAGGAAGTAAACGGAAGAAAACGGTATAAGTTTTTCAGCAGTCATTTGTTTGGATTAGAAGAAGCACTTGAACGTCTGGTGGAAGAATATTTCCACCCGGCAGCAAAACGTCTCGATGTACGCAAACGGATTTTGTTATTAATGGGACCTGTCGGCGGCGGAAAATCAACGCTTGTTACATTGCTAAAACGGGGGCTAGAGGAGTATTCGAAGACAGATCGCGGCGCTGTGTATGCGATTAAAGGCTGCCCGATGCATGAGGATCCGCTTCATTTAATTCCCCATCATTTACGTGACGATTTTTATAAGGAATATGGCATCCGCATTGAAGGAGAACTTTCGCCGTTGAACATGATGCGATTGGAAAAAGAATATGGCGGGCGCATTGAAGATGTGATGGTGGAGAGAATTTTCTTCTCGGAAAATAAACGTGTCGGCATTGGAACGTTCAGTCCATCGGACCCGAAATCGCAGGATATTGCTGATCTTACAGGAAGCATCGATTTTTCCACCATTGCTGAATACGGTTCAGAATCAGACCCAAGGGCTTACCGATTTGACGGGGAGCTAAATAAAGCGAATCGCGGAATTATGGAATTTCAAGAAATGCTAAAATGCGATGAAAAATTTCTCTGGCATTTGCTTTCCTTAACGCAAGAAGGCAATTTCAAAGCGGGACGGTTTGCGTTAATAAGTGCTGATGAATTAATTATCGCCCATACGAACGAAACGGAATATCGCTCGTTTATCGCCAATAAAAAGAATGAAGCGCTTCATTCGCGGATTATTGTCATGCCGATTCCGTATAACTTGCGCGTATCGGAAGAGGAACGCATTTATGAAAAAATGATCCGCGAAAGCGATGTCGCCGATGTGCATATTGCCCCGCATACGCTGCGAATTGCCGCCATGTTTACGATTTTGACAAGATTAAAAGAATCGAAACGGCCGGATGTTGATTTAATTAAGAAAATGCGCCTGTATGACGGAGAAATGATCGAAGGCTTTAATGAAGTCGATGTCGAGGAATTGAAAAAAGAACATCCGGATGAAGGAATGAGCGGCATCGACCCACGCTACGTCATTAACCGGATTTCCGCGTGTATTATTCGCAAGGAAGTTCCATCGATTAATGCACTGGATGTACTGCGTTCGCTCAAAGAGGGGCTTGATCAGCATCCATCTATTTCTAAAGAGGATAAAGAGCGGTATTTGAACTTTATTTCCCTCGTGCGAAAGGAATATGACGAAATCGCGAAGCAAGAAGTGCAAAAAGCATTTGTCTATTCGTATGAAGAGTCGGCGAAAACGTTGATGGACAATTACTTGGATAACGTAGAGGCATATTGCAATAAAACGAAGCTGCGCGACCCATTGACAGGGGAGGAAATGAACCCAGACGAAAAACTGATGCGTTCGATTGAAGAGCAAATTGGCATTTCTGAAAATGCGAAAAAGGCATTCCGGGAAGAAATTTTGATTCGTATTTCCGCCTATGCCCGGAAAGGACAAAAATTTGATTTCAATTCGCATGAACGGTTGCGAGAGGCGATTCAGAAGAAATTATTTGCTGATTTAAAAGATATAGTAAAAATCACCACTTCCACCAAAACTCCAGATGAGCAGCAGTTAAAGAAAATTAATGAGGTTGTGGCACGCTTGATTGATGAATATGGCTATAATTCCACGTCTGCCAATGAACTGCTCCGCTATGTCGGCAGCCTGTTAAACCGATAGCATGCCTAAAGCCATTAGGCATGCTTTTTTACTCTTCATTTTGACACAAATGCAGAAGAAATCGGGCTTGTCCGCTTAAAAAATTGAGTTTGTAACTTTCGTAATAATTTGTCAATTATTTTGATTTTTTGCATAGGATAGAGTAAAACAAACTGTCATTTATCCGTTACGTTTTTATGGCGCCAACATAAGTATATGCTGCAAAGAAAAAAGTGTGAAAACATTTTTGCTGAGGAGGGGAAAAAATGAAAGGGAACTTTATCGTATCAAAGGAAGACTGGTCCCTCCACCGGAAAGGACATGACGACCAAAAACGTCACCAGGAAAAAGTAAAGGAAGCGATTAAAAATAATTTACCGGATTTAATTACCGAAGAGAGCATTATTATGTCAAATGGACGTGACGTGATTAAAATTCCGATCCGTTCTTTGGATGAATATAAAATTCGTTATAACTATGAGAAAAATAAACATGTCGGCCAAGGGAACGGAGACAGCCAAGTTGGCGATGTGGTGGCAAGAGAAGGTGCCGGGGAGGGGCAGGGGCAAGGACCTGGAAAAGGGCAAGAAGCCGGTGACTTGCCGGGCCAAGACTATTATGAAGCAGAAGTATCGCTGATGGAATTGGAAGAAGCACTATTCAGCCAATTGGAGCTGCCCAATTTACAAAGAAAAGAAGCAGATCAAAACGCGGTGCAGCATATCGAATTTAATGATATTCGCCGCACAGGCCTAATGGGGAATATCGACAAAAAACGAACAATGCTCGCAGCATTTAAGAGAAATGCGATGAATGGAAATCCAAGTTTTTATCCGATCTATCGCGAAGATTTAAAATTTAGAACGTGGAATGAAGTGGAAAAACCAGAGTCGAAAGCAGTTGTTCTTGCGATGATGGATACAAGCGGCTCCATGGGATTGTGGGAAAAATATATGGCACGCAGTTTCTTCTTCTGGATGACCCGCTTTTTACGTACAAAATACGAAACGGTGGAAATCGCCTTTATCGCCCATCATACGGAGGCAAAAGTGGTTACCGAAGATGAATTTTTTACAAAAGGGGAAAGCGGCGGCACGATTTGCTCCTCGGCGTATCGGAAGGCGTTGGAACTCATTGAAACGAAATATCCACCATCGCGCTATAATATTTATCCGTTCCACTTCTCCGACGGCGACAACTTGACATCGGACAATGCCCGCTGCGTGAAGCTTGTTCAAGAACTAATGAAAGTGTCGAACATGTTTGGGTATGGAGAAGTTAATCAGTATAATCGACATTCGACACTCATGTCCGCTTACAAAAATATTAAAGATGAAAAGTTCCGTTATTACATTTTAAAGCAAAAGTCTGATGTGTTTTATGCGATGAAAACATTTTTCCGGAAAGAAGAAAATAAGGCATACGTATAACCCTCTGTTTCAAATAGGGGTTTTTCTTTTGTTTGCCGACATAAGAAAAGGTCCCGTTTGCATGCAGAAACGGGACCAATTTTCTTTTTGAAATGGAGAAAATATTCTAATTGGACGAGCTGGTAGATTCATTTGAGTCTGTCGCTTCTTCGTCTGGCTTTGCTGAATCCGTTTTTCGTATCGTTTCCATCATTGCTAAAGCAGGCGCAAGCTCTTCTTTATCTTTTGGCGTTTGAATCGTCACCAGCATAGGAACAGGGCTACTTGCAGCGATGACATGAACCGTCATGTTTTCCGAGTGCGCTGTATACCAAGCGGCTCCTTTCAATGATTCTGGAAGATTGGTGCTGTCCTGGCGAACAGCATCGGCAGAAACTGCTTGCGCGTGTTCTTCCGCTAGTTTCGCATAATCTATTTCATTTCCTTCCTCATGAAGGAGACGGATTCTGACGGAGCTGTTATCGTGCAGCAACACATCGGAATGCGGTTCTTCGGCCTCAAGATTCCAACCTTTTAGTACATATAAGGAAAAACCTTGGTTGTCGCTTGTTTTTAAAGAAGCAGTTTCTTTCACTTCTTTTCCATCAACCATATAAGATAATTCCATTTCAGAAGGACGTGCTTCTTCTTGTTGGGTGTTTTCTTCTGCATTAGTGGTGCTGTTTTCGTTTTTAGGTGCTGTTTCTGATTGCCCTGTGTTGTTCGATTGCGTCGTTTCCGTTTGGTTTGTGTCGTTATTAGAAGGATTCGGTTGTTTTACTTCATTTGTTTCTTTCGTGCCACACCCTGAAACAAGAGCGATCACTGTGATGGCAGTTATCAATGGTTTCCAAGTTAATTGCATCCATTATTCCCCCTTAAATATATATTACTTATTATACCAGTCGAAACATGAAGGAGAAAGATCGATATGAGACACAGAGATATTTCCAGCAACAACGGTACAGTGTGGGTAACGGTTGTTAACTATAAAATGCCATGCCTGCATCCGAGAAAAGAAGTAATTGAAAATGCGAAAAACATCGCGAACATGATCATCGGTATGAAACAGGGACTGCCGGGAATAGATCTCGGCATTTGTGAGTGAGGAACTTTTTTTCGTACATCACTTTCCGGCACTTGCTCTTTTCTGATGAAAGTTAAGAAAAAATTAAGAAACAGCCTACATAATAGGCTTATCCAAGTTACCTATAGAGAAAGAAAGGAGAATGGATGTTGAAAAAATGGGTGATGATTTTTATCGTTGCGATTGTAGTCATTGGAGGAGGTGTGTGGTTTTTCGCTAAAGGAAAAGAAGAACCGACGATGGCGCAAGTACCAACCGCTTCTGTGCAAAGAGGGAAACTGGAAGTGAAGGTGAGTGGTTCTGGGACGGTTCAGTCTGTTACGAGTACAGATATCAAAGCGAAGGATAACAAAAAAGTAGACGAAGTGCTTGTTTCTGAAGGCGAGAAAGTGAAGGAAGGACAAGAGTTGATCACATTTACGGACGGAAGTGATCCCATTACTGCGCCGGCAGATGGAACAATAACGTCGCTTAACGTAGCGGCAGGTGATCGTGTAACAAATGGACAAGTTGTCGCGCATATTACGAATTATGATGACTTGCAAGTAACAGTACAAGTCGATGAGTTAGATATTCCAAAAGTAAAAGTGGGACAAACGGCAAGTATCAAGGTAAATGCCTTTCCTGATACAACATATACGGGAAAAGTGACATCGGTTGCAAACGAAGGAACTGTTTCCAATGGCGTTTCGACGTTTGATGTGACTGTTCATATTAACAAACCCACCAATTTAAAAGTCGGGATGACAGCCGAAGCAAGCATTTTAGTTGAAAGTAAAGACAATGTATTATACGTGCCAATCGAAGCGGTTCATACAATGAACGGCCAAAAATTTGTGCTTGTGGCGAAAACATCGTCAGACGGAAGCAAGACTTCAGTTACACGGCAAATGGTTAAAACAGGAATTCACAATGAAGATGATGTAGAAATTACAGAAGGGATAACGGAAGGAACGATTGTCCAGTTACCGCAAGTATCCACATCGGCTTCCAATAACGGTCAAATGCGTTTTGGCCAGATGATGGGGGGAATGCCTGGCATGGGCGTTCCGGGAGGAATGAATCGTAGAACAATGAATGGAAGGAGATGATCGAGAATGGCCGCACCGATTATTCAAATTGAAAATATGACAAAAACGTATACGTTTGGTGGAGAAGTCGTTCATGCACTGCGGGACGTTTCTCTCCAAATTGAAAAAGGAGATTTTCTTGCGATTGTCGGTCCTTCTGGTTCAGGGAAGTCCACGTTTATGAATATGATTGGCTGTCTTGATCGTCCCGACTTCGGGCGCTATATTCTCGATGGAAAAGAAATAAATAAAATGACAGATAACGAGCTGGCGAAAATTCGAAACGAAAAAATTGGGTTTGTCTTTCAAAATTTTCATCTATTAGCGAGATTAACGGCATTAGAGAATGTCGAACTTCCCTTATTATACCGCGGAGTGAAAGCGAAGGAACGTCAAAAAATCGCTTATGAATGTTTAGAAAAAGTTGGTTTAAAAGATCGTACCCATCATTTTCCTAATCAGCTTTCTGGAGGGCAACAGCAGCGGGTTGCCATCGCTCGAGCGCTTGTCGGCAATCCACCGATTTTACTTGCCGATGAACCGACAGGGGCGCTCGACAGTAAGACGAGCAAAGAGATTATTCAAATTATGAAACAACTAAATGAACAAGGACATACGATTATTCTCATTACGCACGATTGGGAAGTGGCGAATGAAGCAAAGCGGATTGTTCGCATTCAAGACGGGCAGTTGTTTGAGGAAAGAGGTGATTTTGTTGGGACTTATTCCATCCATTAAAATGGCTTTGCGCAGCATTCAAGGCAATAAGCTGCGCTCGTTTTTAACGATGTTAGGCATTATTATCGGCGTCTCTTCCGTCATTGTTCTGATCTCGATTGGTCAAGGTTCGAGCGAGCAAGTAACCAACCAAATCAACCAGTTAGGAACGAACTTGTTAACGGTAAATGTCATGAATACAGATAGTGTCAAATTGACGATAGACGATGCTGAAAAATTTCGTGATATTCCAGGGGTAAAAGAAATTGCTCCCGTTGTGTCCGGACGGGTACATGTAAAAAATGGTACGACTTCTGCGCAAGTATCTCTCATTGGCACAACCGCTTCCTATCAAACAGTTCGCGATGTTCAGGTCCATCAAGGACGATTTTTATCTGATATTGATGTAGAATATCGACAAAAAATTGTTGTTTTAGGATCGGACACGGCACAAACATTGTTTGGGCTTGAAAACCCCATTGGACAATATGTGCAAATTGAAGGCACATCGTTTAAGGTAGTCGGAGTCCTTGCTTCGAAAGGCGGTTCGCTCGGACAAAGCGGCGATGATGTGATTATAATGCCGCTTTCGACTGCGCAGCGATTGGTAAAAAACACAAGTATTCAAACGATATACATTCAAGGAAAAGCAGCAGAACAGGTCAATTTTGTTATGACACAAGTAGAGAGAACATTAGCACGCATGTTTCCGAACAACCAAGACAGTTACAGCGTCTTTAATCAGCAAGATTTAATGGAGACGATGAGTTCGGTAACCAATACGATGACGATGATGCTTGGAGGAATCGCGGGAATTTCCCTCCTAGTAGGAGGAATTGGAATTATGAATATTATGCTTGTGTCTGTTTCAGAGAGAACGAAGGAAATTGGGATTCGAAAAGCAATTGGAGCGAAGCGAAGAGATATTTTATTGCAATTTTTAATTGAAGCTGTTGTGCTAAGCGCTTTAGGAGGAGTGATTGGCGTTGGACTCGGATTTATCATCGGAAAAGTGCTGGCAGCTACGATGGGGCTGGCGATTTCTTATTCTACTTTCGTTTCTCTGATTGCCTTTTTATTCTCTCTTCTTGTCGGAGTAGTGTTTGGCGTATTTCCTGCCAATAAAGCAGCAAAGCTTGATCCGATTCAAGCTCTAAGATATGAATAGAAAGCAAGGGGGAGGGAGACGAGTGACTAACGGCTAAAAAATGTTTTTCTGCCGAGAAATGCTTGCATTTCGATATCGCTAAGCGTTGCGGAACTAGTCAAGGCAGTAAAGAAAAGAAAGAGAAGGTGCCAATAGATCGCGAAGCCGAATGTTCTTTGCACGCAGAAGCCGATTGTCACTTCAAGGAAAAAGATTAGTTGACGCAAGAGGGTTCTCCTATCCAACAAATATGGAGAGTTCAGCCATATGAAGCGATCGCTTTTGGCGACCGCTTTGTTTTATTATTAGTTATAGGAGAAAGGAGGAGCAATCGATGAAACTGTTAGTTGTTGAAGATCATCTTGATTTACTTGAAGCGATAGTTGAAATTTTATCTGATGAGTTTGTTGTTGACAGCGCAACAGATGGTGAGGAAGGGCTATTTTTAGCATTGCAAAATATTTATGATGCCATTATATTAGATGTCATGTTACCGGGAATAGATGGTTTTGAAATTGTTCAACGAATCCGAAAAGAAGAGATTGAGACACCAGTATTGTTTTTAACAGCAAAAGATTCCCTCGAAGATCGGGTGAAAGGTTTAGATTTTGGCGGGGACGACTACTTAGTCAAACCGTTTCAAGCTCCTGAGCTGAAAGCACGCATTCGGGCATTATTACGGCGCAGCGGCGGTTTTACGACAAAACAGACCATTCGTTACCACGGGATTGAACTATTCGGAAAAGAAAAGGATATCATTGTAGATGGTCATCCCGTCAAAGTAACGGCGAAGCAGTACGAATTATTAGAGTATCTTATCCATAATAAGGGAATGATTTTAACGAAAGAACAAATCTATGATCGGGTATGGGGATTTGATTCAGATACAACGATTGCGATTGTCGAAGTGTTCATTCATCAACTTCGTAAAAAGCTGGAACCGTTTGGCTACCATACAGATATTAAGACGGTTCGAGGAGTTGGATATATGTTAACAGACGAATAGAGTAGGAGAGAAAACGATGTTCCAACGTACTCATCTTCGACTAACGCTGTTAAATTCGCTCGTTTTTTTCATTTTGATTAGTGTATTAGGAACAGTGTTGTATTCGTATATGCATGCCCGCTTGTATCAAGAAGTGGATGCAGCGCTTATGAGAGTAGCGGAACGAATAGCGTATGGCGGACCGTGGGAAAGGGACGTTCCTTTTGTGCGTGATCCGCGTGTGTTTATCGTGATTTGGAATGAAAAAGGCGAAATGATCAACCTGAATCGTGACACAACGATTTTCACTCAGGCACATATCGATCCTCCTAAACAAATCAATGAACTATACGATATGAATATTGAAAATTTCTATTTTCGGACGATTGCGATCGAAATGAATACGGAGCTCGGAAAAATAACCGTGCAAATTTTGCGAAATATCAATTCCGAAAGAGAAATTTTAGATCAGCTTTTGTTGATTATTGTGACCGGATGCGTAATCGGGGGGCTTTGTGCCATAGTAGCTGGATATTTTCTTGCGGGACGAGCGCTTGTACCGATTCAGCAGGCATGGCAAAAGCAACAACAATTTGTTTCGGATGCTTCGCATGAATTGCGAACTCCGTTAGCTGTAATACAAGCGAAAACGGATTTATTGTTCCGGTCTCCTTCCGCCACTATTAAAGAAAAAATTGACGATATCTCTGTCATTGCGAAAGAGTGTCGTCGCCTTTCACGATTAGTTGCTAATTTATTGATGTTAGCGCGATCTGATTCGAATCAAATCGAAATCAAAAAGGAACCGTTTCAGCTTGATGAGCTGTTAAAGGAAATTGTCGACCACTATGCAGAAATTGCTTCTTATCAACAAAAAGAAATCACGCTAGATGTGAAAACGCCTGTTCAATTTATAGGAGATAAAGAACGCATTCATCAATTGTTAATTATTTTGTTAGATAATGCGATGAAATACACGGAAGACGGAGGGCGCATTCATCTTTCTTGTCGTCAAACCGCTTCTTCGATCATTCTTGAGGTGCAAGATAATGGGATTGGCATTGCAAAAGAAGAGATTCCAAAAATTTTTGATCGGTTTTACCAAAGTGATAAAGCCCGTACGAAATCAGATGGAGCAGGATTAGGACTTTCCATCGCCAAATGGATTATTGAGAAACATAATGGAAAGGTCAAAGTGCATAGCGAATTAGGAAAGGGAACTCGCTTTGAAATAATCTTTCCGAAATATCCGAAAAGGTGAACGAACATCCACATGTCTCATGCAGAGTGTTTTTCTTTTGTAGGAGTGACGGCTTTTTCATTTTTCTACAAAAAGAGAATGTCTTTTTGTCTAAGATCGCCGATACTGATTTTGCGATATTACAAACCGTTTACTCACTGTCCTCTTTATTTAAGAAAAAGTTAAGGAAAAGCGAACATAATGAGTTTGTACACAATGAAGGGAAGGGTGAATGGTGAGTGAAAACGATACGAAAAATTCATTTCTGGATTGGTCTTCTCGCTTCTTTATTTTTATTTATTGAGTCATTAACGGGGCTCATCATGTATGTGAATGGAGAGGAGCGCGGGAGAATAGAAGGACTAAGAAACTTTAATAGGATGAATGGACAACCATTTTTAGAGGATTCACAAAACGGAAATAGATCGATACCGCCGGCTATTGGTCAGCGGAATCGTGATTTTCTGGATAGAGGAAGAGGAATCAATTCGTGGCAACGAATGGTTCGTGAACTTCATACCGGGCCAGTCGGGCTCGTGAGTTCGATTGGTATGCTCATCATGACAGGAACGGGTTTAGCCATTTCGTTCCATCTTTTGCTGACAAGACGAAAGATAAACAGACAAAAACGGCCTGTTACATAGAAAAACTAGCGATACTTTAACATTTTTCCCGAGAAGTCTCCCACCTCTCAATGAAATTTAGGTGGGAGAGATTCATATGGATCATTTTTATTATAATATTCCCGCTTCGCTTGGGGATTGGCTTCTAAAGCTATATAGGCTCCAATCCATTCCACCGCGCATAGAAACAAAATCGACAATATTCCGCTTATCATTGTTTTTTTCCTCCTTTATGTTGTTTGAGGATACAATAATGTATGAAACGCGTTTCAATGCAATAGTTTTTTGAAAAAAGGTGATACGATGGCAAATATCCGTGAAATCGCCAAAGAAGCAGGGGTTTCCGTGGCAACGGTGTCAAGAGTGCTAAACGGCTATCCTTACGTGCGGGAAGAGAAAAGAAATGCGGTATGGGAAGCGGTAGAAAAATTAAATTACACGAAAAACATTAATGCGGTTCATTTAGCGAAAGGAAAAACGTCGATTGTTGGGGTCATGCTTCCCTACGTGAATCACCCGTATTTCGGCGCCGTATTGGAGGGAATATCAAAAGAGGCGCTTCGTCACCGGTACCACCTTTTGTTATTTCAAACGAATTATGATGTGGAAAAAGAATTAGAGGCGCTTGAGATGATGCGGATGAAACAAGTGGACGGGCTGATTGTTTGTTCGCATGTGGCGGAATGGGAAATCATTGCACAGTATAAGGAAGATGGACCGATTGTTTTATGCGAGGATGTCGGTGATCAAGATTTTTTGTCTGTCTACATTGACCATTATGAAGCGTTTGCCAAGGCGTTGCACTATTTAATTCAGAAAGGGCACCGGCACATCGGTTATTGCATCGGAAGAACGACAGGGACAAATAGCAAAGCGCGGGAGACGGCCTATTATGACACGCTGCGGCAAATTGGTGTCGAGCCGCGAAAAGAGTGGATTTTTGATCATTGTTTGTACGTCGAAGACGGGAAGCGGGTGATCCATCAATGGATGGAGCTGTCCGAAAAGCCGAGCGCGCTACTTGTATCGAGCGATCAAGTGGCGGCGGGCATCGTGCTGTGGGGGAGAAAAGAAGGGGTGAAAATCCCTGACGATCTCGCGATTGTCAGTTTCGATAATCACCCGATTTCAGAACCCCTGCAAATTACAACGATGGAACTGCCGCTTGCGCTGATGGGCACAAAGGCCTTTCGTCTCATTTATCATTATATTGAAACGGGGAACATCGTGAAGAAAAAGGAAAAACTGCCTGTCGGGTTCATAGAACGTTTATCGGTATAGTAAAGTAGGATATAGCGGGTCCCCTTGCCTATATTTGTTTCATCATGTAGCGGTTAATTGGACGCCCAACTCCGCCGTATTGAACGTCGAGAGTGACTTCCCCTTTCTTTTCTAAGTATTCTAAATAGCGGCGGGCAGTTACCCGGGCGATGCCGACCCCTTCGGCCACTTCTTCGGCAGAAACAGGGGTTGCTTGTTTTCGGAGATAATGTACGATTTTTTGCAATGTCACTTCGTTTAAGCCTTTTGGTAGCCCGTCATGCGACAATGTTTGCTGTTCCGCTGTTTGCAAAAGAGCATCTAAATCTCCCTGTGTTAGCGTTTCTTTTTCGGCTAACGTTTGGCGAAATGCAAGGTAGTTTTCGAGCGCCTGTTTGAGGCGTTCAAATTTAAACGGTTTCATAATGTAATCAAAAGCGCCGTTTTGCAATACGCGGCGTACGGTATCGATGTCGCTTGCTGCGGTGATGGCGATGACATCGACTTCATACCCTTGCGAGCGAATTTCCTTCAATGTTTCGAGACCGTCTTTGTGGGGCATGTAAATATCGATAATCACTAAATCGGGATGAAGTTCACGGATTAACTGTATCCCTTCCACTCCATTCCCAGCGACGTCAATAACGGTAAACCCTTTCACTTGTTCGATAAATTGACGATTTACTTCCTGTACCATCGGATCATCTTCAATAAGCAGTACACGATACATTTTCCTCTCTCCCTACATGTCAAAGGTAATCGTAAATATCGTTCCTTTTCCTTTTTCCGATTTTACCTCAATGTGTCCCTTTCCTTTTTCTACAATATGTTTCACCAAATATAAACCGAGACCTCGCCCATTTTTACCTTTCGTCGAAAACCCTTCTTCGAAAATACGGTCGAGATGTTCTTCTCCAATGCCTTTGCCGTTGTCCTCGACCGAGAGAGAGCAAATTTCGTCATTTTGTTCAATGCTTACATATATTTCTTTTTCCCGATCTGTAATGCCTTGAAAGGAGTCAAATGCGTTTTCAATCAAGTTTCCAAGAATGACGACGAAATCATGATGGTCCAATGCAGGCGGAAAAGCATGCAGACGGCTATGACGGTCGATAATAACACGAATGCCCAACTCTTTGCCGCGGCGGACTTTACTCAGAAGCAGACCGGAAATGCTTTCGTCTTTAATATGTTTGCTTAAAAACCGGGTTAACTCTTCTTGTTCTTCTGTCACTTGAAAGACGTATTCAAGCGCTTTTTCTTGGTGCCCTAATTGAATTAATCCGGCAATCGTATGCAGTTTATTCATATATTCATGATTTTGCACACGCAAAGCGCTGACGAAAGCTTTAACACCTGTCAACTCTTCGGCCAGTTTCTTCACCTCAGTACGATCTTGGAAAATAGCGATGGCACCAACTGTTTTGCCGTTCACTCTTATTGGAATGCGATTGCTCCAAATCGTTAAGTTTCTTATCTGCAATTCTTTGTTATAAATAGGCTGGTTAATTTCTAATATTTCCGGCAGGCGCGTGTCGGGAATAACAGAGCGAATCGGTTTACCGATCACATCGCCTTCAACGCCGAGCATCTGTTTTGCCCGGTCATTAAAAATGGTGATTTTTTCATCACTGTCGATCGCAATGACTCCTTCATGCATCGCATTAAAGGCTTCGGTACGTTCGACAAGCAGCTTGGCGATTTCATGCGGCTCAAGCTGAAACATTTGCCGCTTAATATGGGAAGCAAGCAGCCAAGCGCCGATCCCACCGATGAGTAAAGAAAGGCATATGGTAATTAAAATTTCTTCTTTTAAAGCATAAATCACTTCGAAAAAAGTCGGCAATCGATATGCCGCAATGACGACGCCAATTTGTTGGTGATCTTGACTCATAATCGGGACGAACGCGCGAATGACAGTGCCGATTTCGCCGCGTGCTTTCGATGTGTAAGTATGTTCCGCAAAGGCAGGTCCTTCATCGGCGCCGCGGGAAACGCGTCCAATCATGGATGGGACGGGATGGGAAAGGCGGACTTTATTCATGTCAAGAACAACAATGTAATCGGCATTATGAATAATGCGAACGCGTTCAACAATGATGTTGATGGAAGATCGTTTTTTTTGGGTTCCGACAATATGTGATTTGATTTCGGGAAGCTCTGATACCGTCCGTGCCGTCAACAACGCCCGTTGTCTCAATTCCTCTTCTTTTGTATGAAAAAAGTCGCCGATGACAAACATTCCGCTTAACAATAAGGAAAAGCTAACGATAAAGAAAATTAGGATGGTGATTTTCCAGCGGATAGATAACCGGTGCATTGCTATAAATACCTCATCTTTATGAAAAATAATATAATTTGTATTTATTTTAGCATTTCTGCAACAGTATGATAAAATTTGAGTAAAAACTTATATAAACGGTGCGGAATATGAAAAAGAAATGGTGGATGTTGTTTCTTGTTTTACTTGTCTGTTTAGGAAGTGCATGGCTTTTATTAACACCGCATTTTCGCAATGAAAATATGGTATATGATGATGAGCAACAAGGGCTAAAAAAGCAAATTGTCATTTATTTTAGCCATGTAGTAGCGGAAAATACGCCGAAAGGATTAGCCGCGCAAAAGTTTGCCGATCTTGTCGAGAAAAAAACCAATGGTCGTGTCAAAGTAGAAGTATTTCCGAACGGTTCTTTATATTCTGACGGTGAGGAAATGGATGCATTATTGCGCGGTGACGTGCAAATGATTGCGCCAACGTTTTCGAAGGTGACGGAATTAATTCCCGAATGGCAAGTATTAGATTTGCCGTTTTTATTTCATGATTACAATGATGTGGAGCGGACGTTTACTGAAGATGTTGGAGCGCAGCTTTTGGCAATGCTAGACCAAAAAGGAATTAAAGGATTAGCATTGTGGAGCAACGGTTTTAAACAAATGATGAGCACAAATCGGCCGCTGGTACGACCTGATGATTTTCGCGGATTGCGCTTTCGTATTATGCCAAGCGAAGTGATTGAAAAGCAATTTCGCTTGCTGGGTGGCAAACCGATTGTCGTTTCGTTTGATCATGTATATCGTTCCTTAGAAAATCATGAATTTGATGGACAGGAAAATACGATTTCTAACATTTACTCGAAAGGCTTTTATAAATTTCAGCCATATATAACGATCAGCAACCACGGATATCTTGGCTATGCGGTGATGATGAACAAAACGTTTTGGGAAAGTTTGCCGAAAGATATCCAGCAAAAAATAACGGAAGCGATTCAGGAAACAACGATGTGGAATTTACAACAATCGAAAAAACAAAATGAACAGGAATTAGAAAAAATAAAGCAAAACAAAAATATTCATATTTATGAGCTATCTGAAGAAGAAAAAAAGCGGTGGGAACAGAAGTTTGCGCCTTTGTATGGGCAGTTTACGGAGGAGTTTGGCGATCAACTGCTGCGCGAAATCAAACAAAGATAAAACAGAAGGCGGCCTTATAAAAATAAGGCCGTTTTTTTTTTACGAGACCAAAAAGACCAAAAAGACCATTATTACCATAATATTTTTATTTTCTGAACATTAAAGTAACATGATAATTGAAAGCGTTATCAAGACAACGAAAGGAGAGGGGAGAAATGCGGAGCAAGTTTAAAAACTTAACCGTGCAAGTAATTCTCGGAATTATATTAGGAATTATCGTTGGTTTTTTATTCCCTGAATTTGGTGCAAAATTGAAAGTGCTTGCCGATGCGTTTATTAAGTTAATTAAAATGGTGATTGCACCGATTATTTTCTTCACGGTTGTGATTGGAATCGGAAACATGGGGGATTTGAAAAAGGTTGGCCGCATCGGCGGAAAAGCGCTTATTTACTTTGAAATTGTTACTACGTTTGCCTTAGCAATCGGAATTATTGTTGTTAATTTGATCAAACCAGGGGTAGGGTTTAATACTGACGCCGTAAAAGGCGGCGACGTGTCGCAATATACGAAACAAGCAGAAGAAGTGAATCACGGTGTCATTGAGTTTTTACTTAACATTATTCCAGATAATGTTGTTGGGGCGCTTGCAAAAGGCGAATTGCTGCCAATTTTGTTCTTTGCCGTCTTATTCGGCCTTGCTGCGGCGGGATTAGGAGAAAAGGCAAAACCGGTTATCGCATTATTTGAACGTTTGGCGGATATTTTCTTCGGCGTTGTTAATATGGTCATGAAAGTATCGCCAATTGCCGCGTTTGGTGCGATGGCGTATACGATTGGCACATTTGGAATCGGTTCGTTGCTTTCGCTTGGAAAATTAATGGCTTCTGTGTATACTACGATGGCGTTGTTTATCTTTATTGTGCTTGGGCTAATCGCCAAGTTTTATCAATTCAATATTTTTAAATTTATCGCCTATATTAAAGAAGAAATCTTGCTTGTGCTTGGCACTTCTTCGTCTGAATCGGCGCTGCCAAAGTTAATGGAGCGCCTTGAAAAGTACGGCTGTTCCAAATCGGTTGTTGGGCTTGTCGTACCGACTGGATATTCTTTTAACCTTGACGGAACGTCTATTTATCTCTCGATGGCGGCAATATTTATTGCGCAAGCATATGGGATTGATTTAAGCATTTGGCAAGAGCTTACGTTACTAGGCATTTTAATGCTCACTTCCAAAGGGGCAGCGGGAGTAACGGGTTCGGGATTTATTACCCTGGCTGCTACGTTAGCGGCATTTCCGATGATTCCAGTAGAAGGAATCGCATTGTTACTCGGCGTTGACCGCTTTATGTCGGAAGCGCGTGCGATTACTAACTTAATTGGCAATGCTGTAGCGACGGTTGTTGTTTCTAAAATGGAAAATGAATTTCATCCTTCTGCAGAGCAACATGTAGAAAAAGCAAATATCAGTATTGCGAACTAAAATAGACGGGTCGTGAATATGCTTTTCTGCCAGCGTACTATTTCTCCGCTATGGGGAATGGTTACGCGAAACGCCAACTGGCAGGAAAGCATTCTTTTTTGTTGACAATGAACAACAAGTTTTTATATAATAAATCTCGAATTCGAGATTTATGAATTAAATGTTTTGGCGGTTTTAAAGGAAAAATGAATGAAATAAACAAAATCGGACAAATTACGTTCCAGAAATACCGCCAAAATGCACATGGAGCAAAAATTTATGCAAAGGAGAGAATGAATCATGGCAAATGTTAAATTGGCGATCATTTATTACAGTTCAACAGGTACGAATTATCAATTAGCAAAATGGGCGGAAGAAGCGGCAAGGGAAGCAGGAGCGGAAGTAAAAGTGGTCAAAGTTCCTGAACTTGCGCCAAAAGAAGCAATCGAATCGAATCCAGCGTGGAAAGCTCACGCGGAAGCAACAAAAGACGTCCCAACAGCTACGTTAGCGGATTTAGAATGGGCAGATGCCATTATTTTCAGCGTGCCGACCCGCTTTGGCAATATACCTTCCCAACTAAAGCAATTTTTAGATACAACCGGCGGATTATGGGCGCAAGGAAAGCTTGCTAATAAAGTGGTTAGCGCCATGGCATCTGCAGGAAACGCTCATGGCGGCCAAGAACAAACCATTCTGCAACTATATACGACAATGTACCATTGGGGGGCGATCGTAGTAGCACCTGGGTATACCGATCCATCGATTTTTGCCGCAGGAGGAAATCCGTACGGAACGAGTGTAACGGTGGATCAAAATGGAAAAATAGTAGAAAATGCGGAAGCTGCGGTGAAACATCAAGCACGCCGTACCGTTCAAGTCGCGCAATGGGTGAAAAACGGAATGCAGCAATAAAAGGTGAGGTCTTCCCTCATCTTTTTTTATGCATATGTTTTGCTTTTTTCTCCATGTGTCAACATAATAAAAGTGAATAAATTTTAGAAAAGGAGAGAAAATATGAAACATTTGCAAGACCGTGTGACATTACATAATGGGGTGCAAATGCCATGGCTTGGGCTTGGAGTCTATAAAGTAAAAGAGGGAGAGGAAGTAATCAACGCGGTGCGCACCGCGTTAGAAATCGGCTACCGCCATGTAGATACAGCAGCATTTTATCAAAACGAAGAAGGGGTAGGAAAAGCGGTTCGTGAATCCGGCATTCCGCGCGAAGAAATATTTATCACGACAAAAGTATGGAATTCTGACCAAGGATATGAAACAACATTGAAAGCGTTTGAAACGAGCCTGCAAAAGTTAGGTCTTGACTATGTTGACTTATATTTAGTGCATTGGCCGGTAAAAGGAAAATATAAAGAAACGTATAAAGCGTTGGAAAAGCTATATAAAGACGGTCTTGTGCGCGCGATCGGCGTCAGCAACTTCCAAATCCATCATTTAGAAGACTTAATGGGCGATTGCGAAATTAAACCGATGGTCAACCAAGTGGAATACCATCCACGGTTGACACAAAAAGAACTCCATGCTTTCTGTAAACAGCACGGTATTCAGCTTGAAGCATGGTCGCCGCTGATGAGAGGGGAAATTTTGCAGGAACCGACGATTGTCGAAATTGGTAAAAAGTACGGAAAAACGCCTGCTCAAGTCGTGTTGCGCTGGGATTTGCAAAACGAAGTCGTTACGATTCCAAAATCCGTAACACCAGCGCGCATTAAAGAAAACGCGGATGTTTTTGATTTTGTGTTAACCGCTGAAGAAATGGCGAAAATCGACGCGCTCAACATGAACAAACGAATCGGGCCGGATCCAGATAATTTCAACTTTTGATGGCATAAAGAGAGGGGCTTTTCCGTCGGGAGGAGTCCCTCTTGCATTTGTGATTTCGCTTTTTTGCATTTAACGAGGATCGTTGCTTTCTTTCGGAAAAGGGATCGTCTGTTCGTATGATGACAAACTGTATGATTTGACGTATGAAATAACCATAAAGTACAATAAATATTAGTATACACATTTCGTAATATGGCACAGAAATAACGGAGGGGGCTGTCATGCTGCTATTCCATCCGATGGATTTTTTAATTCTCATCGCCTTTGGCATTGCGCTATGGGCGCAATTCAAAGTGTCGAGCAACTTTAACACTTGGTCGCAAGTTCCTGCTTCTTCCGGCTTGTCAGGCGCGGAAGTGGCGCGGATGATTTTGGATCGGAACGGTCTTTATGATGTACCGGTAGAAGTGGTCCCAGGAAGACTAACGGATCACTATGATCCGATCTCGCGTGTGGTCCGCTTGTCGGAACCGGTATATTATGGCCGCACGATTGCTGCTATATCGGTAGCCGCGCACGAAGTCGGACATGCGGTGCAGCATCAGCAATCATACGGTGCGCTAGTACTCCGTCATCGCATGTTTCCGATCGTCAACCTCACATCAGGAGTGGCGCCGTTTTTATTGCTGGTCGGATTTTTGCTTCAACAACTTTCGCTGATCGGCTTAGGGATTATTTTCTTCTCCTTTGCCGTTGCTTTTCAGCTCATTACGCTTCCGGTAGAATTTAACGCCAGCTCGCGGGCGAAAAAATTTATGCTGGCGGAAGGGATTATTTACCCGGATGAAAAGCGCGGCGTCAACAAAGTGTTGGGAGCAGCTGCATTGACATACGTGGCGGCAACGCTCATTTCTGTGTTAGAATTGTTAAAGTATGTGTTAATTTTTACGCAAAGTAATAATGAGGAATAACAGTATAAACTTGTCTGTAGGAGGTGTGATCCGGGCGCGTTATCCGCGCCCGGAAACCAATTGGACATAGTCAGTTTATTGATAGTGGCCTTGCTTATTGCATGTACCGCTTTTTTTGTAGCTTCGGAATTTGCGATTGTCAAAGTTCGCAGCTCACGCATTGACCAATTAATTAGCGAAGGAAATAAACGGGCGATTGCTGCCAAAAAGGTGATCTCTAATCTTGATGGCTATTTATCGGCGAACCAATTAGGCATTACGATTACATCGTTAGGGCTTGGTTGGCTCGGTGAACCGACGGTTGAACGGATATTAACACCGCTTTTTGAGCGCATTCATTTATCGGAGTCAGTTGCGCAAGTTTTATCTTTCGTTATTGCATTCTCTACGATTACCTTTCTCCATGTCGTTGTCGGAGAGCTGGCGCCGAAAACGTTCGCGATTCATAAAGCTGAAGCCATTACGTTATTTACTGCAAAACCGCTTATTTTATTTTATAAAGTAATGTATCCGTTTATTTGGACGCTGAATAACTCCGCGCGGCTTGTTACAAGAATATTTGGATTACAGCCGGCCTCGGAACACGAAATTGCCCATTCTGAGGAAGAATTGCGCCTTATTTTGTCAGAAAGTTATAAAAGTGGGGAAATTAACCAATCGGAATATCGATACGTCAACAACATTTTTCGATTTGATGATCGCGTGGCGAAAGAAATTATGGTGCCCCGCAAAGAAATTGTTGCTCTTGATATCAATAAAAGCGTGAAAGAAAACTTGGAAATCATTAAAGAAGAAAAATATACGCGCTACCCAGTTATTGACGGTGACAAAGACCATGTTTTGGGATTGATTAATGTCAAAGAAGTGTTTACGGACTTGGTAACTAACCCATCACAAGAAAAACAGATGAAAGATTATATCCGTCCTATTATTCAAGTGATCGAATCGATCGCCATTCATGATCTGCTGGTTAAAATGCAGAAAGAGCGCATCCATATGGCGATTTTAGTCGATGAATACGGCGGAACATCGGGGCTTGTCACGGTCGAGGATATTTTAGAAGAAATCGTCGGCGAAATTCAAGACGAATTTGATGTCGATGAAATTCCATTGATTCAAAAGATAGATGAAACGCATACGATTATTGACGGAAAAGTGCTGATCAGCGAGGTAAATGATTTGTTTGGCCTCTCGATTGATGATGACGATGTCGACACAATCGGCGGCTGGATTTTAACGAAGCATTATGATATTAAAGCAGGCGATAGCGTGGAAATTGATGACTATTTGTTTACCGTAAAGGAAATGGACGGCCATCATGTAAAAACGGTAGAAGTGGTGAAACAGAAGAAAGAAGAACAGGAGACAGATGGGGAATTGAATGAAAAAGAGGAATTGCATTTGTAAGGCAGGCGTCAGAAACAGGACGTCTGCCTTTTTTGTTAATTGTGATAAAACGGTGTGAGATCAACGGGAAAGTCGTGGGCAGGAGCAAGGCAGGAAATGGATTCGTTCGTGAAAGGATGAGAAAACGACAACTTAACGGCATGAAGCGCTTGGCGATGGAATGTCTCCTTTCCGCCGTACAACACATCTCCGACTAATGGATGGCCGATGTAACTCATATGGACGCGAATTTGATGCGTACGCCCGGTATCCAAGGAAAGCTCTACGAGCGATGTTTGCTCATTCGGAAACGTATGTAAGACGCGATAGTGCGTTACCGCATTTGCCCCTGTTTTAGAAACACGCCGTCTTGTCGGATGATGGCGGTCGCGCCCGATCGGCGCGGATATCGTACCGGTTCGCTTTTTTATGATCCCATGGACGAGCGCTACGTATGTCCGTTTAATTTCTCGCTTTTCCAACATGCGATCAAGTGTTGTTCCGGCAAGCATATGCTTGGCAAACAAAATCGTTCCTGATGTATCACGGTCAAGCCGATGGATGTGCCGAATTTTTGTTAAAATCCCTTGCGATTGTAAATGAAAGGCCACAGCATTCGCCAACGTCCCAGTTTGCGAAGGTTCGGAAGGATGGATGTCGATGCCGGCGTCTTTATTAATAATGAGCAGATGCTCGTCTTCCCATAAAACAGAAAGCTCCCGATACTCAGGAAGAATGATGGAAGGTTCAGGTTTATAAAGATACAGCTGCAGGCGGTCCTTTTCTTGTAATGGCGTTTGCCATGATACTTCTTTTCCGTTGAGCTTGATTCCTTTTTCCATGCGCAGCTGGTGGGCAAATTTTTTCGAGGCATACCAGACTTCTTTTAGCAGCATTTCAATGGTGAACCCTTGCCAAAAAGATGGAATGATACATTCCAGCCAGTCACCTTTTTTCAACCACATCATGACTTCACTCCAAATTTTCAATAGCAGTGGAAACAATTTCTATCTCTATGAATTCATTCTATATGATACACTCATAGTATCGTTTTATTTGTATAGAACGCAAGCGTTATGGTGAGAAAAGGTGGTATGAGAGCCATGAAAATTGTTTGCGCGGTAACAGAGGAACAGGAAAAATATATGAATTATTTAGTGCATTATTTTTATACAAACATTTTTCCATATTTTTTTGACGATGAACAGATTCATGAGTTGGAGAACTTGGAAATTCTTTCGCTTGATAGAGAACATGTTACATACAACGGAACGATGAAGGAAGCGTTTCAAATTATTTCAGCTTTGCAATCATTGATTACAATCATTGAATATATTGGAGAAAGCGGCGATTATGAGCGGTACCGTTCCTTATTTGAACGAAATATCAACATTCTTAGACGGCACGGCATTACATTTCCGTTTATGATTGAGCAGTTTGCGAACAAAAGGCGCTATCCGTGCAGTGCGTATTTTCCATCGTCGGGCAAATGGTTAATGTAAATGGAAAAGGAGCTTGCCGTTCGCTGGACAAGCTCCTTCATTTTTTGTGGTCGGAAAAGGAAGAAAACCAGTCACGGAAAACTGCTTCGTCATGATAGCCATCGATTCGTTTTACTTCTTTTCCTTTTTCATAATGGATAAGAGTTGGTGTTCCTTCAATATGATACTTGTCCCACCCGTCTTCGAATTCAAGCAGGTTAAACATTTTTAAGTCAATCCCCATTTGTTTTGCCAAAGGAACGACGATCGGGGTTGTTTTTTGGCAGTGGGGGCAAGTAGGGCTGTAAAAATAGACGGTGACCGTTTCTTTATTTTTTAATTTTTGCTCCAGTTCGTCGGGTAAAATGATGTTTTGATAATTTGGGTCATCAAGCTGATCAACGGTCGCGGGATGAAGTTCTTTTTTATGATAAGGATTGTCTTTAACGGCTTCTTTTTGCTCGTATGTGGTGAGAAAAGCGATCGCGGCAAATAAAACAACAATGATGCCACCAAAAATAAGCAGTTTTTTCAATTTCGTTTCCCTTCTTTCTCTTGGCGAATAATGATCATGCTTAACACGCTAATCAGAACAAAGGCGACGAGCGCTAAAAACGGAATCGTAATAAAGCCGAGCCAATTGATGTATTGTCCTGTACAAGGAATACGGCCGCAGGAAATGGCGTGGCTTTGAAAAAACGGCACTTTTTGTATAAGATAGTGGTACAGGGAAATCGATCCGCCAATGACCGACAGCGCCAGGCTATAGCGAGCGATACCATATTCTTTCCGAATGACAGCAAGCCCTAACAAAATCACTTGCGGATACATAAAAATGCGCTGAAACCAGCAAAGGTCGCAAGGAATAAATTTTAAAACCTCGGAAAAGTAAAGGCTCCCAAGCGTCGCGATCAATGAAATTCCCCAGGCGCCAACAAGCGCGTTTTCCAAGTTTTTTTTCTCTTTCATTTCCAAAGCTCCTTATTACTCCGTGTTTACTTGCCAATTTCATTATATTGAATAGGAAGAGTAATGTAAAATTTAAAAATATATCGTCGCTCCGTCAAAACAAAAGAACTGCTCATCAGCAATTACCATGTAGATGAAGCGGAAGAGCTGAAAGAAATTTGCTTGCGTCCGTGGGAAGCGCGCGTGTATAAAATCCGTTTATCATAAAAACGTTTCTTTTTTCCAATTGTCAATACAAAGCGATATAAACATTATTTTCTACCTATATCCTCCCGCAAAGCGGTCATAATAATCGGTGAAAGGGGAGGATCACATTGAACAATAATAACGGGAATAAAGTTCAAGATGTTATGACGAAAAACGTCGCAACAGTTTCTCCAAACCAAACGGTGCAAGAAGCTGCGCAAATCATGAGCGAGAAAAATATTGGTGCGCTTCCAGTAGTGGAAAACGGGCAAGTAATAGGGATGATTACCGACCGTGACATTACGTTGCGTACGTCGGCGCAAGGAAAAGACCCGGCTTCTATACGTGTATCGGAAGTGATGACCAATCGCGTAGTCACAGGTACGCCGGATATGAGCGTGCAAGAGGCAGCGAAAGTAATGGCGCAGCATCAAGTCCGCCGTTTGCCGATTGTGGAAAACAATCAGCTTCAAGGCATTGTCGCTTTAGGTGACATTGCGACAAACAGCGCTTCTGATGAGGCGGCAGGACAAGCATTGACAAACATTTCTGAGCCGTCGCAGCCACAAGGATAAAGAAAAGGAAGGATGTCTCTTTTTTCGAGACATCCTTTTTCTTTTTGGAAGTATATTGTATGATGGTAACGAATACATAAAAAAAGAACGTATGGATTCGGAGGGATGGTCAGGTGGATTGGAAAAGCAAATACGAGCAATGGTTGGCATATAAACCGTTAGACGAGGAATTAAAACAGTTATTACAGAAACGGCAAGATGACTGGAAGTGGCTTGAAGATGGTTTTTATAAAAATTTAGAATTTGGCACTGGCGGCATGCGTGGAGAAATCGGTCCGGGCACAAACCGGATGAACATATATACGGTTCGGAAAGCATCGGAAGGGTTGGCGCGATACATAGGGTCTTTTGGCGAAGAAGCAAAAAAACGCGGTGTGGTCATTGCCTATGATTCGCGGCATAAGTCTCGGGAATTTGCGATGGAAGCAGCGAAAACGTTGGCCACTCACGGCATTCAAACGTATGTATTTGATGAACTGCGGCCGACGCCGGAGCTTTCGTTTGCTGTTCGTTATTTGCACGCTTTTTCCGGCATTGTCATTACTGCCAGCCATAATCCACCGGAATATAATGGGTATAAAGTGTACGGTGAAGACGGAGGACAGCTTCCTCCAGAGACGGCAGATGCGGTGATTCGATACGTCAATGAAGTGGAAAATGAACTTGATATCCACGTTGAGGACGAAGCAATTTTAAAAGAAAAAGGACTCATTCAAATCATCGGCGAAGAAGTGGACAATGCATATATTGAAGCTGTAAAAACGGTCTCTCTTCAACCGAAGCTGGCGGAAGAAGTGGATATTAACATTGTTTTTACACCGCTTCATGGCACATCCAACAAACCGGTCCGCCGTGCCTTAAAGGAACTTGGATATCGTAATGTGTTTGTTGTCAAAGAACAAGAACAACCAGATCCAAACTTTTCTACCGTTGCATCGCCAAACCCAGAGGAGCATGCAGCATTTGCCTTAGCAATAGAGCTTGGTAAACAAGTCAATGCCGATTTGTTAATTGCGACGGATCCGGATGCCGACCGGTTAGGAATTGCCGTCAAAAATGAGCAAGGCGAATATATAGTGCTCACCGGAAACCAAACGGGAGGCTTGCTGTTGTACTATTTATTATCACAAAAGAAAGAAAAAGGAATATTGCCGGAAAACGGCGTGGTGCTAAAAACGATTGTCACCTCGGAATTCGGGCGCGTGATTGCGCAATCTTTTGGCTTAGATACGGTGGATACATTAACCGGATTTAAATTTATCGGTGAAAAAATCAAAGAATATGAACAAACGGGGCAATATACGTTCCAATTTGGTTATGAGGAAAGCTACGGCTATTTAATCGGTGATTTTGCCCGCGACAAAGATGCGGTGCAAGCAGCGGTATTGGCCGCGGAAGTATGCGCATTTTATAAAAAACAGGGTATGTCTTTGTATGAAGGATTAATACAATTGTTTGACCAATACGGCTATTACCGTGAAGGACAGCAGTCATTAACATTAAAAGGAAAAGAAGGAGCAGAAACGATTCAAGCGATTTTAACATCGTTCCGCAATGAACCTCCGACAGAAGTAGCAGGAAAAAAAGTAACCGTGATTGAGGATTATAAAACGAAAGAACGGATCCATACGTTGACGGGCGAAAAAACAGTAATTACCCTTCCAACTTCCAACGTATTAAAATATGTATTGGAGGACGATTCATGGTTTTGCTTGCGTCCTTCGGGAACGGAGCCGAAAATCAAAGTGTATTTCGGTGTGAAGGGACAGTCATTGGCAGACAGTGAAGCAAAGCTGCAGCAACTTTCTGACGCAGTGATGAAACGAGTTCATGACTTTCTTCGCACTGCTTCGTTATCTTAATCGTAAATAAACGAACGCATACAGAAAGGATCATTCTATATGTTAACAAACCAAGTAGCGATTGTTACAGGAGCTTCGCGCGGAATCGGAAAAGCCGTTGCATTTCAATTAGCGGAGCAAGGAGTAAAATTGGCGCTGGTGGGAAGTTCTGAAGGGATTTATGAAACGGAAAAAGAGCTAAAAGAGAAAGGATTTTCTTATGTGAAGGCGTTCCAAGTGGACGTTGCCAATGAACAACAGATGCAAAAGATGGTTACAGAAGTATTAGAAGCGTTTGGACAAATCGATATTCTCGTCAATAACGCAGGAATTGGATTTTTTAAAGAAGTGGAAGAGACGACCGTGGAAGAATGGGAGCGCATCTTTGCCGTCAATGTTCAAGGCGTGTTTATCGGGGTAAAAGCCGTGCTTCCACACATGAAAGAAAGAAAATCGGGAACGATTATTACCATTTCTTCCGATGTCGGCCGTTACACGATTCCGAACGGGGCGGCATACACTGCGACCAAATACGCCGTTCAAGGATTTTCCGGTTCGCTTGCGCAGGAAGTAAGAAAGTACGGCATTCGCGTTGGTACGATTAACCCAGGAATGGTTGATACGTACTTTGCCGATTCCATCCAAGGCGTTCCGGAAAAACGCGATTGGCTGAAAGCCGAAGATGTCGCAAAAGCGGTCGTGTATATGGCAAGCGCTCCAAAGCATATGCTTATTGATGAGATTATACTTCATCCGCTCATTCAACAATATCCTATTGCATAAGACAAAAAAGACAATGCCGATGGCGGCGTTGTCTTTTTCTATACAATTTGGGCGAGGAGGAAATTCAATGGACAGAGAGAAGCAGGATATTCAAGAATTGCTGACATTAAAATCCATTGCCGAAACGTTGAATCAGTGCAATGATGTAAAGGAAATGCTGCAGACCGTATTAAAGGAATTAATACAAGTGATGAAACTGCAATGCGGCTGGATTTTTTTCGTCCATCCAAAAGAAGGATACTCTTTTATTGCTGACTATCAATTACCTCCTGCACTGACATGGGGAAACAAGAAACCGATGTGCGAAGGAGACTGTTGGTGTTTGGAACGGTACAGAGATGGGCGGCTGCAGCGGGCAGCGAACGTTATTGAATGCAAGCGGCTTGAACAGGCAATCGAAGAGCAATGGGGAGATACCAATGGCGTCACCCACCACGCGAGCATTCCCCTTCGTGCGGGGGACGAGAAATTTGGGGTGCTCAACGTAGCCGCTCCGCATAAAACGAGCTTTTCCAATAAGGAACTGGCATTATTAGAAGCGGTTGCTTATCAAATCGGGACAGCAATAAAGCGCATCAAGCTCGCTGAAAATGAACAAAAGCTTGCATTAATAGCGGAACGCAACCGCTTGGCGAGAGATTTACACGATTCGGTGAGCCAATTATTATTTTCGTTGCAGTTGACGGCACGCGGCGCAAAGGAAATGACGGAAGATGAAACAATAAAAGATGCGTTCACCTACATTCAGCAATTAGCGCAAGAAGCTCTTCAGGAAATGCGGGCGCTTATTTGGCAGCTTCGTCCGCACGGTTTGGAACATGGACTTGCCAACGCTTTTCAGCATTACGGAGATATGCTCGGATTAAAAGTAAATGTGGATATTAACGGACTGGTTGATTTACCTAACGAAGTCGAAGAGTGTTTATGGCGCGTGGGACAAGAAGCGTTAAATAACTGCAAAAAACATGCAGGAGTATCCGAGGTCGATATTGCGATCCACGCCCAAAAGCACCATGTCCATATGAAGGTACGTGATGAGGGATGCGGATTTGCCAAGGTTGATGGCCAGCCTTTTTCTCTCGGCTTAAATAGTATGAAAGAGAGGGTCGCATCATTAAATGGCGAAATTCATATCGAAAGTTCTGTCGGAGAAGGAACGACCATCGATGTCATCATTCCGTTGAAAAAGGGGAGAGGATAATGGGGATCAAAGTGCTTATTGTGGATGATCATCATGTTGTTCGGCGAGGATTAGTTTTTTTCCTCAACACGCAAAAGGAAATCAACGTAGTCGGTGAAGCAGCCAATGGCGAAGAAGCGGTGGAACGAGTGAAAGAACTGCGGCCAGATGTCGTGTTAATGGATTTGGTCATGCCGGTCATGGATGGTATTGAAGCCACGAAAAAAATAAAGGAACTGTCTCCTCATACGAAGATTCTCATTTTAACAAGTTTTTCTGATGTTGATCATGTTATTCCTGCCATTCGTGCCGGCGCGTCGGGGTATCAATTGAAGGATGTGGAACCAGATCAGTTAGTACAGGCGATTATATCTGTGTACCGAGGCGAAAATCAGCTTCATCCGAAAATCACTGCTCATTTAATCACTCACTTGTCAAAAGAAGGGGATCGTGAGGAGCAGCTTATTGAAACGTTGACGAAGCGAGAAAAAGAAGTGCTTGCTGAAATCGCGAAGGGAAAAAGCAATAAAGAGATTGCTGCAGCATTGATGATTACGGAAAAAACAGTCAAAACGCATGTATCCAATATACTTGCCAAGTTAAATCTTGCGGATCGTACCCAAGCCGCTCTTTATGCCGTAAAACATCTCAGACTTTAGTCGTATTCTTTTTTTGGCCAATTCCGTAGAAAAAGATCCCCCGATTTGATGAGGTAGGAAACAGCTCCTTTCGCTTACACTATAATCAGAAAAACAAGGAGCAAAGGAGAGAACCGATATGCATATTGTTGTCGTGAACGGGAGTCCGCGCAAATCGGGGAGAACGGGAATCGTCGCTAGACATATTGCAAGGCAATACAGGGCTCAGCTGATTGATTTGAGCGAAGAAGCGATTCCGCTATATAACGGGGAGGCAAGCCAAGAAGAATTGCCCAGTGTCCTTCATCTGCGTCGGCAAATGCAACAGGCAGATGGCGTTATTCTTTGCTCGCCTGAGTATCACGGCGCCATGAGTGGAGCGTTAAAAAATGCTCTTGATTTTTTAAGCAGCGACCAATTTGAACACAAACCAGTTGCTCTTATCGCGGTAGCAGGGGGAGGAAAAGGTGGAATTAATGCCTTAAACAACATGCGGACGGTGATGCGCAGCCTGCATGCGAATACTATTCCGAAGCAGCTGGTTTTAGATCCTCCTAGTTTTGCTGGCGATCATTTAACGAAGCCGGCAGCTTTGCAGGTGGATGATGTCTTTTTCGAACTGCGGCGTTATATCAACGCAGCCAAGTGGTGGAGGGAGCAGGCATGAACAGCCTGCATCGCGACCGTCGGTTATATTTGTTACTCGTTGCCAATTTGTTTTCTTCCGTTGGAACAGGAATCACGATGACGGCGGTTCCTTGGCTGCTTGTGCAAAAACCTGACGGAGGAACGTGGTTTGGCTACATGTCCACAACGATGACGATCATCATGTTTTTATTGACACCGTATGTCGGAATGTGGATTGATCATATGTCGCGAAAAGCTATGTTAATGCTTGGAGAGGCAATGGGACTAGTGATTGCCGCTATGTTTGCGCTTTATGGGATGATGGGAACAGAGTATCATGTATGGCATTTAGTGATTTTATTTGCCAGCGGCTCCCTATATTATTTTCTCTTTTATCCGACGCTATTTGCATTTACCCAAGAAGTATTTCACCCTGATCAATATAAGACGTTAAATGGGATTATGGAGATTCAAGGACAATTGGCCACCGTCATCTCCGGCGGAGCGGCAAGCCTGCTTCTTACGAAAGTGCCACTTTACTCGATTTTATGGCTAGATGCGTGCACGTATGTGGTAGCGATTGTTGGCCTTTTCTTTATCCCATATCAACGTTCTGTCAGAAATGGAGACACACATTCGTTTTGGATGAAGATGACCGAAGGATACCATTATATGAAAGCTCGTCCGCTTTTATTTTGTTTTTTGCTTGCTTCGTTCATGCCCTTTATTGGTGTGATGATGACTAATTATCTTCATCCAATTTATATTACCGATGTCTTAAAGGAAGATAGTTCGGTATACGGCATTCAAAGCATGATATACGGAATCGGGGCCGCGCTCGCAGGGTTGATCGTGCCGTTATGGCTAAGGAAAATCGGAACCGAAGTAAGCATCACAATTACCGTCTTTATGTATGCGATGGCGATGACCATGTTTCTATTGGTGAAAAACACGTGGATATTTTATGTGCTTGTTAGCCTAACGGCGTTTGGCAATGCGGGGACAAGGGTGGCCCGCAGCTCGCTGATGATGGAACGGATTCCTAATGGGAAAATCGGAAGGATAGACAGCTTATTTCGAGCGCTCGGTTTTCTTATTCGTTCCGCTTTGTTAAGCGTATTTACTGGCCTCGTTTCATTGCAGCATGTTCTGATTCCATATGCCATATTAAGCGGATTGCTTATCATTTCCGGATTATTGGTACTAAGGACTGGAGAATCGGTGAAAAAAGAACAGCTCCATCTGACATCCACGGGATAAAAAGAGGGATTTTTCTTATATATCGGTGGGAGAACGAATATTATAAATGATGGGGAATTGGGCCGAACCAATTCCCCGTTATTATTCATGAATAGAAGCTTGCATACTGCTCTGTCCCTGTTTTTTGTTCGCTCACTTCCAAAGCATGGTCAATGTAGCGCAGCAAATCCGTGAATCGCTTCTCGATCACGGAGTAATCATGTTCGAAGTTGTAAGCGTGAAGAAACCTCTCGATTTTTTTCGAAAGCAAATCGTCTTGCGTGCGCACCATTAAAATGAGCAAGTTATCCCATTGAGAACGGTGCGTATAATATAACGCTTTGTCATAGTCCACGGTGTTCAAAAGGCATGCCTCCTTTAAAGAAGGAGTTACTGTTATTGTATGACTTTTAGCGGTTTTGTTGCTTTGTAAATGTTGTGCCGTCAGGTAAAATATAAATTGTAACCGAAACAAAGGCGAAAAAGGGAAAATAAATGTCGCAATTTTTTGTCAATAATAGTATCCCTAAGATAAGGGGATAATGATCGAACGGCAAGAAAGGAAAGAAATTATGAGCATGTGCAAATTTTTATCCTTTTCAATTCCTTTGTTTGAGTTAGCCATCTCATAGGGCGCGGACCGTGTTTTCATTATCAACTAAATACATGGTTGTTGTATGTTCTTATTGTAAAAAGTCTCTCGAATCTCACTTTTCTGAAAATGAAGGCTTTACAATCCTCCCACGGTGGAGGATTTTTTTCTTAAGGCATATTTTATCAGTTCGGCAGATATAAAAGTAAAGACAACTTAGTACAAGGGGGATGATGGATGAACTCAATTTGGCTTTTAGGGTTTTCTGCTTCTGCTATCGGAATGTTATCTGGCGGAGCAATTGCTTGGTTGTTTCAAGGCTGGCAAAGAGGAACGCCGACCATTTTTTCCGTATGTAGCGGAATGATATTTGGACTGGTTACAATGGAAATTTTGCCTGAAAGCATAGAAATTGGAGGTTGGTTTATTGCTATTGTCGGATTGATTTTTGGTTATTTTATTTACAAGCATCTAGAAAAGGTTTCTCATCATGTGATCATTATCACCAATGACGCTAAAAAAGACTTATTCATACATTCTGGTCTATTTTTAACATTCAGTATTGCCCTGCACAATTTTCCAACAGGCATCGCACTTGGAGCAAATGCTCACGATTCATTGACTAAACCAATGATAACTGCGATCATGCTTCACAATATTCCAGAAGGTATCGCTGTTTTCACTCCCTTGCTGACGGCTGGGTTTGGAACTTTCAGCATCATACTTGGGGCAACCATAGCCTCCGCCCCTGTAGGAGTCGGGGCCTTCATCGGAAGCAATTATGGAATGGTGATTCCTTGGCTAGTAGCAATGATTATCGCCTTGGCGATGGGGGTAATGCTTTCCGTGACGGGAAAAGAAATTTTTGGAACAGCTTTACGCACATCTACCAAAATATATTGCGTTATCATGGCTATCATCGGTTTTGTATTGATTTCATTTTATTTGTTTTTTCTGTAAAAAACTTGAGGGTATTGTCATACGGATTTACAAAAAGTGTGAAAGGACAGTTTACTGCTGTCCTTTTTATATCCTTAGATTGGCATGTTGCAAGTCGATTTTTTACACAACTTGACAAAAAATGAATTTAAAATTATTATACATACATATGAACATATGCTCATATATAATAAATAAGGTGAGGGAAATCATCATGAAGACCGAAGACCATTCTTTCTTAAAATCCGAAACCATTGAAAATATATCGCGCATATTTAAGGTATTAGCCGATCCAACGCGAATCAAAATTCTTTATTTGTTATCGCAGGAAGAGTGCAATGTTAACCACATTGCGGAAGTGTTGGAAATGTCTCAATCAGCCGTTTCCCATCAGCTTAGTATGTTGCGCAATCTGAGACTGGTTAAGTATCGCCGTGAAGGAAAAACACTGTTTTACTCCTGCGATGACGAACATGTTATTTCATTATTAAAACAAGCCATTGACCATTCTGAACATCATTAAGGGGGCGTTTTATCATGCATCATCACCACCATCATTCTCACGACCACCATGGTCACCACCATCACCACGGCCATCATCACCACGACCACGGCAGAGAAGGAAACAAAAAAGGGCTTATGATTGCACTTCTCATTACCGCTGGAATTATGTTGTTAGAGTTTTTCGGAGGTTTAATCACAAACAGCCTAGCCCTTCTTTCTGACTCTGGCCATATGCTTAGTGATGCCAGTTCACTTGTTCTTAGCTTAGTTGCCATTTGGTTTGCCACCAAACCAGCTTCCCCCAATAAAACGTATGGCTTTTATCGTTTTGAAATCTTAGCCGCTTTATTTAATGGAGTTACCTTGTTTGTTATTGCTGGATTTATCGTATGGGAAGCTATTGAGCGTTTTTACAACCCGCCAACCGTAGCTAGTGGTTCTTTGATGCTGATTGCGTCCATTGGTCTTTTTGCCAATCTTTTAAGTGCCTGGGCGTTAATGAAAAAAGGGGATGTGAAAAATAATGTCAATCTTCGTAGTGCCTATCTTCATGTGATCGGTGACGCTTTAGGTTCCGTAGGCGCTATCATCGCTGGGCTTGTCATGTGGCTCTTTGGTTGGTATGTCGCTGACCCCATTATTTCCATTTTGGTTGCCTTACTAATCTTGAAAGGCGCTTGGGGAGTGATTAAGCATACGGTTCACATTTTGATGGAAGGAACGCCAATTACCATTGACCAAAATGAAGTGAAAAAAGCCTTAGAAAGTATTGAAGGGGTGATTAACGTTCACGACCTCCATATTTGGACGATTACATCAGGGTTGGATTCATTAAGTTGTCATATTTTGATTGAAGATCATCAAGACAGCCAAAAGGTTTTACAAGATGCCATTCACATGATTGAAGAAAAATTTAAGATTCTGCATACAACCATTCAAATTGAAACCTCTCAAATTCATCACGGGGAAATGAAAGTTTAATCCTTTTCAGAAGAGAGGTGATGAAATGCAACACATCGTTGATGTTCTGGTTATCGGTGCTAGTCAGGCAGGACTAGCGATGGGATATTATCTGAAACAAAATAATATATTGTTTGCCATTGTTGGCAAGGAAAGTCGAATCGGAGATGTTTGGAGAAACCGATATGATTCCTTAGTTCTTTTTACTCCTCGCTGGTTCAGTTCTTTGCCAGGAATGGCTTTAAAGGGTGACCCGAACGGATATCCAACCAAGGACGAAATTGCCGATTATTTAGAGGATTATGCTCAAAAATTTGAATTACCTATTCATCTGAACACAGAAGTTATTTCCCTTCAAAAAGAAGATGAGATTTTTAAAGTTACAACCAATAATGGTAATTATGTGGCAGAGAAAGTGGTTGTAGCAACGGGTCCTTTCCAAAAGCCATACATTCCACCATTTGCAGAAAGCTTATCCGATAAAGTGTATCAAGTGCATACATCCCGTTATTTGAATCCATCTCAATTACAAGAAGGCTCTGTTTTGGTAGTCGGTGCGGGAAATTCAGGGGCACAAATTGCTGTTGAATTGTCCAAAGACAGAGAAGTTTATTTATCTGTAGGTCATAAAATGAAGTTTTTTCCACTTGAAATAATGGGTAAAAGTATTTTCTGGTGGTTTAAAAAATTGGGTTTATTAAATGTCCATATCAACAGCTCGTTAGGTCAGTTTATCAGTAAACAAAGTGATCTTATTTTCGGTAAAGAACTGAAACATTTAATACAAGAAGGCAAAATTAAAATTAAACCCAGAACAGAAAGTATTTCAGGAGATGTCATTTCTTTTGCAGATAACAGTCAAATTCAAGTTCAAAGTGTCATTTGGGCAACTGGATTTTATTTCGATTACAGTTGGTTTCAAATTCCCAATGTTTTAGACCATAGAGGAAAGCCTATTCACCAAAGAGGAGTAACTTCTGTACAAGGATTATATTTCTTAGGATTGCCGTGGCAGTATCGAAGAGGATCCGCTCTTATTGGAGGAGTGGGTGCCGATGCAGAGTATTTGATAAATGATATTTTAAACCATTGAAGGTGCTTGCAATGTTGTGGTTAGAACTTTTTATAGCCCTTCTAAGCTTAGCGTAAGTGGGAGAGTATTCATTCAAACATAAGCTTCAAATATCATTAAATGGTTTGAACAAGGTCAGTACCTTGTTCAATATTTTAGCGATCTTAAACTAACAAACGATAAAAGTTTCCATTGACTAAAAAAGTTTCTGATGTACAATTTATTTAGGCAACATTTTCTTTGCTCTTACATATATCTAATTCTAAGTTGTAGGAGCAAATTTTTTTACCCCAAAAGTTTCCTTAATGCAAAATATTTAGCGAAAACCAATCATGAGGTGATCATCATGAGTGAAAATATAAAAAAACTGCCGTTAGTCGTTGAGGAAGGTTGGAGAAAGAAACGGACACAACCAACATTGCCCGAAGTATATAGAAGTTTGCGTATACCAAAAACGGGTTCTTGGATGAAAAAGTTTCTTGCGTTTGCTGGACCAGGATACTTAGTTGCCGTGGGGTATATGGACCCGGGAAACTGGGCGACTGATATCGCAGGAGGTTCCCAGTTCGGATACACGTTGCTTTCCGTTATTTTGCTTTCCAATTTAATGGCAATATTGCTTCAAGCATTGGCTGGCAAGTTGGGAATTGTAACGGGAAGGGATTTAGCCCAAGCTTGTCGCGACCATTACAGCAAGCCTGTAGCAATGATCTTATGGGTTTTATGCGAGTTGGCAATCGCAGCTTGTGATCTAGCCGAAGTGATCGGTTCGGCAATCGCTTTGAAATTGTTGTTTGGCATTCCGTTAATATATGGAGTGATTATTACAGCTCTGGATGTACTGGTCGTATTGCTATTACAGAATAAAGGGTTTCGTTATATTGAAACGTTGGTAATTGTTTTAATTCTAACCATTGGTGCTTGCTTTGTGACTGAAATCTTTCTTTCTAAGCCAGATGTAGGTGGCATATTGAAGGGATTTGTTCCAAGCCCAGAGATTATTAACAATCCATCCATGCTCTATATTGCAATCGGTATTTTAGGTGCAACCGTAATGCCTCATAATCTTTATCTGCATTCTTCCATTGTGCAGACACGTCAATACGAACAAACCAGCTCGGGTAAACGACAAGCGATCAAATATGCCACTTGGGATTCAACAATTGCACTCTTTTTCGCTTTATTTATTAATGCATCTATCCTTATTGTTTCTGCTGCTACATTCCATAAAGCAGGAATGAAAGATGTTGCGGAGATTGAAGATGCTTATCACTTGCTTGCTCCACTGCTTGGAACAACACTTGGAAGTATTTTATTTGGAGTTGCTTTGTTGGCTTCTGGTCAAAACTCCACATTAACAGGAACCTTAGCTGGTCAAATTGTGATGGAAGGTTTTCTAAACATTCGCCTTCCTGCTTGGTTAAGAAGGCTGATCACTCGATTGATTGCCATTGTCCCAGCCGTTGTTGTAACTGCTCTTTATGGCGAAAGCGGAACGGCTCAATTACTTATTTTGAGCCAAGTTATTCTTTCTTTACAGCTCTCTTTCGCGGTAGTGCCTCTCGTTCAATTCACTAGCGATAAAAAGAAAATGGGCGAGTTCGCAAATCCATTATGGTTGAAAGTTCTTGCTTGGATGGTAGCGATGGTGATTATCAGCTTAAACGCATATTTATTGTTCCAAACATTCTTTGGTTAAGAAATAGTAAACCTCATTATCTTTTTGCGGATAATGAGGTTCATTGTTTTTAGCTAATAGAATTTTTGGATGCAGCTAATTAATATAGAACTTCTGGTGAATATTAGGATGATTTTTTTGTTTTTTTCATTCAAATAAATATTTGAATAATAAAGGAAATGAGGTATAATATATTCAAATAAGAATTTGAATATGAGAGGTTGATCATGAATGAGTAAGAAAGATACATGTGAAATTTATTGTTATAACGAAGAAAAAGTCAATCGAATACAAGGGGAATTGCAAAAAGAAGATATATCCAGTGTTGTCCTGTTGTTTAAAGCACTTGCAGATGAAAATAGGGCAAAAATTGTCTATTCACTTTGCCAAGATGAAGAGTTATGTGTATGTGATATTGCCAATATCATTGGGGCTTCTGTTGCAACAACTTCCCATCATTTACGGACCCTTTATAAACAAGGGATTGTAAAGTATCGAAAAGAAGGAAAGCTAGCATTTTATTCATTGGATGATGACCATATTAAGCAGTTAATCATGATTGCGTTAGCACATGAGAAAAAGGTGAAAGTCCATGTCTGAACAACAAGCAAAATTATCTAAATCAGAAGCGAAAACCTACCGTGTTCAAGGATTTACTTGTGCAAACTGTGCGGCAAAGTTTGAAAATAATGTAAAATCATTGCCAGGTGTTCAAGATGCTAAAGTAAACTTTGGAGCATCTAAAATTACCGTTTGGGGTACAACAACCATCGAAGAATTAGAAAAAGCAGGGGCTTTTGAAAACTTAAAGGTTCGGGAAGATAAAGAAAAAGCAGTCAAGCGTGAACCTTTTTGGAAGCAAAAAGAAAACATGAAAGTGTATATTTCCGCCGTTTTGCTTGTGATCAGTTGGTTTTTAGGGAAGCAATACGGGGAAGAGCATACCTTTGCGACGATTGGGTATGCTGCATCGATTTTAATTGGCGGATATTCGCTATTTATTAAAGGTTTCAAAAACCTGGTTCGATTACAGTTTGATATGAATACGCTGATGACAGTGGCGATTTTAGGAGCAGCAGCGATTGGTGAATGGGGAGAAGGTGCAACGGTTGTTATTCTATTCGCTATTAGTGAAGCTTTAGAGCGTTATTCCATGGATAAAGCTCGTCAATCCATTGAATCGTTGATGGATATTGCTCCAAAAGAAGCATTAATTCGCCGTGGAAATGAAGAAATGATGGTCCCTGTTGACGATATTCAAGTCGGGGATATTATGATCGTGAAGCCCGGTCAGAAATTAGCGATGGATGGAATCATCATCAAGGGTACATCTACGTTCAATCAGGCCGCGATTACAGGGGAAAGTGTTCCCGTAGCTAAAACAGTTGGTGATGAAGTCTTTGCAGGAACATTGAATGAAGAAGGATTACTGGAAGTAAAAGTTACAAAACGAGTGGAAGATACAACTCTTTCGAAAATTATCCACCTAGTGGAAGAAGCTCAAGCAGAACGAGCACCTTCTCAAGCGTTTGTAGATCATTTTGCCAAATACTATACACCAGCCATTATCATTTTTGCTCTTTTACTATCTGTTGTTCCGCCATTATTTATTGGGGCTGATTGGAGCGAATGGATTTATCGAGGTCTAGCTGTATTAGTGGTCGGTTGTCCGTGTGCGCTGGTCATTTCCACTCCTGTTGCGATTGTAACCGCCATTGGAAATGCGGCGAAAAACGGGGTGTTAATTAAAGGTGGCATCTATTTAGAAGAAGCAGGATCTCTAAAAGTCATCGCTTTTGATAAAACAGGAACATTAACAAAAGGTGTTCCTTCCGTCACCGATGTGGTCACATATAATGGCAATGAAAAAGAACTAATGACCATTACAGCCGCCATTGAAAAAGGCTCACAACATCCACTTGCTTCCGCCATTATAAGAAAAGCAGAAGAAGACGGATTGAATTTTAATGATATATCGGTTGAAGAATTCCAATCCATTACAGGTAAAGGGGTCAAAGCCAAAGTAAATAACGCAATGTATTATGTCGGAAGTCCAGGTCTTTTTGAAGAACTTCTTCCAAATAGCATCCAACCAGAAATAAAAGAACAAATTACAACCTTTCAAACACAAGGGAAAACGGTCATGGCGTTAGGGACGGAAAAAGAAATTCTGGCGTTAATTGCCGTGGCAGACGAAATAAGAGAATCATCCAAAGAGGTTATTCGAAAACTTCATCAAGTCGGCATTGAAAAAACGGTGATGCTGACAGGGGATAACCAAAGAACAGCCGAAGCCATTGGAAGACAAGTTGGCGTTTCGGAGATTAAAGCCGATTTACTTCCGGAAGATAAACTGAATTTCATTAAAGAGCTGCGTGACAAGTATCAAAGTGTGGCGATGGTTGGAGATGGTGTGAACGATGCACCGGCTCTTGCAGCTTCAACCGTTGGTGTGGCAATGGGTGGGGCTGGAACCGATACAGCCCTAGAAACAGCCGATATTGCTTTAATGTCTGATGATTTAAGTAAATTGCCATATACGATTAAATTGAGCCGTAAGGCTTTAGCAATTATTAAGCAAAACATTACCTTCTCTTTAGGGATTAAGGCATTGGCATTATTGTTAATTGTACCTGGTTGGTTAACGCTATGGTTAGCGATATTTGCCGATATGGGAGCAACATTAATCGTAACATTAAACAGCATGAGATTGCTAAAAGTTAAAGAATAATGCAATAGTTGAAGAAGACGGAGGCGAGCAAAAAGAACAAGATTTTTTCCCAGTCCATGTTGATGCAAAAAAGTTAGTCAAAGACTTTTGGAATGGAATTAATAATCCACAAAGAATTAGTAAAAATATCTTAGTGGATCGAAATGTAGAAATTATTGAAGTTGATGGGAAAGAAATCGTGAAAATTTATGTTCCAAGAGCTTCACGTGAGGATAAGCCAATTTATATTGGTCGTAATCCTTTTACAGGCACATATCGTCGCAATTATGAAGGGGATTATAAATGTACTAAGGAAGATCAAGACAGCAAAGTTCTTCCCAATTACGGTTTAAATGATTTGATATGGAATCGGATAAGCTCCGGACTTAATGTTAATAACTCCGGACCTAACGCTGCTAGCTCCGGACCTAACGGAAACGAACAAACAAAAGATCATGAAAAAGTGCTATTGGATATTTCTGAATTGGCAAGAAAGAAAAAGAGATTAAATCCTTCCGAAATGGATGAGATCATTTTAAATCTTTGTGTAACGTATCAAAACTCCTTTTTCCTCATACATTGTGATAAGAGGAAAAGGGGGGAGATGTGCATGCGACAAGACGAATTAAAGGAGTTGGAGCGGGCGATTGCTGAAATTACGGAAATCGCCGAAGGATTTGGGTTGGATTTTTATCCGATGCGTTATGAAATTTGCCCGGCGGATATTATTTATACGTTTGGTGCGTACGGTATGCCAACAAGGTTTTCCCACTGGAGCTTTGGCAAGCAGTTTTACAAAATGAAGTTGCAGTACGATTTGGGATTAAGCAAAATTTATGAGTTGGTGATTAATTCTGACCCGTGTTACGCGTTTTTACTAGATACGAATACGTTAATCCAAAATAAACTAATTGTCGCTCATGTGCTGGCGCATAGCGACTTTTTTAAAAATAACGTGCGCTTTAGCAATACAAAGCGCGATATGGTCGAAAGCATGGCTGCGACCGCCGAGAGAATCAAACATTACGAACACCAATATGGAAAATTAGAAGTAGAAAAATTTTTAGATGCGGTATTGGCGATTCAAGAGCATATCGACCCGTCATTGCTTCGTCCAAAATTATCGTGGACGTGGGAAGATACGGAAGTATACGAAGAGGAAGAGCCGCCAAAAATAGCGACGCCATATGACGATTTATGGAAGCTTGATGAAAAAGATCGTCCAGCTCCGCCTCCGCGCAAAAAGCGCAGGAAGTTTCCGCCGCAGCCGGAAAAAGACGTATTGTTGTTTATCGAGGAATACAGTCGTGAACTGGAAGACTGGCAGCGCGATATTTTAACGATGATGCGCGAAGAAATGCTCTATTTCTGGCCACAGCTCGAGACGAAAATCATGAATGAAGGCTGGGCGACGTATTGGCATCAGCGCATTTTACGGGAAATGGACTTAACAAGCGACGAAGCGATTGAATTCGCCAAATTAAACGCCAATGTCGTACAGCCGTCGCGCACAGGAATTAATCCGTACTATTTAGGATTGAAAATTTTTGAAGACATTGAAGAACGCTGGAATAACCCAACCGAGGAAATGAAAAAACGTGGGGTGAAGCCAGGGTCGGGACGCGAAAAAATTTTTGAAGTGCGTGAATTGGAATCCGATATTTCATTTTTGCGCAATTATTTAACGAAAGAGCTAGTGATGCGTGAAGATATGTATTTATTCCAAAAACAAGGAAAAGAGTATAAGATTGTCGATAAAGACTGGGAGCACATTCGTGATCAACTCGTGAACATGCGGGTCAATGGCGGGTTTCCGTACATTACGGTCAATGACGGGGACTATATGCGCAATGGTGAATTATATTTAAAACATTGGTATGAAGGGATTGAATTAGACATTAAATATTTAGAAAAAGTGCTTCCGTATATTTATCAGCTATGGGGGCGTCCTGTTCATATGGAAACGGTGGTGGAAGAGAAGCCTATATTATTTACGTATGATGGAAAAACAGTGCATCGGAAATATATATAATCCGTGTGACATAGAGCTGCTTTGAAGGCAGCTTTTTTTATTTGTTTGTCATTGCGTTTGTTTGTATACAATAAAAAACAGCAACAGTGGCTAGGAAAGGAGAAAAGGAATTTGTTCCACTATACAATCGAAGTGCAAATCGGGAATGTCAATTATAATTGCCTTCCCATCCCCTTATAGTAGACAGCTTGACGGAAAGGCTAGTATACTATAGGGGGTTTTTTATTCGTCAGTAATGTTTATGGAAGAAAGGTGTGTGGAAAATGAAGGAGAAAGCGCAAGTACCAACGGAAGACTCCAAATATATTCAACAGCATCTCGCCAATGAGCGTACGTTTTTAGCGTGGATACGAACGGCTATCGCTATAACAGGAATTGGATTTCTCATCATTAACTTGCATATCAAATCGTCCCATCATTCTTTATCCAACATGGCAGTGCAAATGATTGGAACGTTGTCTGTCGTAACGGGAGTGTGTACGGTTGTTTTTGCCACTATTAGCTATTTCCAAAAAGCAAGGCAAATTAATGAACAAACATTTCGTACCGCTCGTTTTCTTATTTGGTTTTTAGCACTTTTAGTGTTATTTGTCACACTGTTGTTTGGTTATTATTTTTTTGTTTCTTTGTATAAAGCATAAGAAAATGGTTATCATCATTGTCGATGGTAACCATTTTATTTTTGGGATCGATAAGCATAATGGATAAAAAATTGTATGGTATAAAACATTTTTACCTTTATAACTCTGTTAATCATGACAAATTTGTGAAAAACATCACAATTTCAGTATCTTGTTAAATTGTTGACAAAATAAATAAGAGCAAGAGGAATCAAAGGAGGAAAAAATGTGTGGAAACGCCAAGAAAAATGGCTTGTGATGGTTAGTTTTTTTGTTGCAGTGATTATGCTTCTGTCGATGGTTGGCAGATTGTTTTCATAAAGGGAGGATATTGCGATGTGGAAATATGATCCAGTTCTGTTTAGCCGAGTGCTTACAGAACTGACGCTGACGTTCCATATTATTTATGCAACGATCGGTGTCGGCGTCCCGTTAATGATTGCGATTGCTCAATGGGTAGGCATCCGCAAAAACGATGAACATTACATTTTGCTGGCGCGGAGATGGACGCGCGGCTTCGTCGTTACGGTAGCCGTCGGCGTTGTGACGGGAACGGCGATCGGATTGCAGCTGTCGTTATTATGGCCGAACTTTATGCAACTTGCAGGTCAAGTTATCAGTCTGCCGCTGTTTATGGAGACGTTTGCCTTCTTTCTTGAAGCGATTTTCCTTGGCATTTATTTATATACGTGGGATCGATTCGAAAATCAGAAAAAACATTTGTTGCTGCTTATTCCGGTTGCCATCGGTTCTTCGGCATCAGCAATGTTTATTACGATGGTAAACGCGTTTATGAATACTCCGCAAGGTTTTGAATTGAAAAACGGAGTCATCACAAATATCGAGCCGCTTGTGGCAATGTTTAATCCAGCGACGCCGACAAAAGTAGCGCACGTATTAGCGACAGCCTATATGACTTGTGCTTTTGTCTTGGCGTCCATCGCCGCTTGGCATTTAATGCGAGGCAACCGGCATATTTATCACAAAAAAGCACTGTATTTAACGATGAAAACAGCTTTGATTTTTTCACTTGCAAGTGCACTTGTCGGTGATTTATCAGGAAAATTTTTAGCTGAATATCAGCCGGAAAAATTAGCGGCGGCGGAATGGCACTTTGAAACGAGCACCCATGCGCCGCTTGTCTTGTTCGGGATGCTTGATGAAAACAACAATATAAAAAATGCGCTTATTATTCCAAACGCATTAAGCATTTTGGCGCATAATCATCCTGCCGCGGAAGTAAAAGGATTAAACGAATTTCCGAAGGAGGAAACGCCCCCGCTTTACATTCACTATTTATTTGATTTAATGGTGACGCTTGGCGTGTTTCTTACCGTTGTAGCGGCGTTTTATTGGCTTGGAAAAATATTTAAGTGGAAGTTTGTCGCGAAAAAATGGTTTTTCGGCCTGTTGGTAGCCTCCGGTCCACTTTCCATGCTGGCGATTGAAGCGGGATGGTATCTTGCCGAAGTCGGCCGGCAGCCGTGGATTTTGCGCGGTTATATGAAAACGGCGGAAGCGGCGACATCGTCAGCGCATGTCGATACGATGCTCATTTTATTTTCGATCTTGTATCTTATTTTAGGAATCGCGAGTGCGGCGGTGCTGATTAACATGTTCCGCAAAAACCCAGTCGAACGGGAGTTGGCGGAACGTTCAGGCCAGCAGGAGGTGATGGCGGAATGACGTTGGAGATTGTTGGCATTTCTGTTTTATGGCTGTTTTTGTTCGGATACGTTATAGTCGCCTCGATTGACTTTGGTGCTGGATTTTTCAGCGCATACAGCGATTTTGCCAAGAAAAAGCATATTTTGCATAAAATTATCCAGCGCTATCTTTCCCCGGTATGGGAAGTGACGAACGTGTTTCTCGTCTTTTTCTTCGTCGGCATCGTCGGCTTTTTCCCGAAAACTGCCTATTATTACGGCTCGATTTTGCTCGTTCCTGCCAGCATTGCCATTGTGCTTTTGGCGATCCGCGGGTCGTATTATGCGTTTCATACGTATGGCGGGACGGAAAGAAATTGGTATTTGCTTGCCTACGGGCTAACAGGGCTGTTTATTCCGGCGTCACTGTCGATTGTGCTGACGATTTCGGAAGGAGGATTTGTGGAGAAAAGCGGGGAAACACTCGCTTTATTATATAAAGAGCTGTTTGTCAGCCCGCTTACTTGGAGTATTGTGTTGTTAAGCATTACGAGCGTTCTCTATATTTCCGCTACATTTCTAACGTATTACGCCAATGAAGCGGGGGATATGCAGGCGCGCGAATTGCTGCGGAAATATGCGCTAAGTTGGAGCGGGCCAACGATTTTATCGGCGCTCCTCATCATTTATCAGCTGCGGCATCATAATCCGGAGCATTATAGCAACATGTTCAACATTGCTTGGATGTTTGCCATATCATTTCTGTTTTTCGTGTTGACCGTTTATTTGCTTTGGAAAAAGAGACATTTCGGCTGGGCGTTTATTAGCTTGCTGCTGCAATATGCGTTCGCGTTTTACGCATACGGCATTTCTCACTATCCATATTTGTTGTATCCATACTTAACGATTTACGACGGATTTACGAATCAAACAATGGCGATCGCGCTTATTATCGCGTTTATCGCCGGGTTCTTGTTATTAATTCCATCGCTGTATTTGTTAATGCGATTGTTTTTATTCAACAAAAAATATGTAAAAGGACAATTATAGGGGGAGCATAACATGCAAACATTTCTTATTATGTATGCACCAATTCTTATTGTGGCGTTGTCTGTGGTTGCTGCGTTTTGGGCCGGATTGAAAGACAAACAGGTCGAGTAGGACTTCCTGCTCGACATTTTTTATATTTGTTAGTTGACATTTATGGAAAAATCGATTACTATAAGGACCAGGTTATATACCCATACATGTATATGTAAATAAAATATTTTATTTTGTAAAAACTATGATCAAGAAAAAACGAGGAGGAATTCTTGATGAAAGTAGCGATTATCGCAGCTAACGGTAGTTTATTTGACGCATACAAAGTATTCAATATTGCCACAGCGGCAGCGGCATCAGAGGCAGAAGTAGGCATTTTCTTCACATTTGAAGGGTTGAATCTCATTCATAAAGAAGCACATAAAAACTTACCGCTTCCAGAAGGAAAAGAGCATTTTCAAGAAGGATTTCAAAAAGCGAATGTTCCGTCAATCGAAGAGCTTGTAAAAATGGCGCAAGAATTAGGTGTGAAACTGGTTGCATGCCAAATGACGATGGACGTCATGGGTCTTGACAAAGATCAATTTGTCGATGGAATTGAAGTCGCTGGAGCGGCCACATTTTTAAACTTTGCGAAAGACGCCGACATTACGTTGACGTTCTAGTGGAGGGATGAAAATGAAACGAGTTACGGTATATACAACAACGACATGTCCGTATTGTGTAATGGTGAAAAACTTTTTACGTGAACAAGGCGTTCCGTTTGAAGAAGTAAACGTGCAGCGGGATCCTGCCGCGGCGCGGAAACTTGTTGAAACAACGGGGCAAATCGGAGTTCCGCAAATCGAAATTGATGGCCAATGGGTAATTGGCTTTGACCCGGACGCCATCATGCAATTGTTGCAGCGCTAATGAGGCACGGGACGTAATTCCTGTAAAAGAACCCGTTTCCAAGCGGTGTGAAACGATTCATTTTGGATGTACGCAACAAAGAGGAATTCGATGATTGGAAACGGAAGGAAAGAAGCATATACGATTGAAAGTACGTCAAACGAATATAGAAAAATTTCAACCAGATAAAGAACAACGGGGAATGGAAAGCGATCCAAACCGTTGTGCGGTTTGCTAAAAATGCATCAGCAAGAAAAAGCTTCGGATTATGGATTCCGAAGCTTTTTGATTATAATAACCATTAAAAAAAGAATACAGGAGGATTTATGAATGGCAGGGCATCGTTTTCATCCAGAAAAGGCGGAAAAATTATTAGATCCGAAGCGAAAAGAAATCATTGATCCAGAAAGGGTGATAGAGATATTGCAAATCGGAACACAAGATGTCATTGCTGATTTAGGAGCCGGCAATGGGTATTTTACCGTGCCAATGGCGAAAAAGACGAAAGAAAAAGTATATGCGGTGGATGTACAACGAGAAATGTTGGAATTTTTAAAGAAACACGCAGAAAAAGAACAAGTGGATAATATCGAATATATACTTGGAGATGTATCTAATACATCTTTGCCTGCACAATCAGTGGACAAAGGACTCATGTCGTTTGTGTTTCATGAAGTAGATGATCATGACGCAGTGCTTGCTGAGATCGAACGGGTGATGAAACCGAACGGAAAATTTCTGATCATTGAATGGGAAACGGTGGAAAGCGAAATGGGGCCGCCGCTTCATGAGAGAATTCCTTCTCAACAATTGTTGGAATATATGAAAACAAAACACCAGAATGTGGAATTTTTCTCCTTTCATCCAACCGTATACGGCATATTGCTAACGTATTGAGGCAACAGCGGTTGTCTCAATACATGTCGGGATGATGAACGATACATCATTCATCCATATATTGTTAAAATAAAACAGTTGCTAATATACCTATTAGGGTATATAATAAGCGGGGATAACAGTAATGGATCGAGGTGATCGCCGTTTGTATATCATTAGCCTGATTATTTTCGGTTTATTATTTATGGCATTGTATCGCCGTTATTATCCGGTAAACAATGTTCCATGTATAGATATAGCCGATGAACGAATCAAGGATATGATTGTTTTAGATATTCGTGATTATAATGAAGCGACAGAACCGCCTATTGCTAATTCGCTTCATATTCCGTATGCTTATTTAAAACGGCATTTTTCTAATATTCCTAGTAAATCGATTCATATTATTGCAAACGATGAAATCGAAAAAAATTTAGGCATACGTTTTTTACGCCGTCACGGTTTTGACGTACAAAGCTATTCAATCATCCATTGTCCTTGTCGAGAAAGGGGAAATGAAAAATGGAATACAATAAAGAAATCAAAAACCGCTTAAGACGGATTGAAGGACAAATAAAAGGTGTTCTTAGCATGATGGAACAAGGAAAAGACTGCAAAAGCGTTGTCGCGCAGTTATCGGCGGCACGCAATGCGATCGATCGCGCCATTGCGGTCATTGTAAGCACCAATTTAGAAAATTGTCTCCGCGAAAGCATGGAAAAAGGGGAAAAAACGGAACATTTAGTCAAAGAGGCAGTAGAGCTATTAGTAAAAAGCAGATAAGTCAACTCTTCAAAAAGGGTTGACACACTCTTTTATCCATACTAATATACCTATAGGGGTAATAGTAAGATAACAAGGAGGTTATCCATCATGAATGTAAATAAAGTATTAGATGCGAAGGGATTAGCTTGTCCAATGCCGGTTGTAAAAGCGAAAAAAGCGATGGATGAATTAACATCAGGACAAGTGCTCGAAATTCAAACGACCGACAAAGGATCGAAAAGCGACTTGCCGGCATGGGCGAAAGCAAGCGGCCATACGGTTATTGACATGAAAGAAGAAAATGGCGTATTGACGTTTTGGATTCAAAAAGGGTAATTTTTTAGCTGTCCATATACCTATATAAGTATATGTATATGGAAGGAGGGGACTTAATGTCGCAACAAAAGAAAAAAACAACGATTATTTTATTTAGCGGCGACTACGATAAAGCGATGGCAGCTTACATCATCGCGAACGGTGCCGCCGCTTATGACCATGACGTCACGATTTTCCATACGTTTTGGGGATTAAACGCATTGCGAAAAGACGGGCATATTTCGGTGAAAAAAGGGTTTTTGGAAAAAATGTTTGCCAAAATGATGCCGCGTGGAGCGGATCGCATGGGGCTTTCCCGCATGAACTTTGGCGGCATCGGACCAAAATTAATCAAACACGTTATAAAAAAGCATAACGCGATGCCGCTGCCACAATTAATCGAAATGGCAAAAGAGCAAGGGGTTAAATTAGTCGCGTGTCAAATGACCGTTGATTTATTAGGGCTGAAACCAGAAGAATTGATCGATGGCATTGAGTTTGCTGGAGTGGCAACGTATTTGGCGGATGCGTCAGAAGGGAACATAAACTTATTCATTTAAAGGTGATTACGAATGGCACAAACAGTAATAAATATCGTTTTATTCCTGTTGCTCGCTTGGTTTATTGCAAGCCGCGTCATTCCACCGCGCGGAGTACGGATGATGACGACAGCAGAGCTAAAGAAAGAATTAGGAAAAAAAGATGTGCAGTATGTGGATGTACGTACTCCCGCGGAATTTCGTGCGGACCATATTCGCGGATTTAAAAATATTCCGCTTCATGAATTGCCAAAACGCGCGAATGAATTATCCAAAGAAAAAGAAGTGATTGTAATTTGCCAAAGCGGAATGCGAAGCACAAAAGCCAGCAGACTATTGAAGAAACTTGGATTCCAATACGTAACAAACGTAAAAGGCGGAATGAACGCTTGGTCATAAAAAAAGGAGGGGATCGTTGATGAAACAATTAACGGCAAAAGAAGTAGAAAAACTTCTTCAAGAAGGAAAACAGCTGAACATTATCGATGTTCGTGAAGCAGATGAAGTGGCGGCTGGGAAAATCCCTGGTGCGATCAATATTCCGTTAGGATTGCTCGAATTTCGCATGAATGAGCTGGATAAAAACAAGGAATATATCCTTGTTTGCCGTTCGGGAGGAAGAAGCGGACGCGCAGCACAGCTGTTAGAAAGTCATGGATATCATGTGATCAATATGATTGGCGGCATGTTGGAATGGGAAGGACCTGTGGAATAAATAAAACGGCAAAAGGAGGAATGCAGCATGATTCGAGTAAATATGACCATTGATGCAAAAGGATTATCTTGCCCAATGCCAATTGTAAAAACAAAAAAAGCGATCAATGAGTTACAACCGGGACAAGTCCTTGAAGTACAGGCAACCGATAAAGGTTCGAAAGCCGATATCAAAGCATGGGCGGAAAGTACCGGCCATCAATATTTGGGAACGATCGAGGAAGGAAACGTGTTAAAACATTATATTCGTAAAGCAAGTGACCATGAGACAAAAGACGAAGCAACATATCCTCATGTGATTTCCAACGAGCAGCTGGCGGAAAAAATAAATGATGACTCTGTGGTCATTGTAGATGTCCGCGAACCGGCGGAGTATGCGTTCGGACATATACCAGGCGCTGTGTCAATTCCGCTTGGAGAATTAGAAGACCGCATCAATGAGCTGCCGAAGGATAAAACGATTTATGTGGTTTGCCGTACTGGAACGCGCAGCGATTTAGCGGCACAAAAATTAACCGAAAAAGGATTTGCTAATGTATGGAATGTCGTCCCAGGCATGTCGAAATGGGAAGGACCGCTCGATACAGCTCAATCCTGATTGAGCGGTTTTTTTAAAAAATAAAATATACTATAGGGGGTATGAAAATGGCAGTAAAAGAAATGACGGTGCAAACATTGACAGAAAAAGTATTAAATAAAGAACATCTCGTTATTTTCGACGTACGCAACGAAAGCGATTTTCATGATTGGAAAATTGAAGGGGAGAATTTTGAATATATTAATGTTCCATACTTTGAGTTGATTGATGGTGTAGATTCGGTTATTGACCGCCTTCCAAAAGACAAAGATGTTGTCGTCGTTTGCGCCAAGGGCGGTTCAGCGGCGTTTGTGGCAGAACAATTAGTAGAAGCAGGATTTGACAACATTTATACGCTCGTTGGCGGCATGAAAGCGTGGAGCGAACATCTTCACAGAGCAAAAGTATATGAAGATGACAAGATGAAAGTATATCAATTCATTCGTGTCGGAAAAGGGTGCCTCTCTTACATGGTGATTTCCGGAAAAGAAGCGCTTGTCGTTGATCCATCGCGGTTTATTGATGTATATGAACAAGTCGCGCAAGAAGAAGGAGCAGCGATTACGCATATCGTCGATTCCCATTTACATGCAGATCATATTTCCGGCGGAAAAGCGTTGGCGGAACGTACAGGTGCGACATATTACTTGATGAAAAGCGAAGGAGCGGTGTTTGATTTCGAACCGCTGGAAAAACATGACCGCATTGATTTTGCGCAAGTACAATTAGAAGTATTGGCGGTGAAAACGCCAGGACATACGCCGGGAAGTGTTTCCTTCTTCGTAAACAATCAACTGCTTTTCTCTGGAGATACGATTTTTGTCGGCGGACTCGGACGTCCGGATTTAGGCGGAAAAGCGGCGGAATGGGCCGCGGATTTGTATGACACGGTATACGAAAAAGTGGCTGCGATTGCGGATGATGTAATCGTTCTGCCTGCCCATTACGCTAATTTGGATGAAGAAATGAACAAAGCGGGATATATCGGCGACACATTAGGCAATATTCGCGCCCGCAACGAAATGATGCAGCATAAGCAAAAACAAGAATTTATCGATATGGTTGTTCAAAACGCAAACACAGAGACACCGCCAAACTTTGAAGACATCGTAGCGATTAACCGCGGGCTGAAAGCGGTCGACATGGAACAACAGCAAGAACTCGAAATCGGTCCAAACCGTTGCGCGCTGCATCATACCCGTTAATTTGAAGGGAGTTGAGAAAATGAATGGGAATAAGGTCGTCGATACAAAAGGATTATCTTGTGCCATGATCGTTGTGAAGGCAAAAAAGGCTATCGATGAATTGCCACCGGGTCAAATACTTGAAATCGAAACGACGGATCAAGGAGCAAAAAATGATCTAACTGCTTGGATAAACGTGAGCGGTCATGAGCTAGTCGATTATAAAGAAGAAAATGGTGTATGGAAATTTTGGGTTAAAAGAAAATAATCGTTCGGGGGTACGTATAAAGTACCCCTTAGTTTTCGAAAAGTCAAAAGGGGTAATGTATTGATGGAAGTGACGTTGAATTTCATCATCGTGATTTTCCTCATTGGCTTTATCGGTTCGTTTATTTCTGGCATGGTTGGCATTGGAGGGGCCATTATTAAATATCCGATGCTGCTTTATCTTCCGCCGCTATTTGGGCTTGCTTCGTTTAGCGCCCGTGAAGTGTCAGGAATTAGTGCAGTCGAAGTGTTATTTGCGACGATTAGCGGTGTTTGGGCATATCGAAAAAGCGGTTATTTAAATAAAACGTTAATTCTTTATATGGGGATTAGTATTTTAATCGGCAGTTTTCTTGGCGGGTTCGGTTCGAAAATGATGAGCGAAGGAACGATTAATGTCGTGTATGGTATTCTCGCCGCATTGGCTGCTGTCATGATGTTTGTTCCGAAAAGAGGCATTGACGATATTCCAAGCGATCAAGTGACTTTTAACAAATGGCTGGCCGCTGCATTAGCGCTTGTCATTGGGATTGGTTCAGGGATCGTTGGCGCAGCGGGAGCGTTTTTGCTAGTGCCGATTATGCTTGTTGTGTTAAAGATTCCAACACGAATGACGATTGCCTCTTCGCTGGCGATTACGTTTATTTCATCCATTGGTTCGGCGTTTGGAAAAATCACAACGGGTCAAGTGGAACTGATTCCTTCCATCATCATGGTTGTTGCCAGCTTAATCGCCTCTCCTTTAGGAGCAAAAATGGGGCAAAAAATGAACACAAAAATATTGCAAGTTATTTTAGCAGGGTTAATTTTAGCGACGGCCGTAAAAATTTGGGCTGATATTTTATAATTTGTCTATGCAAGTATGAATCGCGTTTTATTTCCATCATTTCATTTTCATGCATAGTTTGTTTCAAACTGCCCACACTAGCTGATGATAAAATAATCAGGAAGGTGGGCATGGATGAAAGAAGTATTGCAACGTGTCAAAGAAAAGTTGGAACAATCGTTTGACCAACCGGGCGCCTATGATTTGGATCAATGTCTCCATGAACTTGAGCAGTTAAAGGCGACGGCAGGTGACAAACAGCAAATGATTGAAGATGTCATTCGCGCTGTCACCCATGCGAAAAACGCGCAAACACAGCTTGCCAATGCGGGAGATGAATCGGCAACGAACGCTTTTGCCGAAGCATATCGGGCGCTCGATCAAGCGATTGAGTCTTACAGTAACGTGGATAATGACCCAGTGTGAATAGGCGAGGATTTCCTTGCCTATCTATGAGCAAAATGTTGGCGGAAAAAAATTTGTTTCCTTTCGTTTGGGAAGGAGATACACAAAGAGGAAAGCCTAGACAGAAAAAAATCTTCGACACAATCTTGTCGCAATTTCGACGAAAATTTGACACAATTTTTTTCTTACTGTAAGATGAGAGTTGGGAGGATTCAAACTTTTTCTAAGGAGGAACTAAAATTGAAAGCCCTTACATATCTAGGACCAGGAAAAAAAGAAGTAATGGAAAAGCCGAAACCGCAAATCGAAAAAGAGACAGATGTAATCGTTAAGATAACAAAAACAACAATTTGCGGAACGGATTTGCATATTCTTAAAGGAGATGTCCCGACCGTAGAAGAAGGTCGAATTTTAGGCCATGAAGGTGTAGGGATTATTGAAGAAGTTGGTTCGGCTGTAAAAAATTTCAAAAAAGGCGATAGAGTGTTAATTTCTTGTATTACCTCCTGCGGAAAATGCGAAAATTGCAAAAAAGGGTTGTATGCCCATTGTGAAGATGGAGGTTGGATCTTAGGACACTTAATTGATGGAACCCAAGCAGAGTATGTAAGAATTCCGTACGCGGACAATAGCCTTTATCCAATTCCGGAAGGTGTGGATGAAGAGGCTCTCGTCATGCTTAGCGACATTCTTCCGACAGGGTTTGAAATTGGCGTGTTAAACGGTAAAGTTCAGCCTGGGCAAACAGTTGCCATTATCGGAGCTGGTCCCGTAGGTATGGCAGCGCTATTAACCGCTCAGTTTTATTCCCCTGCAGAGATCATTATGGTTGACTTAGACGATAACCGTCTAGAAGTTGCCAAAAAATTTGGTGCCACCCAAGTGGTGAATAGCGGTGACGGTAAGGCGGTTGAAAAGATTATGGAATTAACCGACGGAAAAGGTGTAGACGTCGCGATAGAAGCCGTCGGAATTCGACCTACATTTGATATTTGCCAAGAAATTATAAAAGCAGGCGGCCATATAGCCAATGTAGGTGTTCATGGAAAAAGTGTTGAGTTTCATATTGAAAAATTATGGATACGTAACATTACGCTAACAACCGGTCTTGTCAATACGACTTCTACACCGATGTTATTAAAAACGGTGCAGTCGAAAAAATTGAAACCGGAACAATTAATTACACATCGCTTTGCCTTTTCCGATATTATGAAGGCTTATGAGGTATTTGGCAACGCAGCAAAAGAAAGAGCATTAAAGGTCATTATTTCCAATGAATAAGCTTTCTTTTGTTCCAAAAAACAATTTTTGATCATTAGAACCCGTATCATTACTCATTATGCAATGATACGGGTTCTTTTTCGATACCATTGCTCACCCATTTTTTACTTAGTTCCTGTCATGGCCTGAAAAATTAATCAAATGTTTATTTACATTTTCTTCTATCATCCATGAAAGGTTTTGATAAGATTTGTTTGGTGGCACATGTACCTAGACAAGCCAATTATATCTCCTTATTTGCCGATTCCCATTAAAATAGGTGTTTTTTATAAAAAACTCGTCCAATCAAATGACAGGAGATCGGAATGTTATGGATTATATAGCGACTGTTTAAAGAGGGTGATTAATATGTTGGCAGACCGAATTATTTTGACAGGTAAGAAATATCTTGGAACTCCGTATGTATTTAATGCTCCATCCTATCGCACAGATATGTTTGATTGTAGTTCATTTACCCAGTACGTTTTTGGTGTGAACGGCATTCCTCTTCCTAGAAACTCCCGGCAACAATTCTTAGTAGGTACCCCTGTTCCTTTACAGCGGATTCAAAAAGGTGACTTATTGTTTTTTACGACAGAAAAAAGAAAAAAAGAAAAGGAATTGCTAAAATCGGACATGTTGCGATCTATATAGGAAACAATCGAATGCTTCATACGTACCGCCAAGGAAAAAAAGTAACCATCACAGAATTAAGCTCATATTGGAAGAAAAATTTTATCGGTGCTAAGAGAGTGTTGTAAATTTCAATTTTAAATTGCAAGCAGATCTGCCACAATGGGCTTTAAAGGGAAGGCCATGTTAAATAATATTTATTGATATTAGAGATATGATACTTCCCTTATATTCCATTTTATTAGAAACGCCCTAAAATACGGTTGCATCTCTCCAAACCCTTAATCTTGTGGATGTTGTGGCAAAATTACACTAAAAACTCAAAATTAAGTTATACATACAGCAATAGTGATTAAATCCATACTACCAATGTGGCTGTTTCAGTAAATCATATCCTACATAAGCCACGATATTGCCTCCTTTGTTGTTCTCCAGTTTATTGTTTCCTTTTCCACACTGCTTGAATTGGGTGGGCTTGGCCACACCTTAGGAATTTACTGTGAAGACGAAAAGATTATAGAAGCATTCGCTATCGATAAACCGGTTGCACGTATTATTATAAATTCCGGTACGACGTTTGGCGGAATCAGTGCCACTACGGCAGTTCAGCCATCCTTGACATTGGGATGTGGTTCTTTTGGCAATAATATTACTTCTGACAATATTGAGCCACAGCATTTGCTTAATATTAAACGTTTGGCATATGGAATTCGCGAGATGCCAAAACAAGAGGCAGACGTAAAAGTGGAAAATCCTGCACTAGTCTAAAAGCAGGAAAGTGATCGTTATATAACAAACCCAGCGGCAAGCTGGGTTTGTTATATGTTCTGACTAATTGGCAAATCCAAAGATCATTTTGAACAACTGGATCTCACAATATTTATGGCCCAAATAAAATTGGTGCAAAGGCTACTATGCAGTTCCAGATTTCATTGTAAGTAGATAGGGGATTGTAGATTTCTTGGTGATGTGCTAATCTATCCATACGAGAGGCATAAACTTCCGTATTTGGATAGTTTGTTTGCATATCCTATTCTAGGAGTCGGTTCATGTCTTTTTTTATGGTGTTTATATGTATTTATAATTTTTGAATTTATGTTAATTAATTTACTCAAGCGCAGGAATGTATAATATGAATGTAATATAATTATTATATGAAAATTTGATGAACTTGGAGGTAGCAATGGAACTTTCAGAAGTGTTTAAAGCCTTGTCGAATGAAACGAGACTGCAGATCGTACAGTGGTTAAAGAATCCTGAACTCCACTTTCCAAAACCGCAACACGGGGATATACATGAAGATGGAGTTTGCGTGAGCGACATCCATAAAAAAGTCGGATTGTCACAATCTACAGTGTCCCTTTACCTATCCATGCTGCAAAATGCCGGATTGATAAAAGCAAAACGAGTTGGGCAATGGACTTATTATAAAAGGGATGAGGAGAACATCAAAAAATTGATCGAATTGTTATCTAGAGATTTGTAGACCAATCCCACTCATACAAAAGTATATAGCCACCAAGCGCGTGACTTGAGTCATGGGGATGGAGTGGAAAATGGTTTTGAACCGAGCCGATAGGGTGTTAAACACCAGTGAGGTGTTTGTCCATGATAACTTAACGGAACAAGAGTGAGTGCCTTCATGCAGGTGTAGGAAAAACTCTTTAGTACGCCAAAACCTGCCGACTTTAGTTGTGCAGAGGTTCAGTGCTTAGATTTTGATCTTGAATCTCTTTTGTTTTTGTATTATTATATCTATAGTTCTAGATATTTATAAATACAGATGGGTACTGAATCTCTTTTATTTTTTATATTTTATATCGATAATTCTAGATATTTATAAAAATAGATTAGACAAAGGCGATAAACCGATTTGGTAAACATAAATTTGCGCATATTAAAAAGCAAAAAAATGTAAATGTGGAGGAACGATGATGAACCGATTTGAAAAACACAAAGGATATTCACGCATGTTTAAAGAAAATCACCTCACTCTCGGTTTGTTCTTTCCTATAGAATCATACGAAGGCAGCATTCCCAAAATGGACATTGAAAAGCAAGTGAAACTGGCAAAAAGAGCAGAAGAGCTCAATTTTGCTGCATTGTTCGTTAGAGACGTTCCGTTGCATGACCCTTATTTTGGGGATGTGGGCCAAATTTATGATCCTTGGGTTTATTTAGGATATATAGCCGCTCATACGGAAAAGATTGCTTTGGGTACTGCAAGTATTATTCTCACCTTGCGCCATCCTTTGCATGTTGCCAAAGCAGCTGCTTCCGTCGATAGACTATCCGGCGAACGCTTGATTCTCGGGGTGGCGACCGGGGATCGCCCTATCGAATTTCCAGCTTTCTCCGTTGATCCTGAACAGCGTAGTGCTTTGTTTCAAGAAGCTGTAATGGTAATGAAGAAAGCGTGGAAGGAGAGCTTCCCGGTGATCGAATCGCCGAGAGTCCATATGTCGAACGGGGACCTTTTGCCGAAACCGCGCTTGTCGGACATTCCGGTGCTGGTAACTGGCCACAGCTCTCAGTCCGTGGAATGGATTGCTGAAAACAGCGATGGTTGGATGTATTATCCTCGAAACTTGAGATTCCAAGCGGAACTAATTAAAAATTGGCGCTCTCATACCGATCAGTTTAAACCGTTCACTCAATCCTTATATGTAGATTTGACAGAGGACCCAAATCATCCGCCAATCCCTATTCATTTAGGGTTCCGAGTCGGACGCAATATACTCATTGAATTCCTTGAAAGTCTTAAAAGTATTGGCGTCAATCACGTGATTATCAACTTAAAATATGGCCATCGTCCTGTTGAAGAAGTGATTGAAGAATTAGGAGAAGAAGTTGTTCCACACTTTCCGGCGTTAACTGAGAAGTGATTTAGGGGAATGAAATATTAAGAACTCGCGCGATTCCGTTCTAATCAATCTTAAGATCGGAATCGCCGGTTCTTGGATGTTTTATGAGGATGGTTATGCTTGTTCGTCTACTAGTCTTGATTTGAGTGAAATGAGGTTGCTCAAGATTTTAATGACACGGGAATGATGAAAAACATTCAGGAGTGGTGTGTCTCAAAAGCCGGTAGTTCGATCATGAATTGGGATGTACAGGACAAAAAACGGCGGAGAATATCAACTGTCTCTAAATGTGCGTGAAAACCTGCCGAGCAAAACTTTAGACTTTTATGTAACCGCTTTATGTAACCGTTACCAAATTTGAGTGGCCGATATCGCCCTATCCTTACCATGAAAGGCGGGTATTATTTCATAAGTAGTTTTGTATATGCAGATTGAGTCGTTAAGGCATTACAGTAATCATCATGCGAAACAATCGAAAAGAGTGATTTATACCTTGGATCAAGGTGGTCGATATGCCTTGAATGATGCAAGAACATCATTATTTCAGCGGAGCGGATCACAATGTTGTCAAGGGCTTACATTTAGAGGAGGTGATGGTAGGCCGCAAAAGATATAAAGTTGCTGCTCATGCGAACAGCATGGAAAAATAGTCGTTCGATGTTATGCCAAAATCGTCCCGCCAGTTACAAGAAATCTGGGAAGGGCGAGATCAAATAAAAGGGAGAGAATCAAAGATGATACGTGATATTGATTTACAATCCATTCAGGAAGTAAGAGACTACCTTGAGCAAGCCAAATCAGCGCAAAAAATCCTTGAAAAAATGACGCAAGACGAGATTGACCAAATTGTTGAAAGCATGGCAAACGCAGCTAGAGAGGAAGCTAGCCGTTTGGCAGCTATGGCGGTCGAAGAAACCGGGTTTGGTAATGTAGCAGATAAAACGTTGAAAAATCTTTTCGCAGCTAATGACGTTTACAACTCTATCAAAGATGTGAAAACTGTCGGGATTATTCGTAAGGATGACGAAAATCGCGTATGGGAAGTTGCTCAACCTGTAGGGATCGTTGCAGGAATCGTCCCATCCACAAACCCAACTTCCACAGTTATTTTTAAATCATTGATCGCAGTGAAAGCAAGAAATGCTATTATTTTCAGTCCACACCCAGGGGCTGCAAAATGTACAGTAGAAGCGGCAAGAATCATGCAAGAAGCGGCAGAACGCGCTGGGGCGCCAAAAGGTTTGATTTCTTGCATCAAGCAACCAACATTGCCTGCAACAAATGAGTTAATGAGACATAAATTAACCGGCGTCATTCTCGCAACAGGCGGTCCTGGTTTGGTGAAAGCAGCTTACAGTTCTGGAAAGCCTGCCTATGGCGTAGGACCTGGAAATGTGCCTGTTTACATTCATGAAAGTGCCAATATCGCAAAAGCTGTTCAACTAATCATCCAAAGCAAGACTTTCGACTATGGAACAATTTGTGCTTCCGAACAAGCTCTTTTAGTTGATGAGTCTATTAAAGAAAAAGTCGTTGCTGAGTTAAAACAACAAGGCGCTTACTTCTTGAATGAAGATGAAAAACGTAAAGTTGAATCTGTTATTATGGTAAACGGAGCATTAAATGCTAAGATTGTAGGAAAAACGCCTCAAGTAATTGCGGGAATGGCTGGAATTGAGGTTCCGTCCGATGTGAAAGTGCTTGTTGCGGAAGAAACAGGAGTGGGTAAAGAATATCCATTCTCCATTGAAAAATTGTCTCCAATTCTAGCATTCTATACAGTGAAAGATATGGAAGAAGCAAGCGATCTTGCACAAAAACTGCTTGAAGCGGGCGGACTCGGCCACACAGTTGGAATTCACGCTGAAGACGAAAAAGTGATCGAAGCGTACACGATCAATAAACCAGCAGGACGTATTATTGTAAATGCTGGTACAACATTTGGCGGAATTGGTGCTACAGTGAATGTAAAACCATCCTTGACACTTGGATGCGGTGCTATCGGTAACAACGTTACATCTGACAACGTTACAGTGCATCATTTGTTCAACATTAAACGTGTTGCATTTGGGGTTCGCGAGATGCCAAAAAAGGATGAAGGCGCGCAAAAAGAACCTGCATTAACTGGAAAGTAATCATCATATAACAAACCCAGTGATCAACTGGGTTTGTTATGTTTTGGGGGCCATTGTTACATAGAGCAGATTTTGATTCTTTGAACGAAAAAAGTTGAAATTGCTAGGCAGCTAACCAGCGCAGGAAAATAGGCGGCGAACGTTGAATCGGAATGAACGGGTAACCACCTATTGTTTCATATTGCAAAGTGGAAATGGGGATATTCATTGTAGTATCATGAGTGTTGATTATCCAGCATTTACTGGAGGGAAGAAAAATGGCGAAAGAAAAAACCAACGCGATGCGTGTTCTTGATAAAAAAATGATTCCTTACAATGTCATTACTTACGACAGTCAGGATGGAAAAATTGACGGCATATCTGTTGTCCAAAAAATTGGGAAAGACCCGCAATTGGTATATAAAACATTAGTTACGCAGGGGAAGAGCGGGAACGTTTATGTGTTTGTCGTCCCTGTAGAATCGGAACTGGATTTGAAAAAAGCTGCGAAAATAACGGGAGAGAAAAATGTCGCGCTGGTGCCGATGAAAGAGATACAAAAGTTGACGGGCTATATTCGTGGAGGGTGTTCGCCGATAGGGATGATAAAACATTATCCGACCTTTATCGATTCCAGTGCTTCTCAATTTGAGCATATCATCGTTAGCGGCGGCAAAATCGGTGTGTTAATTGAACTTAGCGTGAAAGATTTGCAAAGCATAACAGAAGCTACGTTTCATGAAGTGGTAAAATAAACGCCTAAAACCGCTGACTGTTTACCATTTTTCCCGAAAAGTCTCCTTTTTCTAAATGAAGGGAAGGGGAAGATGAATCGGAAGTTTTGTTGTATAAAAACGAATAGGCGTTCCATACAAGAGTTTTTCTATGCATAAACTTCTTCGATGGAGATAATAAGAAACTCCCACCTCTTAATGGAATGAAGGTGGGAGTGGTTCATTATTTTTTTGCGCTTTCCGGCGGCATATCTTTAAACATTAATGTTTTGCACCAAATACGGAAGAGTACAATTTATAGCCGCCATCTAAATTTTTCGCGCGGAAACCGTTGTCGCGCAAAATTCGTGTCGCTAAATATCCACGCAAGCCGACTTGACATGTTACGTAAATGGTTTTGTCTTTCGGAAGTTCCGCTAAACGTTCGCGCAGTTCATCAAGCGGAATATTTATGGCACCATGGATGGTTCCACGTGCGGCTTCTTTTGGTGTACGAACGTCGATGAGCGTGCCTCCGTTTGCAATGATTTCATCAATTTCATGCCATTGCACGGTTTCCACCATTCCATCGAGGATGTTCGAAGCGACGTAACCCGCCATATTCACCGGATCTTTTGCGGAAGAAAACGGCGGTGCGTAGGCGAGTTCTAAATCCGGTAAATCATGAACCGTTAAGCCGCCTTTAATAGCGGTTGCGATGACGTCAATACGTTTGTCGACGCCATCTTTCCCAACAGCTTGCGCACCGTAAATTTTGCCTGTTTCTTTGTCAAAAATCAATTTCAATGTCATTTGGGTTGCATTTGGATAATAGCCCGCATGGCTCATCGGATGAACATGGACAACTTCGTATGGAATGCCAAGTTGTTTTAAGATTTTTTCATTATTTCCTGTTGCTGCAACGGTTAATTCGAAAATTTTCACGATGGCGGTTCCTAATGTGCCATTGTATTTCACATCGAGTCCGTGAATATGGTCCGCTACCAGGCGGCCTTGGCGGTTCGCCGGCCATGCAAGAGGGACGAACGTCGCAAAACCGTGAATGTAGTTTTTTACTTCGATAGCATCGCCGATGGCGTAAATGTTCGGATCCGATGTTTGCAAATATTCATTGACTTTGATAGTGCCGCGCACCCCAAGCTCAAGGCCGGCGTTTTTCGCTAATTGACTTTCTGGCTGCACCCCGATGGCCAAAATAATCATATCGGTTTCAAACGTGCGGCCGCTATTTAGAATAATACGTCGGCCGTTGTCTTCGAAAGCTTTCACGCCATCTTCCAAAATCAAATTTACGCCATTTTCTCGCATATGCGCGTGAACGATCGATGCCATCTCATAGTCAATCGGTGCCAACACTTGATTCGACATTTCCACAAGCGTTACGTTTACCCCGCGTTTAACTAAGTTTTCTGCCATCTCGACACCGATAAACCCTCCGCCAATGACTACGGCGCTTTTTGGTTTTTCGTGATCGATATACGCTTTTATTTTATCTGTATCAGATAGATTGCGAAGCGTAAATAACGCGTTGGTTTCATGAATTCCAGGAATTGGCGGTATCATCGGCTTTGCGCCAGGCGACAAAATTAACTTATCGTATGTTTCTTCGTATTCTTCGCCAGTGCGGATATTTTTGACTGTAACGGTTTTACGGTCACGATGAATCGCTGTGACTTCGCTTAAATTGCGAACATCAATACGAAAACGCTTCGCCATCCCTTCAACCGTTTGGACTAATAGTTTGTTTCTATCTGTAATGACTTCACCGATATAATAAGGCAGGCCGCAGTTGGCAAACGAAATGTATTCGCCTCTTTCAAACATAATAATTTGGTATTTTTCGCTTAATCGGCGTAAACGGGCTGCTGCGGTAGCTCCCCCTGCTACCCCGCCGACAATCACAATTTTTCTCATGAACATTCCCCTCCATTATTTGGTTGCGAAGTTGCATTTACATATAGATGGCTATTATTGCAAGTGTGAAAGGTCTTATCTGTTTTTGTATTGATTGATTCTTTAAATATATACCCTATACGGTATATTAAAGATAGTTATTGTTTTTGTCAATGATGTTCACATTTATTTCATATACTGTAGTACGTAAGAATGATTTTACGCAATCAATGGAAGCGGCGATTGACTTGCATGGGGAAATATCCGAGCTCATAATGAAAAATGAAGGCTCTTTTTTTCGCTGAAAATGAGTACGCAAAAGACAAAAATATGATACCATTACAAAATGGACAAAATAAGACATCTTTGAATTTATAGAGGAGGAAACTCGATGATTAAACGCATTGCAACTGTTGCTATTTATGTAGAAGACCAGCAAAAAGCGAAAGAGTTTTGGACAGAAAAAGCAGGGTTTGAAGTGGTCGCTGAGCATCCAATGGGGCCGAATGCTTTTTGGCTGGAAGTAGCTCCAAAAGGGGCACAAACAGCATTGGTCATTTATCCAAAATCAATGATGAAAGATTGGAATGAAAGAAAGCCGTCTATTGTGTTTGAGTGCGATGATGTGCTAGGTACATATGAAACGATGAAAGCTAAAGGTGTGGAATTTTTAGGAGAACCGCAAAAAATGCAATGGGGCACATTTGTACAATTCAAGGATAACGATGGAAATGAATTCATTCTAAAAGGCTAGAGAATTGTTTTATATTGTTTTTTTGCTATACTGCCATAATCATGGGAGTATTTTTATTATGGCAGCTGAGAACTACTAGGCTGTGTTATTTTCATTGGTTGAACCAAAAACCTTATTTAGGAGGAAAGGTTCATTTTCTAATATTGACTTTATGTCATGTTGTAACTACAATGGTTACAAGAGGAGGAGCATGATGAAAATTAGCAGCCGTTTTACTGTTGCAGTCCACATTTTAGCTTTATTAGCATTGGAAAAAAACGCGCACTGTACATCGGAATGGATTGCCGGAAGCGTTAATACGAATCCGGTCGTTGTCCGACGCGTAATCGGGCAGCTAAAAAAAGCAGGATTTGTTCAAGTCCGCCCGGGGACGGGGGGAGCGTTTCTTACGAAGGATACGCAAGAGATTACCCTGCTTGACATTTATCGGGCGGCCGAAGTAGTAGAAGGGGGAGAGTTGTTTCAAATTCATGAACATCCAAATCCGCAATGTCCAGTAGGGGCAAATATTCAAGCCGTTCTTGAAGTCATCTTGCATCGGGCGCAAGCGGCAATGGAAAACGTTTTGCGGGAAATCCGCCTGCACGATATTGTGACGACATTAGCGCAAAAAATCGAAGCGAATCGTCCATAATTTTTTTAAACTGGTTGTAACTATAATTGTTACAACGATATTTTCTCCTCTATTACTTCAAGAAAAAGAATTAAATGGGACAAACGTAAGTCCAGCGGCGATGATTGCACCGGGAAAGCGGACGGGAACGTACTGTACAGATACAAAACGGCTTGTTGTCGATGCAAACGGTGAAAGCCGGATTTCGGCGGAAGACTTTGCAGTAGCAATCCTCGATGAAGTCGAAAACCCGCGCTTCAGCCAGATGCGGTTTACCGTCGGATATTAAAGATGGGAGTGATCCTAATGAACGATATCATTCATCCTCAAACAACGATCGGACATGTTCATCTTATCGTATCCAATTTGGAACGGTCGCTTCGTTTCTATACAGAAATTATCGGTTTTCGCATATTAAAACAACATCAACACGAAGCGGTATTAACCGCAGATGGGGTTACCCCGTTAGTGGTGCTCGAGGAAAAAGCGGATGCGGTGCCGAAGCCGCCGCGGACAACGGGACTGTATCATTTCGCGATTTTAGTGCCTGACAGAAAGAGCCTCGCGCAGTCGCTGCTTCATTTATTGGAGAGCGGTTATCCGCTGCAAGGAGCATCCGATCATTTGTTCAGCGAGGCAGTGTATTTGGCTGACCCGGACGGAAACGGCATTGAAATATACGCCGATCGGCCGGTGGAAAAGTGGGAAAAGACGGCAAACGGAGAATATAAAGGGGTGACCGAGCCGTTAGATGTGAACAATTTGCTTGCGCAAGCGGGAACAAAAGCGTGGTCGTGCCTTCCAAAGCAAACGCGGATTGGCCATATCCACCTCCATGTCGCCCATATAGATGAAGCTTATGCTTTTTATGTGCAAGGGTTAGGCTTTGAGCCAACGATCCGCATGGGAACGCACGCGTTATTCGTATCCGCGGGCGGCTATCATCATCATATCGGACTGAACACATGGGCTGGAGTCGGGGCACCAAAACCGCCAGCGAACGCTGTAGGACTACGTGTATTTTCCATTGTACTTCCAGATGAAACAGAAAGACAGAAAGTAGCGGAACGGCTGCAACATATCGGTGCATCGGTGCGGCGAAGCGAAAATGGCATATTGACAAGCGATCCGTTTGGCAACGAAATCGAGTTGATCATTCAGCAATAGTTTTATGCGCTTTTTCATATGAAGGCAGATTGGATGACATACAAAAGAGAGTGTTCACCTGTTAGCGGTGCAAACACTCTCTTTGTATATATTTCGCAAGTTCTTCCGGTTTTTGCGAGCCAAGGTACAAACCGTCTCCGTCTGTCAGTTCGATCCATATTCCCTTCTTTCCTTTCATCGTGTAAGCACGGCCTTTTTTCAAGCTCCAGCGAATTCCCCAGCCGCCGTAGGACATAGGATGATAAGGCTGGACTTGAACGTTTTTGATTTGTTGATATGGAATAACACGGGAGTGAAATGGGAAAAAACGAATGACGAGTCCTTCTTTTTCCGTTTTTGTGACTAGTTTCAGCGACAAAAAGAAGAGAGGAAAACAAATGTCGAACAACAGAAACAAGCCCCACATTCCTGTATCGCTTGCCGGCTTCGCGCCAAATGGGATGCCAAATATGATTTGCTGGATAAATCCGTACCACATAACAGCGGTGACAATAAGGACAAGCGCGTTCGCATACCAAGGCGGACGCTGTACTTCGCGCATATACGCTTTTTCCTCCTTTCCTTTTCTCTATTATTGTATTCTCTGAACATAAAGAAAACTCCTTGCATTTACCTAACAGTATGTTACAATGAAAGTCGCATATGAATAAAAAGTTTTCTGGGGTTCCGTGGCTGCTCGGCGGCCAGTCTGCGACCGAGAGAAAACGCGCGGCATTTCCGCGTACACGGAGAGATAAAAGCCCGGGAGAGTATCGTTTCGATATTTCTTCGCGGCTTTTTTATTTTGGACAAAAAGGAGTGATGAACATGGCGTGGGTATACTTAGTCATTGCCGGCATTTTCGAAGTCGTATGGGCGGTTGCGTTAAAATATACGATGGGATTTACACGGCTTGTGCCGTCCATCATTACGGTTTTCGGTGCGCTTGCCAGCTTTTATTTTTTGTCGATGGCGACAAAAACGTTGCCAATCGGAACCGCCTATGCAGTATGGACGGGAATCGGAGCGATGGGGGCGGTCATGATCGGCATGCTCTTTTTAAACGAGTCGGTGACCGTGCCGAGGATGGTCTTTTTGTTGTTTATTCTTGTCGGGCTGATCGGATTAAAGTTGACATCCGGGCAGTAAAAAAGCAGGGGAGTGCCCTGCTTTTTTATTATTCATTGCTGGCAGGAAGTGAAACATGCCAATTCTCGCTTGGATCAAATACGATCACCGATTTTAAAGTAATTGTCAGCTGTTTCGGGATCTTGTCCATTCCCTCTACTTCGACATTGCTTTTTATTTTATACATCATTTTCTTTTCGTCGTAGCTGATGATCGTTGGCCACCAAGAATCTTTCGTGTTGATCGTGTAGAAGTGCTGTTTCTCATCGTTTAGTTGGAAATCCATTCCTAAATAGGAGTTTGTTTCTACATCTAATATCCCAGTGGATTCGTTCTCTTTATTTGTTTCTAATCGCAACTGATGAATCGTAAGGGTATTTCCTTTATAGCGAAGAGAAATTGGCTGCTTTTTCAATTCTTCCACAGAGAACGTCAACGATTGATTTGGGAATTCCGTTCTTTCGATCCCGCGAAATACAAATGTGTATGTTCCTTTTGGTGAAAACGGGAGGAACGAATAGCGCCAACGGACGACATTTGGCTGTCGGGAAGGAAATTCTTTTTTATAAACAAATACCTCTCTTTTTGACGTTTCGATGTCCCATCTTGGTAAAGTTGTTGCGACAATATTTCCGTTGCTATCTACAATATCGAATAGCGGCTCATAAAACATTTGGTCACCAAGCAAGTATTCTGGGTGGCTTTTTAGCCGTTCTTTTCCTTCCTCTGTCCATGACGTTTCTAACTCAATGCTCGTTAATGTAGGAGAATAGACAAGTTTTTTCACCGTAATTTGCAATCCGTCGTCAGTGACATATGTTTGGCCAATCGGTACTGTTTTTGTAGCCAACATGCTTTTATCGATGTTGACTGGAATTTTCAGCTTCCATTGACCATTGACCGTACCAATTTGATTCAGATCGATATGGATAAAAAGCTGTTTTGCTTCGAGGGCTTTATCGTTTAATGAGAACATAAGATCAGCGTAATGGTCGTGAGGGAATACTTGATCAATAGATTGCGAAACCATTCTCCCCGTGTTTGTTTGATATGTCCTATTTGTGGATACGACCTCCCCTTTCTCATTAGTAATGTAAAATTCATTGGCATGTTTAACAAAATACATTGTTTGCTTTGGTCCCCATTGCTCTTTTTCAAAAAGAATAGTTGGGTCGATCAATTTTCCGTTTTTGTTTTCAAGACTATACGTAAAGATAAGGCGATTCGTATCCGCCATTACTTCTTTGATTCTAAACGTAATACCGTGATCAGTGACAGCGGCTTCTGTTTTTTGCGAGAATCCTTCTTTTGCAGCGGTTTGCAAGCCTTCATCCAGCTCAGGACGGATGAAAAAGGATTTAATGTAGGCGGCAAATGTCGGAGAAATATAAGCCCCTGTTGAAATTCCGATGAAGATGGAAGCGGCAGCAACTGCTAGCCATTTTCGCCATCTCGGTTTACGTGTGAGTCTCGGATTTTGTTGTTTTTCTACTTGGAAAGGAAGTTCTTTGGCAAAAGCAAAAATGCTTTCCGGAACGGGAATGTGATCGATCGAGCTTTCTATCTTTTGCTTTACTAAATCATCATGGGAACTCATCGAAGCTCCTCCTTCCGTTCTTTTTGAAAATATTGATAAAGCAAATTTCGCGCTTGGAACAGCCGCGATTTTACCGTGCCTTCTTTGATTTGAAGAAGTTCGGCAATCTCGCTAATTTTCATGTTTTGATAGTAATAAAGCACAAGAATAACGCGATATTTTATATCGAGCTTAAGAATATGCGCCAAAAGCTCCTGCTCCTCTTCTTTACTGATCACTTCGTCAACGGGCAAGTGATGAGAATTCGATAAAAACGGAAGCACATCGCTGATTTCAGTGTATTGCCTTTCTTTTCCGATTTTGCGCGCCAAATCAATGGCGCGATGTGTGACAAGGCGATAAAACCATGACGCGAAATGACGGATTTCTTTATTTTCGTTGATGGCACGATAAACTTCGAGTAAACTATTTTGCACTACGTCTTCGGCATCGTAGTGCGAGCGAAGAATCGTAAAAGCGAGCCGGTACGCTTTTGCTAGATGCGGGGAAACAAGCAGATAAAAAGCGTCTTTGTTTCCTTGTCTGCATTGAAACAAAAGATGTTGTTCATCATGCATACAACCATCCTTTCTTTTGTCAGAGTTTTATCTGCATATAAGGCGAAGTCGAGGAAGAAAAGGTTCAATTTTTTATTATGCATTGAAAAAGACTGCTGACGAAATGCAGCAGTCTGGGTTACTTTTCAAAACCATATTCCCGTTCTACTTTGCACACCCGGACTGAATAGCGCTCGTACCATTGCTGCTTTCCTTTTTCTTGCGCGATTTGGTGCGCCGCGTGCGCCTTCCATTGTTCAATGGCCTCTAAAGAATCCCAATAGGAAACGGTGATGCCGGCGCCGCTTTCATTGTGGACGCTGTCGACGCCAAGAAAACCAGGCTGTTGGGAGGCCAGTTCAACCATTTGTTTTGCCATCGCATCATATCCGTGATCTCCTTCGGTTCGCTCCGAGGTGAAAATCACTGCGTAATATGGCTTTTCCATCGTTTTTCCCCCTTATCCTTTTATGTACTCTTGTCGCCTCACAGTGATTTTGACATCTGACAAGAGGAAAATGCTTGTTAAAATAATGGCTAGGCCGCCGAGCATGCCAATCGTGATTTTTTCGTGAAGGAAAATCATTCCCCAGATGACGCCGAAAACAGGTACAAGAAAGGTAACGCTTAATGTTTTGGTTGGTCCAACGTTTGCTAGTAAGTAAAAATAAAATAAGTAAGCGATCGCCGTGCAAAAAACGGCCAGTCCCAATACCGAATACATGACGAGCGGCGATACTGGTTTTGTTGGAATAGCGAAAGCTGCCAACGGAATGAGCACAGCAGCGGCACCTAATTGCTGCCCAATCGACAACGATAAGGAAGAAACTCCCGTAAATGCCTTTTTGGCATACACACCGCCGCATCCGTATGAGAACGCGGCCAAAATCGAAAGTAACGCAGAAAAAACGGTCTGCGTCGACAGTGGAACAGGGCTCCAGCCGACTAGCGCAAACACGCCGACAGTGCCGAGGACGATGCCGATCCATTTTTTTGCATAAAGCGGTTCATGAAGAAACCATCGCGAAACAAGCGCGGTAAACAACGGGGTGGTCGAATTCAAGATGGCAGCTACGGAAGCAGGTAAATGCAGCGTGGCAGCGGCAATGAGCGTAAACGGAATTGCCGCATTCAGCGCCCCAACGATAAGATATTCCTTCCAATAAGCTTTCAGCTCTACGCTTTTTTTGAACATCCATACATACAATAACAGCACGATGCCGGCAATAAGTACGCGCAACTCGATCGTAAGCACAGGCCCGATGGCAGGGGCAGAGATGCGCATAAATAAAAAAGAGGCTCCCCATAAAGCCGCAAGCAGAAAAAGCGCCATGATTTCTTTTGCGTTCATATTCGTCTCTCCCAATGACTTTTTTCTGAATTATATCATATTTTTTCTATTAGCACAGAAGATATTGATTAGAGCAGTTTTTTGTTGACAACATATATAAAAATTGAATATCATTAAAATGTAAAAGTAAATACATGGTTTCTGTGTTAAAGGGGAGTAGCTTTAACAACAAAGTCGTCAGTTCAGGGCAACACCCTCGGCTTTGTTGGCAACGGTAACGTTGTTAGCGAGACCTTTACCAATATTGGTAAAGGTCTGTTTTTATGAAAGGCCTTTACCAATCGGTAAAGGTCTTTTTATTTTCGCGAAGAAAGGAGGAGTGGAGAAAATAAGAAAGAGGTTCGGGAAAGATGAAATGTTTATATAGGGGGGATATAGATGAGGAAAATATGGAAACGACTGCGTTTCATCGTTAAAATTCGTCGGTTTCTCCCGTTTTTAATAGAGTTTTTTCGATCTCAAGAAGTGCCTGCGTTGAAAAAGGCGCTCTCCATTTTACTTCTAGCGATCTATATGGTGTTTCCATTTGACATTATTCCGGATTGGTTGGGGTTGTTTGGCATCATTGATGATGTAACCGTACTATTATTTATCTTTCAGCAAATCATCAAAATGGCTCCTTCTCATTTAAAAGATAAATACGGTGTGTAAAGGAGGAATGGTAAGTGGAATTTTTAACAGCGCTTTTATCAATTGTTATTATTGATCTTGTATTGGCAGGCGACAATGCGATCGTCATTGGTTTGGCGGCACGAAATTTACCGAAGCATCAACAGAAAAAAGCAGTCATTTGGGGAACGGTAGGGGCGGTGGTGATCCGTGCGCTTGCCACCTTATTTGTCGTATGGCTATTAAAGGTTCCTGGATTGCTGCTAATTGGCGGTATACTGCTTGTTTGGATCGCTTATAAGCTGCTTGTTGAAGAGAAAGGCCATGACGTCGAAGCGGGAGGAAGCTTATGGGAAGCGATCCGCACGATTATTATCGCCGATGCGCTGATGGGATTGGATAATGTGCTGGCGGTAGCGGGAGCCGCGCACGGAAGCTTCTTGTTAGTTATATTAGGGTTATTAATTTCAGTCCCTATCATGGTATGGGGAAGTACGTTAATTTTGAAATGGATTGAGCGTTTCCCAATTATTATTACCATCGGGGCGGGAGTGCTTGCATGGACGGCCTCAAAGATGATTGTGGATGAACCGTTTTTAGATCAGTACTTTGCGAATCCGATTGTCAAATATGGATTTGAAATTCTTATCGTCGCTGGGGTGATTGCCGCTGGCACGTTGAAAAAGAAGAAGGGTGAAAACAAATTAGAAACAAAAGCCGCCAACGGATGATTGGCGGCTTTTGCTTATAATTCATCAAATCCGTTATCGATATTCACTTTTGTATATTGCCTTGATTTTTGTTCGAAAAAGTCTGATTTGCCGAGATCGACTTCTTCATACGCTTTAATCCAGCGCAATGGGTTTGTCCGATAGCCGTCAAACGGACGATCAAAGCCAAGCTGATGGGCGCGGACGTTGGCGTAAAATTTAATATAGGCGCTCAAATCGTGCATATCAATGCCATCGATATCGTTGCCAATGATGTAATTGGCCCATTCGATTTCCAGTTCTGCTGCTTTGATGAACGTTTCTCGTACAAAGCCAGCAAGTTCCGGTGTATTGTATTCCGGATATTCTTTTAGCACTTCTGTAAAAATTTTTGCAAATAAATCGACATGAATATGTTCGTCTCGATTGATGTAATTAATCATCGTGCTTGTCGCGACCATTTTTTGATTGCGCGCCAAGTTGTAAAAGAAAGCAAAGCCGGAATAGAAAAACAATCCTTCTAAAATTACGTCATAGACAATCGATTTTAGTAAGTTTTCCACGTTCGGATTTTCGGCAAACGCTTTGTAGCCGTTTGTGACAAAATCGTTTCGTTTTCGCAAAATCGGCTCGTTCCGCCAAAATTCAAATACTTCATCCTGTTTTTGTTTCGGCACGAGGCTTGAAAGAACGTAAGAATACGAATGGTTATGAATGACTTCCTGCTGCGCGAGCATAATCATAAGCGCGTTAATGCTTGAATCGGTAATATAATCGGCGACCCTGCCGGCGTAGTCGGTTTGAATGCTGTCAAGCAGGGCGAGCAGGCCGATAATTTTCAAAAATGCGTCTTGTTCACGCTCGGTTAGCAATGGAAATTGCTTGACATCTTGCGACATATTGATTTCAAACGGCGTCCAAAAGTTTGCCAGCATCCGTTTATATTTGGCGTACGCCCACGGGTAAGCGATATCGTCCCAATTTAGGACGTTTGAGCTTTTGCCGTTAATGATTCGTGTTGAGCGGTTGGGTGCTTCCGGGTCCATGATGACCCGTTTCGTTAATAGATGTGCCACGTTTCATTCCTCCTTGGCATTAACTTGCGCATGATTCGCATTCGTCAATCGTGCTGGAAGTGGAACGGACGTAATACGTTGTTTTTAGTCCTGACTTCCAGGCGGTGAGATGAAGGTCTAACAGTTCTTTCGCTTTAATCGTGTTCATGACGTAAAAGTTGAACGAAATCGATTGGTCGATATGGCGTTGCCGCGCTGCGTTTTGTTTAATGCTCCAATGCTGGTCGATATGGTACGCCGATTTATAATACCATGTTGTTTTTTCATTTAAATCAGGTACAGTGACGGGGATTTTGTAATCTTTCTTTTCTTCCGCGTACACTTTTAAAAAGATCGGGTCAATGCTGGCGGTGCTGCCGGCGATAATCGATGTGGAAGCGTTTGGCGCAACAGCCAGGACGTAACCATTGCGCATGCCGTGTTTGGCGACTTGTTTTTTCAGTGTGTCCCAGTCGGCATTGTCGTTGCGGCGGTAGCCGCGCTTATCAAAATAGGCACCTGTCTGCCAATCGGAGCCTGGAAATGCGGGATAACTACCTTTTTCCCTCGCCAATTCCATGCTTGCTTGGATCGCCAAATAGGTGATTTTTTCATACAGCTTGTCCGCGTATTCAACTGCTTCGTCCGATTCCCAGCGCATGCCTTTTAACGCAAGCAAATGGTGCCAGCCGAACGTGCCAAGCCCGACGGCGCGGTATTTTTGATTCGTCAGCTGCGCTTGCAGGACAGGAATGTTGTTTAAGTCAATGACGTTGTCAAACATGCGCATTTGAATCGGAATGAGCCGCTCAAGCACATTGTCGGTGACGGCGCGGGCAAGGTTAATCGACGACAAGTTGCAGACGACAAAATCGCCGGGGATTTTTTCAATGATAATTTTTCCGTCTTTCGTATATTGCTTTTCCACAACAGTCGGGCTTTGATTTTGCGCGATTTCCGTACAAAGGTTGCTGCAGTAAATCATGCCGAGGTGCCCGTTCGGATTTTTTCGGTTCACTTCGTCGCGGTAAAACATAAACGGTGTCCCCGACTCCAGTTGGCTACGCATAATGCTTTTCATAATTTCAATCGCCGGTACTTTTTCTTTCGAAAGACGCTCTTCATGGACGCATTGCCAATATTTTTCACGGAAGCTGCCGCGCCCTTTTTCTTCATCGTAAAAATCCTCCAGTCTAAATCCCATCACTTTCCGCACTTCATGCGGATCAAACAAATACCAGTCCCCGCGCTTTTCCACTTGCTCCATAAATAAATCAGGAATGCAGACGCCCGTAAATAAATCGTGTGTTCTCATCCGTTCGTCACCGTTGTTTAATTTTGCGTCCAAAAAGGCGAAAATGTCTTTATGCCATACATCTAAGTAAACGGAAATCGCGCCTTTGCGCTGCCCTAATTGATCGACGCTGACGGCGGTGTTATTAAGCTGCTTCATCCATGGAATCACGCCGGAGGAAACGCCTTTAAAGCCTCTGATGTCGCTGCCGCGGCTTCTGATTTTGCCGAGATAGACGCCGATTCCGCCACCCGATTTCGAAAGGTTGGCGATATCGGTATTGCTGTCGTAAATGCCTTGCAGGCTGTCGTCGACTGTATCGACAAAGCAGCTTGACAGTTGTCCGTAGCTTTTGCCAGCGTTTGCCAAAGTCGGTGTGGCAACGGTCATGTACAAGTTGCTTAACGCCCAGTACGCTTCTTGGATAAGGGCAAAACGGCGCTGCTTTGGCTCTTTGGCCATTAGCGTCATCGCGATGATGAGAAACCGCTCTTGCGGAAGCTCATACAAGTTGCGTTCGTAGTCGCGAGCAAGGTAGCGATCGGCGAGTGTGCGCAAGCCGATGTAGGTAAACAGCTTGTCTTTTTCTGGATCAATAAGTTTAGCAAGTTCCATGATTTCTTCTTTTGTATAATCTTCCAAAAGGGAACGATGATACACTCCCTTTTCGACAAGTGCAGCAATTAAATCATAAAGGCTGCCGTAACGTTGAGCTTCGTCGTATCCGCGCTGCTTTGCCGCTTCTTTATATAATTGTTTTAAATAAATGCGGGCGCAGACAAACGTCCATTCCGGTTCCGTTTCGCTAATATAGGAAAGCCCCTCTAGTATGAGATAGTGAAAGAACTGCTCGACAGAAATGGTCTCTTTATGTTCGATCACGCGGATGATGCGTTCGATATAGTCATCTGTCCGTAAGTGCGGAAAATCGCTCGTCGTGTGGCGGATAAAGAAAATGAGTTTCTCGTGGGAAAATGGCTCCGCTTGTCCATTTTCTTTCGTAATCATCGTATTGCTTGTTTGCAATGCCATCGTTTTCTCCTCCTTGTCGTCCATAAAAAAATCCACTCGGGTCGACGAGTGGATGAAACGACAGCATAAAAAGGGTAGGAGAAGCCCTTTTCCACCATCGTTTCATCTTCCCGCTCCCCGGAGAACATGAAACGCAACCAAGCAAGGCAGGTCTCCTGACTCGTGCTTCTTCCTACTTTGGATCCTTCCCATATGCGCGCCCAAATGAGCTTTCGCATACAGTGGATGCTCCATTTCGTCCGCACATACAGTTGCGGGGGCAGTTCTGGATTCGCACCAGATTCCCTATTAAGTCCGAACGGACACCATTGCTTGTGGTTTTACTATATATAGTTGTCAGTTAAATAAAAAACACAATATATAGTGCTTTGTCATTGGTATAAGCATATAATAAAACGCTGGAAAATTCAACTATGATTTTACGACAAAAAGAAAAATGAGAAATGCTGTTTTGTTGTCCAAGCATTTCTCATTGGCGCGGGGGATGGAATTTTAGCAATACAATTTGAAGCAGCCGCCCGATACATATCCCGGGAATGGCAAACAGCATCGGCAGCCAAATAGGACCGAAAAATATGCCAAAAAATGTGATGTGCGAGGAATACATTAGACCAACGGTAACAAAATAGGCGGAAAATACAAACGGCAGGAACGAATAAGGGGTTTGTCCTCCGCCCGCATCTTTGAACGCGTCCCACATCGCGTAAAAATATAAACATGGATAAAACATGAGCCACTCAAAGTCAATGATGTGGATGGCCTCACGAGTATTCCCCAAAAAACTTAACCGAATGGCCTCGTTAAACCGCGATTGAATGTTAATAAGAAACTCTAAGAGGATAAATAAAACGCCTTTAAAATATTTTCTATTTAAAATTTGCCCAAATCCAGGTAGTGCAATGCTCCACAATAACGGTTCCATTGCTTTCACGTTTTCTAACCCTTTACTAAAATAATTTTCTTGACGATGATATTGTTGGTTATTGTGACGAAAACAAAATAGAGCAAAAAAATGAAAATTCCACCTCCTTAATGGTTGGCTGTAATTACATTATTTAGCAAACAGCACGATTTTATGCTATTTCACAATAATAAAACAAATATTTTCTATTTTTTTGAATATAAACGTAATGGAATAAAATTCTTGACTATATATTATTAATTATCGCAAATAAAAAAATATTCTTTAAATTTTTCAGAATAATGAATATAATATTAATGTAATGAATTTTTAATGAACAACAAAGGGGGAAAAAGTGTGAAAGGGCTTAAATCCGTTTTGCTTTGGGGTCTTATTTCTGTACTTGGAGCAGCAGGGTTTGCGGTCCTCGCATTAAGCCGTGGCGAAACGGTTAATGCGGTTTGGATGATTGTTGCTGCTGTGTGTACGTATGCGGTGGCCTACCGCTTTTACAGCAAGTTTATCGCCCGCAAAGTATTTGGGCTCGATGACACTCGCAAAACACCTGCCGAGGTGTTTAATGACGGAAAAGATTATGTGCCGACGAACAAATGGGTGTTGTTCGGCCATCACTTTGCGGCGATCGCCGGCGCCGGCCCGCTCGTTGGACCGATTTTGGCGGCGCAAATGGGATATCTGCCGGGAACGCTATGGATTGTGATCGGCGTTGTTTTAGGCGGAGCTGTACAAGACTTCGTTATTTTATTCGCTTCGATGCGTCGCAATGGCAAATCGCTTGGCGAAATGGTGAAAGAAGAAATCGGCCCTGTGACAGGCTTCATTGCTGCGCTTGGTATTTTAGGAATCATGATTATTTTATTGGCTGTTTTGGCATTGGTGGTTGTGAAAGCGCTTGTAGGAAGTCCGTGGGGCATGTTCACCATCGCTGCGACGATTCCGATTGCGATTTTGATGGGGATCTACATGCGCTTTATTCGTCCGGGACGCGTAGCAGAAGCTTCTTTAATCGGATTTGTTCTGCTCCTTGTTTCATTGGTTGCCGGACAGTATGTAGCGGAAAATCCAACGCTAGCGGAAATTTTTACATTAAAAGGTGAAACGATCGCGATTTTAATGATCATTTACGGATTTGTTGCATCAGCATTGCCGGTATGGCTATTGCTTGCGCCGCGTGACTATTTAAGCACATTCTTAAAAATCGGCACGATTGTCGGCCTTGCTTTAGGCATTTTGGTCGTGGCACCAGATTTGCAAATGCCGGCGGTAACGAAATTTATCGACGGTACTGGCCCGGTATTCGCGGGGAACTTATTCCCATTCCTGTTTATTACGATCGCCTGTGGTGCCGTATCCGGATTCCATGCCCTTGTTTCGTCCGGTACGACTCCGAAAATGATTGAACTCGAGAGTCACGCTCGTCCGATCGGCTATGGCGCGATGTTGATGGAATCGTTCGTCGCTGTCATGGCAATGGTGGCAGCATGCGTGCTGACTCCGGGAGCATATTTTGCCATCAACAGCCCGCCTGCTGTCATCGGCCAAGATGTAGTGCAAGCAGCGAAAGTCGTATCGTCATGGGGATTTACCGTGACGCCTGACATGCTGTCAGAGCTTGCGAAAAATGTCGGCGAGCAAACGATTTTATCGCGGACTGGCGGTGCGCCGACACTGGCGATTGGAATGGCGGTTATTCTCTCGAATGTAATCGGCGGCAAAGCATTAATGGCCTTTTGGTACCATTTCGCGATTTTGTTTGAAGCGCTCTTTATTTTAACGACGATTGACGCTGGTACGCGCGTCGGCCGCTTTATGATTCAAGATATTATGGGCACTTTCTACAAACCGCTTGGCAAAACCGATTCGCTAGTTTCTAATATTATTGCGACGACGCTGTGCGTGTTCGGTTGGGGCTATTTCCTATACCAAGGGGTAGTCGATCCGCTTGGCGGCATCAACACGTTGTGGCCGCTGTTCGGCATTGCCAACCAAATGCTAGCGGGAATTGCGTTGCTATTCGGTACGACCGTGCTGTTTAAAATGGGCAAAAAAGCGTACGTTTGGGTAACGCTGGTCCCGACTACTTGGCTTTTAGTTGTCACGCTCACCGCAGGGTATCAAAAGCTGTTCCATAGCAATCCGAAAATTGGTTTTCTCGCCCATGCGGATATGTTTAAAAATGAATTAAATCAAGGAAAAATCTTGGCTCCTGCGACCAATGAGGCGCAAATGCACCAAATCATTATGAACGATTACATTGATGCAACGCTTTGCGCGATTTTCATGCTTGTGGTGATTGCCATGTTGATTTCGGCAGTAAATATGTGGATAAAAGTATTGCAAAACAAACATGTACCGTTGAAAGAAGCACCTTACATCCCACGGGATGGAGGAGAAGGGGCAAAACATTATGCTTAAGCGGCTGCAAACCATTTTATCTTATCGAAAGCAATTTCTTGATTTGCTTGTCGGCGTTCCTAATTATGAAAAATATGTCGAACATATGAAAACACACCATCCGGGAGAGCCGATCAAATCAAGAAAAGAGTTTTTCTGCGAAGCGCAGGAAGCGCGCTATAACGGGAAGGGTGGAAAAGTTTCGCGTTGCTGCTAAGCAGATAAGAAAGGAAAGAGGGGAAGAACACGTTCCCCTTTTTCCTTTTATAATGCTTTATGTTTGACGGTCGTGCGGAAATGAACAGCGCGACTGTTTCCTATTTTTATTTTTTCAAGGAGGGAATACATAGATGCGCATTCTTGTCGTCGGCGCCGGTGCGGTCGGCGGTTATTTTGGCGGAAGATTGCTCGAAAAAGGAGTGGACGTGACATTTCTTGTCCGCGAGCGGAGAAAAAAACAGCTGCAGGAGAAGGGACTAGTGATTCATAGCGTTCACGGCGATGCGGTGCTGTCTCCGAAGCTGCTTGTAACGGGTGAGCAGGCCGAGCCGTTTGATGTCGTCATTTTTTCCAACAAAGCGTACCATCTGCCGGAAGCGATTCGCGACGCGAAACGGTATGTTGGCGAAGCAACGTTGATTTTGCCTCTGTTAAACGGCATGGCGCATATGGACATGCTTTGGGAGGAGTTTGGCAAAGACAATGTGCTCGGCGGGCTTTGCTTTATTGAAACAACATTAAATGAATATGGGGAAATCATACAAACGAGCGCTTCCCATGATGTCCGCTTTGGCGAATGGTCCGGGGAGCGGACGGAGCGCGTTCTTGCGTTGGAACAATTATTTTCCGGCTGCAACGCCCGTTTCCGTTTAAGCGAGCACATTGTAATAGATATGTGGAATAAATATTTATTTATCGCAACGATGTCTGGAGTGACGACGCTGTTTCGTGCGCCGATTGGCCCAATTCGGTCGGGAGAATACGGACAAGAAATTGTTGGTGGCTTGCTGAGAGAGATTGCAGCTATTATGCAAGCGCATGGCGCGCCATTGACAGAAGAAATGATCGATCGGCAATTGGCCCAGTTAAATAAAATCGAAGCGGCGATGAAATCATCGATGCAGCGCGATATGGAAAAAGGGCAGCTGATTGAAGCCGACCATTTGCAAGGCTACTTGCTTTCATTGGCAAAACAATACGAAATCGAAACGCCGCTGTTAAAAGTGGTGTACCATAATTTAAAAATTTATGAGGCGAATCTCTCCAAAACAAAGTAAGAAATGGAAAAAGCGCAGCCTTCCGATATGTGTCGAAAAGAAGGCTGCCTTCTTTTTTGCAAAAAAGATTGTATATTGCCATCATGTAGTGTACATTTCATAGTGAAAACGTATGCACAAAAATAGGAGGATACAGCCTTGGAGAAAGCTTGGTGGAAAGAAGGAGTGGTATATCAAATCTATCCAAGGAGCTTCATGGATGCGAATGGGGACGGAATCGGCGATCTCCGTGGAATTATCGAGAAGCTTGATTATTTAAAAGACCTTGGAATTGATATTATATGGATATGTCCGATTTACAAGTCGCCAAACGCCGATAACGGATATGATATCAGCGATTACCATGCGATTATGGAAGAGTTCGGAACGATGGAAGATTTCGATGTGTTGCTGAAGGAAATTCACCGGCGCGGCATGAAGCTGATTTTGGATTTAGTCATTAACCATACAAGCGATGAACATCCATGGTTTATCGAATCGCGTTCATCAAGGGACAACCCGAAGCGGGATTGGTATATTTGGCGTGATGGAAAAAACGGCCGAGAGCCGAACAACTGGGCAAGTATTTTTGGCGGCTCCGCCTGGGAGTACGATGTGAAAACCGGCCAATATTATTTGCATATCTTTGATGTAAAGCAGCCAGATTTGAACTGGGAAAATGAAGAAGTGCGCAAAGCGCTTTATCAAATGGTGAATTGGTGGCTCGCTAAAGGCATTGACGGCTTCCGCGTCGACGCGATTTCCCACATCAAGAAAAAGCCGGGATTGCCGGATTTGCCGAATCCAAAAGAGTTGGATTATGTTCCGTCTTTTGCCGGCCATATGAACCAAGAGGGGATTATGGAATATTTAAAAGAGCTGAAAATGCAAACGTTTGCACGCTATGATATTATGACGGTCGGGGAAGCGAACGGCGTGACTGTCGACGATGCCGAACAATGGGTCGGCGAAGAAGACGGCATTTTCAATATGATTTTCCAGTTTGAACATTTAGGATTATGGCAAATAGGAACGGATGGCGGCGTCGATGTGCGCCAATTAAAGCGCACGCTGACGAAATGGCAAAAGGGGCTCGAAAACCGCGGCTGGAACGCGTTGTTTTTGGAAAATCATGATCAGCCCCGCTCCGTTTCGACATGGGGAAATGACAAGGAATACTTGGTCGAAAGCGCCAAGGCGCTCGGCGCGCTCTATTTTTTAATGCAGGGAACTCCTTTTATTTATCAAGGCCAAGAAATCGGGATGACGAACGTTCAATTTTCGAATATTGAAGACTACAATGATGTCGCCATTAAAAGAATGTATCAAATTGAACGGGAAAAGGGCCGCTCTCATGAAGAAATTATGAAAGTGATTTGGAAAACGGGGCGCGACAATTCGCGCACGCCAATACAATGGTCCGACGCGCCAAATGCTGGTTTTACGACGGGAACGCCATGGATGAAAGTGAACGAAAACTATAAGACTATTAATGTTGAAGCACAATTGCGGGACCCGAACTCCGTGCTTTCGTTTTACAAAAAAATGATACAGCTTCGCAAGATGAATGAAGTGTTCGTTTACGGAACATATGACTTGCTTTTAGAAAAACATCCGGCGATTTATGCGTATACAAGAACGCTCGGCAGTGAAAAAGCAGTCATTATTGTGAACTTGAGCGATCAGCCAGCATTGTACCGTTATGACGGCATCCGCTTAAGCTCCGATAATTTGGTGTTGCAAAACTACGACGTCCGACCGCATAAAAACGCAACCCGTTTTAAGCTAAAGCCGTATGAAGCGCGCGTGTATTTGCTGAAATAAAGCTGCCGTTTATTGCAGCAGCTTTATTTTGCTTCGACATGAACCAAGCTAGCGCGCTATGTCTTTTAATCTAGCTACAGGGGACAGCCAGAGAATTATAAAGGCGGAGGTGGCAAATATTCTAGCTTCAGATCAAGTAGCAATTTGACCTAATCGCTTCAACGTACTAGGGCTTGTCAAATTTTTTAGTCTCTGAGTTTTTGCAATGTCCTTTTAAATCTATGACTGCGATAATTCGAGTTCAATGCATGCGATCTAATGTCGCATGTTTATGAAGCGGCAATCATTTTTGTTTCGGCTTAGTTATCTATGGGGAAATTTGCTGACCAAACAAAAAAGCTGTTTGTCTGTATTAGAAGAGACAGGAATGTTTTTTACTGTTGTTATCTACATTTTTAGGAAGGATTTTTTATATTGGTGCGGAATATGGATAAGAAAGGAGGAGGCCAATCATGGATGACATTCGCTATCCAATAGGAAAGTTTAAAGCCCCGGAAGCATTTCGAAAAGAGGATGTCGGGCGGTGGATTGCCGATATTCGCCAAGTGCCTAGCGCATTGCGGGAGGTGGTCAGCGGATTGAATGAAGAACAGCTGAACACGCCGTATCGCGATGGTGGGTGGACAGTTGCTCAAGTTGTGCATCATATCGCCGATGCGAGCATGAATGCGTTTTTGCGCACAAAATGGACACTGACGGAGGATGTTCCTTCGATTAAACCGTTTGAGGAAAATGATTGGGCAAAGACGCTAGAAGCCCGTTCACTACATGTCGAGCCATCGCTGCAATTGCTCGAAGGCCTTCACGAGCGGTGGGCGTATCTACTAGAGTCACTGAGTGGCGATGATTTTCAACGGAATTTTTATCATGAAGGTACAAAAGAGAACGTCCCTTTATATGTGTTAATCGCCATGCACGCATGGCATGGCAAACATCATACGGCGCAAATTGTCTCGTTGCGACAACGCAAAGGATGGAACTAAAAGCTGCCCGGGCAGGCAGCTTTTTTATCTTAATATAATGAGAAGGGAGAAAAACTTATACTGAAAACCGCTGTGCCGCCTCGCACATGTGGTATATATTTGGAGGAAAGCGGTTTTATGAAATAGTAGTGAAAAAATAAGGTAAGCATATCTTGTGGATTTCCAATAAGCTTTTCTCATAAAAAATTAATCTATTTATGTTACAATAAACTGTATTGAGTGTTTGGTTTAAAATGATGATTGGAGGGAGTTTGTGGTGGGTGAACCACAAAGTCAAACAATAGATGTGGCTAAGGAAAAAATTTGGACGAGAGATTTTGTCCTCATTTGTTTAGCCAACTTTTTTGTTTTTCTTGGCTTTCAAATGACATTGCCGACCATTCCGCTGTTTGTCGAGCATCTTGGCGGCAATGACCAGCTGATCGGCTTAGTGGTCGGGATTTTCACTTTTTCCGCCCTAATCATGCGCCCGTTTGCCGGCCATGCGTTGGAAACGCGAGGGCGGCGTTTTGTCTTTTTGCTAGGACTCGCGATTTTCGTCATTTCCGTAGGTTCCTATAGCTTTATTACGAGCATTTTATTGTTGTTTATGATGCGGGTCATTCAAGGGATCGGCTGGGGATTTTCCACTACTGCATCAGGCACGATTGCCACGGACATCATCCCAGCTAGCCGCAGAGGCGAAGGAATGGGATATTACGGGCTGTCAGGGAATTTAGCACTGGCGTTTGGGCCGTCGTTAGGACTATTGCTTGCCGGCATGTTGTCTTTTAGCAAGCTGTTCCTGATTTGCGCTGCTTTAGGAATAGCGTCGTTATTGTTTGCGGCAAATATTACATATAAAAAAATCGCGCAACCGCAAATTCAGCCCGATAATAAATGGGATATTTATGAAAAAAGCGCTCTAATACCATCGATTTTGTTGTTCTTTCTTACCGTTACATTTGGGGGGATTGCTTCCTTTCTGCCGTTATATACAGCGCAGAAAGGCATTTCCGGAATCTCACTGTACTTCTTGCTCTATGCACTTGCTTTAATGGTAACAAGAACGTTCGCCGGGCAGCTCTATGACCGAAAAGGGCATAAAGCGGTGTTTATCCCTGGGGCAGCGCTTATTTTGCTGGCGATGCTGCTGCTTGCCTGGTTGCCAAACAAATGGATTTTGTTTGTCGCAGCCGTGCTTTACGGTTTTGGCTTTGGTACGGTGCAGCCGGCGCTGCAGGCGTGGTCGGTAGAACGGGCACCGAAACACCGCAGAGGAATGGCCAATGCGACCTTTTTCTCCTTTTTTGATTTAGGAGTGGGAGTCGGTGCGATGGTCTTCGGGCAAATCAGCCATTGGTTCGGATATGCAAGCATTTATCTCACCGCAGCGCTGTCGGTTTCTATGTCCATCCTTTTTTATTTGTTTGTTTTGAAAAAGGAGAAAACGGCTGTGTATGGACAGCATTGATAATGAAAAAACGCTTAGGTGATTTTCCCTAAGCGTTTTTTCTTATCGGCGCGAATGCACTTCATAAATCGCAAATTTTAAATAGTCGCCCTCATCGGCGGCAAGCAGCTTCGGATGGTCGTAGCCGGCGCCGTTCCAGTATACTTGCCGCAAAATTTTCTTCGCGTCAAACGCCGCTTCGGCGATCATCGCTTGGAAAAGATCGGCGTGAACATGGTACGAGCAGCTGGCGGTGACGAAAAAGCCGCCGTCTTTGACCAGCTTTAAGCCGTTTAAGTTAATATCTTTATAGCCGCGCAGCGCTTTCGGAACGGCATGCGCGGATTTTGCGAACGCCGGTGGATCGATGATGACAACATCCCATTGTTTTCCGTCGCGAACCGCTTCGCGCAAATAGTCAAAGGCGTTGGCGACGACAAATTCGACGTTTGTAAAGCCGTTTAAGGCTGCGTTGCGCTTCGCTGTTTCAATCGCGTGTTCGGAAATATCGACCGCGGTGACATGTTTTGCCCCGTATAAGCAGGCGTTCAGCATAAACGAACCGGTATGGGTAAAGCAGTCAAGCACTGTCGTGTTGCTGTCAATGAGCGGTTTAATTGCCGCCCGATTTTGCCGCTGGTCGAAGAAAAATCCTGTCTTTTGTCCATTTTCAATATCGACAATATATTTGACGCCGTTTTCTTCAATGAGCACTTCTGTTTCCGCTTCGCCGTACCAAAAGCCTTTTTCCTGCTCTAGTCCTTCGAGTTCACGGACGTACACGTCATTGCGCAAATAAATCGCCCGCGGCTGAAACACTTCCAATAAGCCGCGCAAAATCCAGTCTTTTCGTTTTTCCATGCCAAGGGAAAGAATTTGCGCGACAAGCACGTCTTCGTATTTATCCACGATCAGTCCCGGCAAAAAGTCGGCTTCCCCGTAAATGGCGCGGCATGAGCGGACGCCGGGAATCATCCGTTCGCGATACGCCCATGCTTGGCGGATGCGCTCAACGAAAAATTGCTCATTTAACTCATCCTCGGGATTTTGCGTCAACACACGGACAATCATTTGTGATTTTGGATTAATATAGCCTTTGGCTAAAAAGTAGTTCTGATGATTGTATACATCGACGAAATCTCCCGGTGCAAAATCGCCTTCAATATGATCAACTTCGCTTTGAAAAATCCACGGATGCCCTTGTTCGAGCCGTTTTTTTCGGTTTCGTTTTAAAAATACTTTCGCCACATTACCCACTCCAATATGATATAGTCGTTTGCGTTTTTAATGATACAGAATTGCGGACAAAGACGCAATGAAGACCGCGTTTGTCGACATTTGGCAAGGGTTATTTTTTGGCGATATTGAATAATGATAAACATAGTATAGTAGGAAAAGAGGGATGCCATGATCATTGCGACGACGGATTACGTACCGGGAAAACAAGTGAAAGAGTATATCGGGTTTGTCCAGGGCAATACGGTACAGTCCAAACATATCGGCAAAGATATTATGGCCGGGCTGAAAACGATCGTCGGTGGGGAGATTAAAGCGTATACGGAAATGATGGATGAAGCGAGAAAGATCGCGATTGAACGCATGGTCGAAGAGGCGAGGCGCCAAGGGGCAAATGCGGTGATCGACGTGCGGATCACAACGGCGGCGATTATGGCGAATACGTCGGAAATTTTGGCATACGGCACGGCAGTGATGGTGGAATAGGAAAAAGGGTTGACAACCATTTTCCAAGTGATATGATAAACTCAAACAAAAAAATTTCATAACGGACGCAATCCACTAGGGGGGCCTTTAGAAAGGCTGAGATCAAAGTGTGCCTTTGAGACCCTTAGAACCTGATCTGGGTTATACCAGCGTAGGGAAGTGGAGCAGCGCAGTCGCGGATTGATATTTTGCTGTAGTTTTGACGACTCGTATGCAACGCCACTTTCTTTACGCCTTTGTAAAGGAAGTGGCGTTTATTTTTTACGAAAAGAGGGGGAGAAGAGGATGTCATTTGCAAAAGAAGTGAGGAAAAAGGCTGACCCGATCTGGCAGGCAAGCTTTCATCACCCGTTTGTCAAAGAATTAGGAGAAGGGACGCTTGATCTCACCCGTTTCCGCTATTATGTGATGCAGGATGCCTATTATTTGCGCCATTTTGCGAGAGTGCAAGCGATTGGGGCGGCGAAATCTCCAGATCTAGCGACAACCGCAAGGCTGGCGCATCATGCCCAGAGCACATGCGAAGCGGAATTGTCCTTGCATGAGACGTTTGCCGAACTGCTTGGCATTACTGACGAAGAAAAAGCGGCTTTTATCCCGGCGCCAACGGCATACGCCTACACGTCCCATATGTACCGGGCGGCGTATGAAGGGCATTTGGGCGATGTCATTGCCGTGATTTTACCATGCTACTGGCTCTATTATGAGATTGGCGAAAGATTAAAAGATTGCAAGCCAGACGAGCCGATTTATCAAAAATGGATTGGCACGTATAGCTCCGATTGGTTCCGCAGTTTAGTAGAAGAGCAGATCGCTCGGTTGGACGCGATCGCTGAAGTGGTCACGGAAGCGGACCGCAAGCGGATGGAGCAGCATTTTCTCATCAGCAGTGAGTATGAGTACGAATTTTGGGAAATGGCTTATCGTTTGGAAACATGGCCATCAGCAAGAAAGGAGATGCAAGCGTATGTCCACAACAACTAAAGGATTGAAACTCGCTGATATTTTAACAACGATTGTGATTGCGGTGGTATTCGGCATCATTTATAAAGTGTGGGGACCGTTGTACGACTTTGTGAAAGTGTTTGGCTTTCATCTTGACCAATTGATTTATGGCATGTGGTTTATCGCCGCGTCAGTAGCTTATTTGCTCATTCGCAAGCCAGGAGTTGCCCTGTTGGCGGAAATTGCCGCTTCTTCCGGTGAATTGATCATGGGCTCTGAATGGGGGCTTGAAGTGCTTATTTACGGAGTGATTCAAGGGTTGTTGGCGGAAGTGGTGTTTGCGGCATTTCGTTATAAGAGATTTGACGCATTGGCTGTGTCGCTCGGCGCGATCGGGGCGACCATCGGCTCGCTGGTGATGGATTTTTACAAAGGATACATTGAAGCGCTGGCACCTTGGAACTTGGCGTTATTCTTGATTGCCCGCTTTGTCGGCGCGGTGGTGATTTCCGGATTTTTCGCCGTTTCGCTAGTAAAAGCGTTAGAGAAAACGGGGGTAACGCAAATGTTGCGTCCGGCTTCGAAAGATGATTATGATGCGCTCGATCGCTGAAAAAGGTGGCGGTGAAGCAATGAAACCGATCGTTGCTGTAGAGCGGCTCCGCTTAAAATTTCCAGGCAAAGATACGCTGTTGTTTAAAGATTTATCACTTACCATTTACGAGGGAGAAAAAGTATTGCTGCTCGGTCCGTCCGGGTGCGGCAAATCGACGTTGTTGCAAGTGCTGTCTGGATTGATTCCGCATTCGATCGACGTGCCGATGAAGGCGGAGCGCTTGCAGCTCCCGACGAACTGGGGATATGTGTTTCAAGATCCGGATACGCAGTTTTGCATGCCGTTTGCGGACGAGGAAATTGCTTTTGCCCTTGAAAACATCGGCGTGCCGAGAAGCGAGATGCACCATCGGATCCAAACGCTGTTAGAAAAAGTCGGGCTGTTTATTGAGCCGCATACCGATATTCACACGCTGTCAGGCGGGATGAAACAGCGGCTGGCGCTGGCGTCCGTATTGGCATTGGAGCCGGATGTGCTGTTTTTGGATGAGCCGACGGCGATGATCGATGAGGAAGGAACAAAAGAGATTTGGCAGACGGTGAAACGGATCGCTAAAGAGAAAACGGTCATTATTGTTGAACATAAAATCGATCATGTGCTCGATTTTGTGGACCGCATCGTTTTATTTAACGATGACGGGGAAATTATCGCCGATGGCAAGGCACAAACGGTGTTTGCCAACTATAAAGACATCATCGCTTCTCAAGGAATTTGGTATCCGGGCGTATGGGTGGAATATATGGCAAAGCGGCAGCGCCGGAAAACGGAAAGCGGTGGGGAGAAAAGGATATATCTCCGCCAATTTCAAGGCTATCGCTCCAATGAGGTGAAAATCCTTGTTGAAGAAGCGACCGTACATGCGGGGGAATGGATTGCTGTCACGGGCAAAAATGGCGCTGGAAAAAGCACGCTCTTGCATGCGCTCATGAAGCTGATCCGCACCGATGGAACATATGAGCTGTATGGCAAAGACAGCAAGCAGCTTAAACAGCTGCACCGTTTGCTTGCCTTTGTCTTTCAGAATCCGGAATTCCAGTTTGTCACCAATTCCGTACGCGAAGAGCTTGCTTATTCGCTTCGATTGGAAAAACGGAAAGAGGCGGAGATTGCAGAAACGGTGGAACAGCTGCTGCGGCAGTTTCATCTTTATGGGCAGCAAGACCAGCATCCATACCAGCTTTCCATGGGGCAAAAACGCCGTTTAAGCGTCGCCGCTTCAATTGTAAGCGGACAGCAAATTTTTCTTCTCGATGAACCGACGTTTGGCCAGGATGCGAAAAATACATTTGCGCTTCTCGAGCTGTTAGAGTCGTATCGCAGACAAGGGACAACCATCATTATGGTCACCCATGATGAAAATATTGTGAAGCATTTTGCCACTAGGAGATGGGTGATCGAAGACGGGCGGCTCGTCAAGGATGAATCGATTTCCGGGCAGCGGTCAAAAGCAGCCGCGCTGCTTGTGTAGGAGGAACAGACGATGAAATGGAACATTCATTATCGGGAAACATGGCTGCACCAAACAAACCCAAGTTTAAAACTAATCGTGCTTCTGTTTCTGTTTTTGGCTGTATTGTTCATTCATAATCCAAATGTATTAATCAATTTTTCGCTCGCGCTGCTTTTGCTGTTTATGTTCTCTACCGGCTACCCGTGGAAGTTTTTGCTGCTATTGTTTTTGCCGTTTCTTCTTATCTTTGTTTCGACCGCTTCGTCGATGATGATGTTTGGCGAGGGGACGACAACATGGTTTCGCTGGGGGCTGATCCATGTGACGGAGGAAAGCTTTTTGCGCGGGCTGCATCTTGGCTTCCGCGCCCTTTCCTTCGCTCTTCTTGGCCTTTTGTTTTCCTTAACGACGAGACCGGTCCGTCTGTTTTATTCCTTGATGCAGCAGCTAAAGTTAAAGCCGAAATACGCTTACAGCTTTTTGGCGGCCGTACGCTTGCTTCCGATTATGCTCGAGGAATTTCAGACCGTGCATAATGCGTTAAAAGTGCGGGGAACGGTGAACCGCGGATGGCTGGAAAAAATGAAGCGCTATGCGATTCCGCTCCTGTCGCAAAGCATCCGCCGCGCCCAGCGCATCGCGGTGGCGATGGAAGCGAAGCGCTTTTCTAGCAGCACGGAGCGGACGTTTTACTATGAAATCGGCTTTAGCAAATGCGATATCGCGCTTGTCGCTCTATTTGCCTTTGTGGCGGCGGCGGCTTATTACACCGGCGTGCATTACCCGTATATTCCAGTTACCGATGTACGCTAGAAAGCAAGGGATGACAATGACAAAACAGCTTCATCTCATTTCGACGGGAGAACAGTCTGTCGAACAGTTTGCTTCCATTTGCGCCCGCGTTCATCCGTATGTCGATGCGATTCATGTACGGGAAAAAAGGAAAACAGCGCGCGAGGTTTCCGCGTTTGTTGCCGCTCTCATCGGCAACGGGGTCCCGTCGCAAAAAATCATCGTTAACGATCGCGTCGATGTGGCGGTCGTATATGGCGTAAAAGGGGTGCAGCTTGCGTACCACAGCTTATCCGTCCGTCAAGTAAAGCACCATTTTCCTAGGCTGGTTGTCGGCTGCTCGGTCCATTCGCTTGACGAGGCGAAGGAAGCAGCGAAAAGCGGCGCAGATTTTTGTATCTACGGACATATTTTTCCGACCGCAAGCAAGCCAGGGATGCGACCGCGCGGAGTCGAATCATTACGGATTGTTGCGGGCGGCGTTCATATTCCGATCATTGCGATCGGCGGCATTCACGCGGGGAATGCGGCGCAAGTGCTGCGGGCGGGTGTCGATGGGATCGCCGTGATGTCGGCGGTGTTTTTGGCGAGAGATCCTGTCGCAGAAGTAAAGAAGCTCGCTCATATAGTCAAACATGGGCAATGTACAGGGGAGAGGGATGTTGATGGAACGTCATGATTACGATGTATTGGTGGTTGGCGGCGGAATTATCGGCGCATCGATTGCATTTCAACTGGCAAAACGCCAATTTCGTGTCGGCGTGCTCGAAAAAGAGCGGATAGCAAGCCAGGCATCCAGCGCAGCGGCGGGAATGCTTGGAGCGCAGTCAGAATTTTCCGAAGAGAGCCCGCTTATTCCTCTCGCGATCAAAAGCAGGGAGATGGTTCCTAAGCTTGCGGAGGAATTAAAGGAACTTACCGGAATGGACATTGGGCTTGTACAGAAAGGCATGCTGAAAGTGGCAGTGACGGAGGAAGAAGCAGCAGCCCTTCGCCGCCATTACGAATTTTGGCGGCAGACAGATGATCCGCCGCGCTGGCTCTCGGCGGATGAGACAAAGGAAATCGAGCCGCATGTTTCCGGCGATCTTGTGGCAGCGATGTATATTCCAAAAGACGGTCAAGTAAGCGCTCCCGATTTTTCGCTTGCATTGGCGCACGCTTCGCTAGCCTATGGAGCAAAGTGGTATGAGTACACCGAAGTGATGCGTTTAGGAAAGTTAGGCGATTCGTACGTAATCGAGACGAATCGCGGAACGTTTGCCGCCAATATTGTCGTCATCGCCTCAGGGGCATGGTCTTCCATGCTTCTTGAACAAACAGGTCTTTCGCTTTCGATGTATCCGGTCAAAGGGGAATGCTTGTTTGTGAAAACGGAAACGCCGCTCCTGAAAACAACTGTATTTGCCAAAAGCGGTTGCTATATCGTGCCGAAACGCGGAAACCGGCTGCTCATTGGGGCGACTTCGACGCCGCACACGTTTGACCGGAAAGTATCGGTCCAAGGGATAATGAGTCTGATTGAACGCGCATGCCGTCTTCTTCCGGAACTGGAAAAGGCGGAATGGGAAAAGGCATGGAGCGGCATCCGCCCGCAAACGGGCGATGGTCTGCCGTACATAGGAGAACATCCTCATTACCCGCGCGTTTGGGTGGCGACCGGCCATTACCGTAACGGCATTTTGTTAAGCGCGATTACCGGCGTGTTGTTGGCGGATTTAGTAGAAGGAAAAGAAACAGATGTCGATCTTGCTCCGTTTTCGCTCACGCGACATCAAATAAAGGTGGGGAAGGAATGAAGCTCATTATTAATGGCGAATCGATTTATGTTCCCGAGCAAGTGAAAACGGTCAGCGATTTGCTTGCCCATTTTCAATTGCACAACAAGCTGGCCATTGTCGAAGTAAATTTAACCATTATTGAAAAAAGCCAATATGACATGACAACCTTATGCGACGGCGATCAAATCGAAATTGTCCATTTTGTAGGAGGCGGTTGAGATGTTAAAAATCGGGCCATATGAATTTCAGTCGAGATTATTGCTCGGAACAGGGAAATATCCAAGTTTGGAAGTGCAGAAGCAAGCGGTCGAAGCATCGGGAGCAGAAATTTTAACGTTTGCTGTCCGGCGCATGAACATTTTTGAGCCGAGCCAGCCTAACTTTTTGGAAAATTTAGATTTAAAAAAGTATAAACTGCTGCCAAACACCGCGGGAGCGAAAACGGCGGAAGAAGCGGTGCGAATCGCGCGGCTCGCCAAAGCTTCGGGATTATGTGATATGATTAAAGTAGAAGTGATCGGCTGCGAGAAAACGCTGCTGCCAGATCCGGTGGAAACGCTAAAAGCAACGGAAATGTTGCTTGAGGAAGGATTTATCGTTCTTCCGTATACTTCCGATGATGTCGTGCTGGCCAAACGGCTGCAAGAGCTTGGCTGCCATGCGGTAATGCCGGGTGCTGCGCCGATCGGTTCCGGGCAGGGCATTGTCAATCCGCTTAACTTAAGTTTCATTATCGAGCAGGCGACGGTACCGGTGATTGTGGATGCCGGAATCGGCAGCCCGGCTGATGCGGCGTTGGCGATGGAGTTAGGGGCGGACGGCGTGTTGTTAAATACGGCCGTTTCTGGTGCAGCTGATCCAGTCAAAATGGCTAAAGCGATGAAATTAGCGGTGGAAGCGGGACGTCTCGGCTATGAGGCGGGCAGAATTCCGAAAAAACGGTACGCTACCGCAAGCAGTCCAACGGAAGGAATGAGTGTTGTTTGAACGAACGTTATTCTCGTCAGGAGTTGTTTGCGCCAATCGGCGAAGAAGGACAAAGGAAAATTAGGCAAAAACATGTGCTCATTATCGGTGCCGGTGCGTTAGGAACAGGCAATGCCGAAGCATTGGTGCGCGCCGGCGTCGGCAAAGTGACGATTGTCGACCGCGACTATGTCGAATGGAGCAATCTTCAGCGTCAGCAGTTATACAGCGAAGCCGATGCAAAAGAACGCCTGCCGAAAGCGATCGCCGCTAAGCAACGGCTTCAGGAAGTAAACTCCGATGTCGAGATCGAGGCGATTGTCGGCGATGTGACGGCGCAAGAGCTTGAGGAGCTGATTACTACAAGAACGCCTGATCTTTTCATTGACGCGACCGACAACTTTGATACGCGTATGATTATCAACGACGCCGCCTACAAATATCGCATCCCTTGGATTTATGGCGCCTGTGTCGGTAGCTATGGCATTAGCTACGCGTTTATTCCCGGAAAAACGCCATGTTTTCACTGCCTGCTTGATACGGTGCCGACGGGCGGCCTAACGTGCGACACGGCGGGAATTATCAGCCCGGCGGTGCAAATGGTCGTCAGTTATCAAGTGACGGAAGCGCTGAAAATTTTAGTCGAAGACTGGGCAGCGTTGCGCAACAAGCTCGTATCGTTTGATTTATGGAAAAATCAGCATACGGCGATACGGATTGATTCGGTGAAAAAAGAAGATTGCCCGACTTGCGGCTTCAATCCGTCCTATCCGTTTCTTTCCTATGAGCAGCAAACAAAAACGGCGGTGCTGTGCGGGCGCAATTCGGTGCAAATCCGCCCCGCTGTCAAACGAAATTATGATTTGCAAGAGCTGGCCGCTTTGTTTGCGAAACAAGGATTGGCCGTGGATGTCAATCCATATCTTGTTTCCGTATCGCTTGGAAACGAGCGGCTTGTCGTCTTTTCCGACGGGCGCGCGTTGATTCATGGGACAAAAGATATTCAAGAGGCGAAATCGATTTATTACCGCTATTTAGGCTAGGGGCTTCAAGAAAGGGAAGCCCCTTTTGCCTTGCTCTTGGCGATTAGCTAAAAGGAGGAACATGGAACTAAAACCCTCGACGCATTCCCTTTCTATAAAGCGAAGCATTAGGCTAAAGTAATAAAATTGTCAAAAAGTCGTATAAAATGTCTGCCACATAGAAAAAGTGTTATGTTACGATATAATGGGGACGAATAATGAGGAGGGGACAAAATGGAAGAATTATCCATTACCTTAAATATTGCTTCTTTGCTGGCAATAGTATATTTTATCGGTTCATGCTTGATTGAGTCGTAAAAACTGCAGAGGCCACTCTGCAGTTTTT